>JBGOTT010000207.1:0-7536 GCA_041476585.1 Gammaproteobacteria bacterium | reverse complement strand
TGCCCTGATAGGTGTGCGCGGTAGCCTTGATCGTCTGCCGCAGGCTTTCTTTCGATGTGCCTTCCGGCACCTGGAACGTCCACATCACGGTGTGCATGGGGTGACTCCTTTGGATGATTCTCTACTCGCCGTACATCTCTGCAATCAACCGCCGCAATTGCCCTGCAAGCGCCGGCGCAAGCGCGTCGATACGCCGGCCAAGGCGCTGCTTGCTGAGCGTGCGGATCTGATCGACCGCGATCTGCGCCTTGCGCCCCGCGCAGGTGAACTGGATGCGGCTGCGCCATCGCGGGTGCAGGGCCGTGGTGAGCGGACACACCACAATCGTATCCGAATGCAGGTTCATCGCGTCCTGGCTGATGACCACCACGGGTCGGGTTTTCGCAATTTCGCGCCCGCGCACCGGATCGAGATCCGCCAGATAGACGCTGTAACGAACCACACCGGGCGCTACCATTTTTCCTTCGGATCGAGGCCGTCCATCAGCGCAACGTCGAACCCGCTCCAGTCTTCACGCTCGCGCGCCGCCTCCTTGTAGGTTTCCTCCCAGGTCAGGCGCTTGTCCGGCTTGCCGCGCAGCAGCAACCCCTCCTCGCGCGCCTCGAGCACCAGCGCGCCCTTGATTTCGTAGCGCTCGAGGATCGCTTTGGGCAGCCGCACACCGCGCGAATTGCCGATGGCCACGACCTTGAGTTCGATGGATGGCAGAGTCTTGGCCGGCTTGGCGGATTTGCTCAATTTGCTCACGGCGCGCTTGGTAGAGGGTGAATGTAATTACTGTAATCACATACACCGCGGCCGTCAAGCACGCCGGGGAGGCGGGCGCAGACTTACTTTACGGAACGTAATCCGTACAACGGTAGTTCGCGGCATTCTTCGGGTCGCCGCTCACGTAACGCGGATAGTTCGGGTAGCGGCACATCGGGCGCGAGGCGAACACCTGGTGCGGCGGCGTGCGCGCATCGAGCACCTGCGTCAGCGCGTCGGCCGGGACTTCGCGCTTCACCACCCAGCGCTCGAGCACGTCGAGCAGGTTGACCGCAGTCGGCACTTCGGAGCCGTCCTTGGTGCTGAGCGCGATGCCGCCGTGCGTGCTGGCCGGCGACACGTACAGGCGCAGGTGCTCGTCCACCCTGGCCTGGCCGAATTTGCCCACCACCATCCGGTAGTAGTTCATCCCCGCCTGAGCGCTCTGCGCCAGGTCGCTCGCATTTTCGCGGATGATCAGCTTTCCGCCGCGCCCGAAAAACGCCGAAAGGTCCGGGTCGGTGGAGTCCATCAGCCGCGACACCTCCTGCAGGCGCGACCTGAAATCCGCCGGGTCGTATTTCGTCAGGTCGAAGTTGGCGTCCCGCGCGACGAAGTAGCGGATGAAGTTGCCGCCGTAAAGCCATTGGCGGGATTGCTCGAGCGCGACCGGCAGCGCGGGTCTCGTTTTGCCGGCCACCCATGCGTCCCAGCCGCCGCCGGGAACATCCTCGCCGCCCGGCAGCCTTGCCGGGTAGGCGCTGACGCCATTGACCATCGGCTCGATTAACTCATAGGGCGAATACATCTCCCTGACCACCCTGACCTGGGCGTCGGACAGGCAGTGATTGCCCGCGTCCCCGCCGTCCGGGCAGCGCAGCGCGCGCGGGTCGAACCTGATCGCACAGTCGAGGTAATCGTTGACCACGCCGTCCTCCAGCCCGTCGAGTGCGTCGCAGGCCTTCGCCACGCCTGCGCCGAGCGCCTTGACCTTCGCCGGACTGATCCATGCCTCGGACATCTGCAGCAGCTGCGCGCGCATGAACGAATGATTCAGTCCGATGTAATTGATCACCGGCACAACGCTCACGATGCCGTCGTAATCGGCCGAGAAACGCTGCGCCATCGTCAGCCCTTCGCGCCCGCCTTCGGAGCCGCCGAAGAAATACGACTGCGCCGGCTGCGTGCCGTAGAAATCCGCAGCCAGCGCGTGCGCGACATCCTTCACCTTCTTGTACGAGGCGTAGGCGAAGTTGACCAGCGCCTCGTCGTTCAGCGCCCACGCCGCAACTTCCGTCGGCGGGTGCGCGCTGGATTGGTGGCCCGAGTCGGTGCCGAAGGTTGCGTAGCCTTGCGTCAATGGGAGCGGCGCACTGTTGGTTGCATCGCGCAGCGGGGCGAGGCCGGTGATGAGCGTGCCGTTGAAGCCGCCGCCGCCGTATTGCAGCGTCTTGCCGTTCCAGTGGAGCGGCAGGTTTAGCTGGAAGTTGATCGGGGGTGCTTTCGGGTCCAGCGGGGAGATGCTGCCGAGAAGTTGGCAGTAATCGGGGGTGGCGGGTTGCACGGCGCCGTTCGGCTGCGTGCCGGCAGGTTTCGCGCGCATGAGCTGCGCGCTCGTGATCCAGGCTTCGCCGCTTGGCAGGCCGATGCGGTTCGGGTCGATGCGCTGGTTGGTGATCGCGGGACAGGCCTTGGCCAGAGTCTCGGCGGAGTGTGCGGGACTCGAGAGTTCGGGAACGTTGGCGCAGCCGGAAAGAATGGCTGCCGCGGTAAGCCACACAAAAGTACGCATCGAGGGCATCTTTCGCATGATCGTCTCACCGTACAGCCGGCGCAACGCTCACCCCCCGCAACCCCGCCGCCTCAATCGCCTTCCCCACACTCCCCGAGCTCTTCGCTTCTTCCACAAACACCCCCACATACTCGAGCGCTGCCGCCCGCCCCTTCGGCAGCACGATCGTCATCTCCGCAGCAGAAAACCGGTCCTCCAGCACGCGCGAGCCGGACAATTGTTCCGCCAAGCCCAACAACAAAAACCGATTCTGCGCGATCGCATCCACCTTGCGCTCGCGCAGCAACGCGCGCAGCGCCGATGCGAACGCCAGGCTTGTCGGCATCCGCCACGCTGCGAATCGACGACCCGGGCGCGACCAGATAGGTGAGGTCCACGACCATGTGCGGCGGCGCGAATTCGAGCACGCTCTTTCGCGCCGGATCAAACGCGACGACCGCGATGTCCCAGGCGCCGGTCTTCGCGTCCTCCACCATCTTCGCGACAGCGGTGTATTCAACCAGCGCCACCGGCACGCCTGCGCGCGCGAGCCCGGCTTCTACGGCGGGTGTCGGGGCGTTCATCGTCGTGCTTGGTGCGCTACCGCAACCGCCCAGCAACGCGGCAAAAACGCCGGCAAGCAGCAATGCGATCCTGATCATGCGAATCCTCTTCGGTGATCAGTTTACCCGCGTAAGGCCTATATACTGAGCCATCAAACGGAGTTTCCGAATGCCGTCACCGACAGAGGCTTGAACATGGAAAGGCGCATGCCTGTCACGCCGGGCATGCACGCCGCCACGGATCCTGCATTCTCCTTTGCGTTTCTGCCGATCGTCGACACGGTCGCGCGCAAGGTCTTCTCCTACGAAGCGCTGATCCGCGGCCCCGGCAACGAGCCGGCATCGGCGGTATTGAAACAGGTGGCTTACGCAAACCGGCATCGCTTCAACCAGGACGGGCGCGCGGTCGCGATCGCGCTTGCCGTGCGGCTCGGCATCGAATGCCACCTCAACCTGAATTTCCTGCCGCGCAGCCTGCACAGCCTGCCCGGATCGATCTTCCACACTCTGGAGGCGGCGGATCGATGCGGGCTTGCGCGGCAGCGCATCATCCTGGAGGTGACCGAAGTCGAGGCGATCGACAACCACGTCGAGTTCGCCCAACTCATCAACGAGCACCGCAGCCTGGGGCTGAAGGTCGCCATCGACGACTTCGGCGCCGGTTATTCCGGTCTGAATCTGCTCGCCGATTTCCAGCCCGACCAGATCAAGCTCGACATGAACCTCGTGAGGGGCATCGAAAGCCGCGGGCCGCGCCAGGCCATCGTTCGCGCCATCGCCCAGGCCTGCCGCGATCTGGGCATCGAAGTGATCGCCGAGGGCGTGGAAACTGCGGAGGAGTACCGGTGGTTCGTGGACCAGGGCGTGCGGTTGTTCCAGGGCTATCTGTTCGCGAAACCCGCCTTCGAGAGCTTTCCACCGGTGCACTATCCCCATTGAGAGAGACCTCCGCATGAATCCTAAGCGCATCTGCATGGCGGCGCTGCTCGCCGCCTCGTTCGCCGCCGCCGCCGGGCCGCAGGAAGCGAAGGAGGCGAGCCGCTTCACTGCAGCAACGAACAGGGCCATAGCGGCGAAGCTGAATCTCGGCGACCGCCAGGACTACGACGACGCGCGCCGCGGCTTTGTCGCCGCGCTGCCCGATGCGCTGATCAGGGACGACAAGGGCAACGTCGTCTGGGACGGCAAGCGCTTCGATTTCATCCGCGGCGATGCGCCGGCGAGCGTCAACCCGAACCTGTGGCGGCAGGAGCAGATCAACAACACCGCAGGGCTGTTCAAGGTCGCCGAGCGCATCTACCAGGTGCGCAACTACGACATCTCGAACATGACGCTGATCGAGGGCGCCACCGGCTGGATCGTCATCGACCCGCTGCTGACCGCCGAGGTCGCGAAGGCGACGATGGCGCTGGCCGAGACCCACCTCGGAAAAAAACTGGTCCTTGCCGTGATCTACACGCACAGCCACATCGACCACTTCGGCGGGGTGCGCGGCATCGTCGATGAGGCCGACGTCAAGGCCGGCAGGATTCGCGTCATCGCCCCGGACGGATTCATGGAACACGCGGTGGCCGAGAACGTGCTCGCCGGCAACGCGATGACGCGGCGCGCGAGCTACCAGTTCGGCACCTCCCTGCCGTGGAACGACAAAGGCGCCGTCGGCGTCGGCCTGGGCAAGGCGGTGTCGCTCGGCACGGCGGGACTGATCGCGCCGACGGAAATCATCACCAAGACCGGGCAGGAACTCACCATCGACGGCGTGCGCATCGTGTTCCAGATGGCCAACGGCACCGAGGCGCCGGCCGAGTTCATGCTCTACCTGCCCGAGATGAAGGCGCTGTGCCTGTCGGAACTGGCCACGCACACGATGCACAACATCTACACGCTGCGCGGCGCCAAGATGCGCGACGCCCTGGCATGGAGCAAGTACGTCAACGAGACGCTCGACGCCTTCCCCGGCGCCGAGATCGCCTTCGCCAGCCACAACTGGCCGATCTGGGACAACGCGCGCATCCGCAAATACCTCGCCAACCAGCGCGACCTCTACCGCTTCATCCACGATGAGGCGCTGCGCCTCGCCAACCACGGCTATACGGCGGAGGAGATCGCGAACATGGTCAGCCTGCCGAAGTCGCTGGAAAACGATTTCGCGACGCACGGCTACTACGGCACGCTGTCGCACAACGTGCGCGCGGTCTATAACTTCTACCTCGGGTTCTACGACGGCAACCCGGCGAGCCTGCACCGCCACCCGCCCGAGGAGACCGCGAAACGTTACGTCGCGGCGATGGGCGGCGCGAAGGCGCTGCTCGCCACGGCGCGCAAAGCGTTCGCGGCGGGCGACTACCGCTGGGTGGTGGAAATCGTGAACCACCTGGTTTTCGCCGACCCGAAGAACGCCGCCGCGCGCGTGCTGCAGGCAGACGCGCTCGAGCAACTCGGCTACCAGTCCGAGTCGGGCGTCTGGCGCAACGAGTTCCTCAGCGGCGCACAGGAATTGCGCAAGGGCGTGCAGAAGTCGCGCACTACCACCAGCGGCACCGACATGGTGCGCGCGATGACGCTGGACATGATCTTCGACTTCGTCGCGGTACGGCTCGACCACGCCAAGGTCGACGGGCTGAGTGTCGGCATCAACATCCTGTTCACCGACAGCAACGAGAACTACGCCCTCGAACTCTCCAACTCGGTGCTGAACAACACCCGGGGCCGCTTGCTGGACAACCCGAATGCCACCCTTGCGCTGACGCGCCCCGGGCTGTACCAGATGCTGCTGCAGAAAATGCCCCTCGCCGACCTGATCCGGGCCGGGACGGCCAAGCTCGAAGGCGACCCGAAGGCGCTCGCCGCGGTATTCGCGCACCTCGACACCTTCGACCCGCAATTCAACATCGTCACGCCGTGAACGCGGCGGGTGGCCGGGGGTTTTGCGCCGCAGCAGAAGCAGGCGGCAATGGGAGAGGCGTTGCAATTCGTAACACCTGCAATCCCCTCCCGGGAGTACGCTCCAGCCAAAGGAGCGGCGATGCGGCATTCGAAGGCGACTCTGGCGGTGATCGCGGTGTTGGTCGCGGCCGTGAGCCTTCCGGTGCTCGCGCGCGGGGGTGGCAGGTCCGGCCACGGTTTCTCAGGCGCACGCGCGCATTCAGGCCATGCCGGTTCGCAGCGTTTCTTTTCCGGCCCGCGGGTCGGATTTTTCGTCGGCGCGCCGCTGTTTGCGGCGCCGTTCTTCTATCCCTATTCGCCCTACGACTACTACTACTACCCGCCATCGCCGGCGTACATCCAGCAGCCCCCCCCGGCGTACATCCAGCAGCCCCCCAACCAGCAGTTCTGGTACTTCTGCCCCGAGGCGAACGGCTACTACCCTCAGGTCCAGGTGTGTCCCGGCGGGTGGCAGCCCGTGTTGCCGCAACCTTCCGGGCCGGGGCCGGGTTATCCGGGGTGATCGCAGGCAGCAGGCTCAAGCCCCGCGGCGACGAGCGCAACGAAGTCGAAATCTTCACGATCGACCGGGTCTGAAACGCGGCGAAGTCGATACACCGACTCGACTAACCATCCAGCCACGCCAGCAAAGACATCACGCCTCGCTCGAACCACGTCCACACTTCATGAAGGAAGATCGTATAGGGATCTTCGGCAATCTGGCGGAACGCGATTTGCAGCGTTTTCTTCTCTTGCTTGATCGCAGTGGCGATCAACGGCATCGCGGCAACTGCGCGATCGTGGTCAGGACCGGTCGCTTCGTCGTAAGAGTCGATCAAGCTCTTGATCTCTACGGCGCCCCGCATCCCGAGAGGCCGAATTGCATACGGACCGTCCTGAAAATACATCCACGCCGGCGCTTGATTCATACGGTCGGTCACGAAATTGAACGCCAGATTAGAGCGCATTGCGAGCCGCACGGGGTCGCAGCAGGCGATCTGCGTGAGCGTGGTGATGTCCTCATTGAGAAGTCGCTCGACAATAGTTTTATTGACGCCCTGCAATTTGATGATATCGTCGCTGGCCTCGTCGGGCGTAGCGCCCATGCCGAGATTCTTCTCGGCAATCCGCCGCAACATTGAAATCAACGTCGTCAAAGGAAAGGCGCCCACCGCGAAAGCAATGAAGGGGCCCAACGATTTCGATGCGATGGAGATTCCGTCGAACGCTAAGTTGAGATGGCAATCTGTCGGGGAGATGCCAGACCTGCGGTGCCGCCGCATTCACGGTCCCGACGCCTGATCCGGCATGGTTGTTGACTTTGGGCAAAGGCATTATAATTACTTTTCGTGAAATATGATATGTAATATATTGCATAGGCGCAGATTCCGATGATCACCTTCGACACTCACCCCGAGCGCTACAACCACTGGAAGCTGTCCTTCGCCGGCGACACCGCGACCCTGCTGCTCGACATCCAGGAGGACAAGGGCATCGTCCCCGGCTACAAGCTGAAGTTGAACTCCTACG
>JBGOTT010000206.1:0-7553 GCA_041476585.1 Gammaproteobacteria bacterium | reverse complement strand
CCGCGCCGCGCGACACAGCACTTCGAGCGCGTCGTCATAGCGCGCCGAGCCGAGATAGTCGACTTCCGCCTTGCGCAGGTACATGTCGTTGCCGTAGCGCTCGACGTAGCCGTGCGGGTAGGGCAGGCCGATCTCGCGCCAGTACTCCGCGATCGCGGTATCGATGTACGTGAGGTAATGGCCATTGAACACGATGCCCTGCATGTCCACCTCGGCCCAGCGCACCCGCAGGCGGTGCGCGCACTTGTAGTCTTTTCGGGACATCTGAACCGTCCGGGCGGAAAGCTGCGCAGTTTAATGCAAAGCCGGTACGGGGCGAATCACCCATGCTAGATTCCGCGCATGCAAAGGCGCGTCCTCGTCGTCTACGCGCACCCGGACCACGACCGTTCGCGCGCGAACCTCCGGTTGCGCGCCGCAATCGAAGGGCTGCCCGGCGTGACCCTGCATGATCTGTATGCCGCGTATCCGGATTTCTTCATCGACGCCAGGCGCGAACAGGCGATGCTGCTCGAGCACGAGGTGCTCGTGTTCCAGCATCCGATGCACTGGTACGGAGCGCCCGCAATCGTAAAGGAGTGGCAGGATACCGTGCTCGAGGCCGGCTGGGCCTGGGGCGAAGGCGGCGACCGCCTGCACGGCAAGCAATTCATGCAGGCCATCAGCGCGGGCGGTCCGCCGGATTCGTACCGCCGCGGCGGCAAGGCGCATTTCACCGTCGTCGAACTGCTGCGGCCGTTCGAGCAGATGGCGCACTACTGCGGGATGGTTTGCCTGCCGCCTTTCGTCACCTACGGGGCGAGCATCGCCTCGAATGGCGAACTCGACGCGCACGCGCAGGGCTACCGTGCGCTTGTCGCGAGAATCGCCGCGGGCGAGTTGCCCGCGGCGTTCGAAACTTTTTCCTCCTCGGAGTAGGTCCATGGCCGAACACGGTTTTCTGCACCAGGCGCTGGTCTATCTCGCTGCCGGCGTCATCGCGGTGCCGGTGTTCAAGCGCCTGGGGCTGGGCTCGGTGCTCGGGTTCCTGGTCGCCGGCGTCGCCATCGGGCCGTGGGGCCTGCGCCTGATTTCAGAACCGGAAACCGTGCTGCATTTTTCCGAGTTCGGCGTGGTGCTGCTGCTGTTCCTGGTCGGGCTGGAGTTGAATCCGCAGCGGCTTTGGCAGTTGCGCCGCGCGATCTTCGGCATGGGAGGCGTGCAGGTCGCGGCGACGATGCTGGCGGTTGCGGCGCTCGGGTGGGCGTTTGGCCAGAGCGTCACCGTGGCGCTCGTCGCGGGCATGGGTTTCGCGATGTCCTCCACCGCGATTGCGCTCGCCACGCTCGAGGAGAAGAACCTGCTGCCGACCCCGGGCGGGCAGGCGTCGTTTTCGGTGCTGCTGTTCCAGGACCTCGCGGTGATCCCGCTGATGCTGGCGCTCGGCATGATTTCGCCGGGCAAATCCGGTGCGGGAATCGACTGGCTTGCGGCCGCCGAGGCGATCGCCGCCATCGTGGCGCTGATCTTCGCCGGCCGGAATCTGCTGAGGCCGGTGCTGCGTTACATCGCCAATACCCGGCTGCGGGAGATCTTTCTCGGTTTTTCGCTGTTGCTGGTGCTCGGCATCGCGGCGCTGATGCAAGCGGCCGGGTTGTCGATGGCGCTCGGGGCGTTCCTTGCGGGTGTCCTGCTCGCGGATTCCGAGTACCGCCACGAGCTCGAGCTCGACATCGAGCCGTTCAAAGGCCTGCTGCTGGGATTGTTCTTCATCGCGGTGGGCATGTCGGTCGACCTGGGCCTGTTGATGCGCTCGCCGCTGCTGGTGCTCGGCCTGGCGCTCGGCGTGGTGGCTCTGAAGATCGCGTTGCTTTATCCGGTGGCAAAGCTGTTCGGCTACTGCGGGCGCGCCGATGCGCTGCTGTTCGCGCTGACGCTTTCGCAGGTCGGGGAATTCGCCTTCGTGCTGTACGGCGTGGCAGGCTCGCAACAGGTCCTGGAGCGCGCCACGGTCGATCTGCTGACTGCTGCGGTGGCGGCCTCGATGCTCACCACGCCGCTGCTGATCGCGCTCTATCAGCGCGTGATCATGCCGCGGCTGGAGCGGCGCTCCGAGCGCGCGCCCGACGCGATCGAGGAGCACAACCCGGTCATCATTGCCGGCTTCGGCCGCTACGGCCAGATCGTCTCGCGCGTGCTGCGCGGACTGGGTATCGGCTCGACCGTGGTCGACCACGACCCGAATCAGATCGACATGGTGCGCCGCTTCGGCTCGATCGCGTATTACGGCGACGCAACGCGGCTCGACCTGCTTGAAGCGGCCGGCGCGGGCAAGGCGAAGGTGCTGGTGGTCGCTGTCGACGACCACGAGGCGGCGCTCGCGATCACGCGGCTTGCGCGCAGCCATTTTCCGCAGTTGAAGGTGCTTGCACGCGCGCGCAGCCGCTCGGATGCGTTCGAGTATGTCGAGATGGGCGTGCCGGCGGTGCGCGAGACATTCGGCTCGGCGCTCGACGCCGCGGAGCTGGCGCTCAGGATGCTCGGGCACCATCCGCACGTGGCGCGGCGCATGGCGGTGCAGTTCCGGCGCCGCGACGAGGAACTGCTGGTCGAGCATGCGCCCCATCGGCACGACGAGAAGCGGTTGATCGCGGCATCGCAGCAGGGACGCGGCGACCTGGAACGGCTGCTGCGCGAGGAGGCCGGCAGGTTGCGCAAGGCCGGCGAGGGCGGCTGGCGCTGACGTCGACGCTGCAGCCGTCTACAATAGAAGCGTATCCCATGGTCCACGACATCAGCTTCCCTCCGCCCGCCCCGCCGCCCGCCGAACTCGACGAGTTGTCGAGCGAGCTTACCGGCTGGGAAAACCCCGCCGCGCGCCTGCTCGCGTCGCTGTCCAACAATGAACTGCAGCTGTTCGCACAGCCTATCCTGAGGCTCTCCGGCAAGAACGATTTCCCGATGGCGGAAACCCTGGTGCGGCTGCGCGAAGAGGAGCAGAAGCTGCTGCCGCCGGGCGAATTCCTGCCGGCATTCGAGCATTGCAGGATGATGCCGGCGCTCGACCGCTGGGTCGCGAAGAACGTGATCGACAGCCTCACGCGCCCGCCGGCCAAGGGAATGATCCTGACCATCAACATTTCCGGCCAGACGATCGAGGATGCGGATTTCCTGCCGTTCGTTGCCGGCGAGCTGGTGCGCCGCGACGTCGATGCGCAGGCAATCTGCTTCGAAATCGACGAAGTCGACACGCTCGCGCGTCCCGAGTCGGCGGCAAAGTTCGCGGCGACCGCTCGCCGCTTCGGCTGCCGCGTGCTGATCGACAGCTTCGGCCGGCGCTCGGTGACGTTCAATGCGCTCGTCGCGCTGCACGCAAGTTTCGTGAAGGTCGACGGCACGATCGTGCGCCGCATCCTCACCACTCCGGGCGCGGCCAACAAGTTGAGCGCGATCGTCCGGGTCGGCAGCGTCATGCATATCGACGTGATCGCGGAATGCGTCGAGTCGCAGGAGATCCTCGACCAGCTGCGCACGCTGGGTGTGGGCTATGCGCAGGGCTTCGGCATCGCGCTGCCGCGTTCGGTCGAGCGCCGCCTTGACGTGGCCTGAGCGGAACCCGCCCTCAATCGGCAAGTATCCGGCCCAGGATCTGCTCGGGGCTCGGATGCAATGCCGCGTCGAGGTCCACCGAATCCTCGCCCGGGATGCGCACCCTGGTGAATACATGACCTTCATATTCGACCGGCTTGGTCGCATCCAGCCCCATCTTGGCGCTGATGCCCTGGAGCTGCGCGACGGGCGTGACTGCTCCATGCCGGCTGGTCTGCACCGTGGTGGACGGGTCGAGGATGGAGCCCTGGGCGCCTGAGATCACCACCAGGTCGTGATCGGCCTGGAACCGGGTGGCCACCGCCCATTCGACTTCGACCGGGTTGTGCACGTCCACATCGTCATCCACCACGATCACCTGCTTGATGTCGTAGTGCCCGCCCAGGGCGCCGAGGATCACGTTCTTGGGTTCGCCCTCCCGCTTCTTCTTCATCTTGACGTAGAGGTGGTAACGGCACACGCCGCCGACCGACAAGTGCACGTCCAGCACGTTGGGGAAGCTGCGCTGCAGGTGAGCCAGCAGCGTCGCCTCACGCGGTATGGCGCCCAGCAGCAGGTGCTCCATCTCGGCCGGGATGATGGTGTGGTAGATCGGGTTGCGCCGGTGCGTGACCGCGTCGACTGCGATCACCTCGCGGTTTTCGCGCGCGCTGTAGTACTTCGGAAACTCGCCGAACGGACCCTCGGGCTCGCGCACCCCGGGCAGCAGACGCCCCTCGATGACAATCTCCGCGCCGGCCGGCACCCGCACGTCGTTGGTCAGGCACTTCACGACAAGCAGGGGTTCGCCGCCCAGCGCGCCGGCAATTTCCAATTCGTCGTGGTCGATCGGCGCGATGACCTGGGAGGCCAGCAGCGTCATGGGATCGACGCCAATCACCACCGCGACGGCGAGAGGCTCGCCCTTCTGTTCGGCGGCCTGATAGAACGCATGCAGGTGGCGGGGCAGCATCAGGATGCCCATGCGCTTACTGTCGTTGATCTGGATGCGGTTGATCGACACATTCTGGATCCCGGTCCTGGGATTGCGCGCGATGACCAGACCGGCGGTGATGTACGGGCCGCTGTCGTGCTCGCTGTGCGTGGGAACGGGCAGCAGTCTGAGCATGTCCACGTCGGTGTGCGCGACGGCCTGGCAGGGTGCGCTCACGCGGCCGACCTCGTGCCATGGCAGCGGGTGTTCTGAGGCGCGGCGAAAGTGCGCGAGCAGGTCGGACTCGTTCACGCCCATCGCCTCGGCGATCCAGGCACGCCGCGAAATGAAGCCAGACACGACCGGTATTTCATGCCCGCCCGGGTGCGGAAACAGCGCAGCTTTCCTGCCGTCCAGGTTCTTCGCGATCGCCGCCAGCCCATGTTCAAGCGGGGTGTGTTCGTTGATCACCGCGAGCCGGTCGGTTCGCGCGAGATGGTCCAGCCAGCGACGCAGGTCGTACCTCGGCGAGCCGGTGGCGTCGGTGGTGTCGGTCGTGCGCATTGCCCTGGCCTCCACTCGTCAGTCAATCGGCATTGTACCGATCGACGAATTCGCCGAGAGCGGTCCCGGCGTGCTAGTTTCACATGAAGGTGTCACAATTGGGACGCCGGCGGAGAAGACAGATGAATTGCAGGCAATGGATGGTCGCCGCCCTCACAACCGCCGCCGTCTGCGGATCGGGCGCGGGTGCGCTCGCGCAGCCGTGGCCCGCCAAGCCGATCGCTCTCCTGGTAGGCAGCGCGCCGGGCAGCGCACCGGACGTGTACGCGCGCGCGGTGGCCGAGCCGATGTCGCGCCTGCTCGGCCAGACGGTGATCGTGGAGAACCGCACGGGGGCGAATGCCAATATCGCCGCGGAGTGGGTGGCCAGGGCGTCTGCCGATGGTTACGCGCTATGGGTTCCGGCGCAGTCGCAGATCGAGATCAATCCGAGTGCGTATCCGGATCTGCGCTGGAAGCCCGCCGACTTTACCGGGATCATCAAGGGCGTCGAGTCGCCATTCGTGCTGGTCACGCATCCGAGTGTGCCGGCGAAGACGCTCGCCGAGCTTGTCGCCTGGGTCAAGGCGAATCCAGGCAAGGTTTCCTATGCCTCGTTCAGCCCCGGCACGCTGTCGCACTTTCTCGGGCATCAGCTGAACGAGCGCTTCGGGCTCGACATGGCGCACATCACGTTCAAGGGTTCGGGACCTCAGGTGCAATCGCTGCTGGGCGGGCATGTGCCGCTCGGCATATCGCAGATCCAGACTGCGCTCGCGCACGTCCAGGGCGGCAAGCTGAACGCGATCGCGACCACCGGCGCGGTGCGCTGGCGCCAACTCCCCGCTGTGCCGACGTTCGCCGAGCTGGGCTATGCCGAGTTCACTGCGGGCACTTGGTTCGGCCTGGTCGCGCGTGCCGGCACGCCGCCCGACATCCTCGCGAAGCTCGTGCAGGCCGCGAAAGCGGCGCACCTCGAGCCTGCGGCGCGCGAGCGGCTCGAGCAGATGGGTTTCGACGTTCCGGCCCAGACCGGCGCCGAGTTCGCCGCCAGCATGCGCGCCGGCGAAGAGCGCTGGGCGCGGGTGGTGAAGACGACGGGGTTCAGGGCGGCCGACTGATCGAACGCGCCGTTCTCGAATGGACGATCCAGTTCTTCGCGCCCTCGCCAGATGGCCGGACGTTCCGGCGGTGTACGGCTGGTTGCTGCTCGATCGGCGCGGCGAGTGGCGGATTCGCGTCGGCCCTGAGGAAACGGCGTCCTTCGAGCGCATCGGCAACGCTGCGCTGCGCGAGTTCATCGGACGAAACTACGCGTCTGATGAGCTTGGACGCTGGTATTTCCAGAACGGCCCTCAACGAGTGTATGTGCGACTGGCTTACACGCCGCGCGTCTGGCGCTTAGACGCGGAGCATTTGCGCGATCACTGCGGGCAGGTCGCGCAAGCGCCGCTCGAAGCGTGGCTCGACGAGGAGGGCTCGTTGATGGTTGCGGATCAGCGCGGCATCGGCGTGCTCGACGATCGCGACCTGCCGCGTGCGGCCGAGCGGATCGTCGGCGAGACGATCTCGATAGGAGGAATCGAGGCCAGGCTCGGGACGATTGCAGGCAGCGAGATTGCGCAGCGCTTCGGTTTCCAGCGCGAGCCGCGGCCTTAGAGGCGATTGAATTGCAAGGGCGGGTAGGCTTGCCACATAACAGCACAATCGAGAGGGACGTTAGTCCGCATTCATGCCTCACGATCTTCTCCTGTTCGATCTCGACGGAACGCTCAGCGACCCGCTGGAAGGTATTGGTCGCTCGATCAATTTCTCTCTGATCCATTTCGGGTAAGTTCCCAGGAGATAAGACATGTCCAAACTGCGCTTCAAAATCTCAATGTCGCTCGACGGCTTTGTTGCTGGTCCGAGCCAGAGCGTGGAGAACCCGCTCGGAATCGGCGGCGGGCGCCTTCACGAGTGGGCCTTCCAGCTTGCGGTGTTTCGTGCGCTCCTTGGGTTCGAAGGCGGGCAGGTCAACGAAAGCACCCCGGTCGTCGAGGAATCGCTCGCCAACATCGGCGCCACGGTGATGGGGCGCAACATGTTTGGCGGGCACCCCGGCCGTTGGGATGCCAAGAATCCGGAACGGCTGGTGGGGAGTTAATCCGCCGTTCCATCACCCGGTGTTCGTGCTCACGCACCACGCACGTGAACCACTGGAACTCGACGGAGGGACGACCTTCAAATTCGTCACCGACGGCATAGAGGCGGCGCTCGAACAGGCCCGGCAAGCCGCCGGTGGTAAGGATGTGTCGCTCGCCGGCGGTGCGAAAGCCGCCCAGCAGTATCTTGCCGCCGGACTCGTGGACGAGATGGAAATCAATCTCGTGCCGACGCTCCTCGGAAGTGGTGAGCGGTTGTTCGATGGCGTCGGCGACAACCTGCACGGCCTCTCTCTCGTGCGGACGGTCGCCGCGCCAAAGGTGACGCACCTCAAGTTCGTCAGGCGCTAAGAAAAGTTGTCGAT
>JBGOTT010000205.1:0-7582 GCA_041476585.1 Gammaproteobacteria bacterium | reverse complement strand
GCGCCTACCACCTCGACCACGCCGCACAGCTTCTCGGCGAGCTCGACGGGGCGCCGCCGCAGGAGCTGGCAAGGCAGGCCGCCGCCGCACTCGAGGAGGCCGGCAAGCGCGCGCTCGCCGATGATCGTCGAGCGCTGCTCGGCGAGCACGAAGTCGCGCAGCAGCAGGTCGTCGAGCAGCTCGTCCACTTCGAGGTCGGGCGCGACGTGCGAGAGCGCGCCGTGCCAGAAGACCCGCCCGATCACCGCCGCCCGGTGCAGGAGCGCCTTCTCCGCGGCCGGCAACCCGTCGATGCGTGCGGCGATCAGCGCCTGGAGCGTGTCGGGGATGCGCTCGGGAAGGTAGTCGCCTTCGGTCTCGACGAGCATGCGGATCGTCTCCTCGACGAAGAGTGGGTTGCCCTCGGTCTTCTCGAGCAGGTCACGCAGGGCTTCGGACGAAAGGCCGTCGCCCGGCAGCAGCGCCTCGATCAGCTCCTCGCTCTCGCTCTGGCGCAGCGGCTCCAGCTCGATCGCAGTCGCCCGCATCCGGCCGCCGCCCCACCCCGGCCGGACGTCGATCAGCTCCGGGCGGGCAAGGGTGACGAGCAGGAGTGGCGCCTCCCGGACCCAGGTCGCCAGGTGCTCGATCAGCTCGAGCAGCGGCTCCTCCGCCCAGTGGATGTCCTCGAAGACGAGCACCAGCGGCTGCACGTCGGCGAGCTGGTCTGCCCAGCCGCGCGCCGCCCACGCGATCTCCTGGCCGCTGCGCTCCCCTTCCACCGCCTCGAGCACGCCCGCGGCGAGGCCGAGCAGGTCGGCGACGGCCTCGTCCTCGCAGCATGCCCGCAGCTTCTCCATCGCCTCCTTGACGGGATCGACGTCCGAGATCCCGGCGGCGGACTTGACCATCTCCGCGAGCGGCCAGTACGTGATCGCCTCGCCGTACGGCAGGCAGCGGCCGCTGAGGACGGTCGCGCCCTCGAGCGAGCCGACGAACTCGCGTGCCAGCCGGCTCTTGCCGATGCCGGGCTCGCCGTAGATCGTGATGAGGTGCGCGCGGCGGTCACGGGTGGCGCGCTCGAACGTGTTCGCGAGCAGCTCGAGGTCGGACTCGCGACCGATCAGCGGCGCCGCGACGGCGGTGCGAACCGGCTGTGCGCGGTCGGCGGCGCAGACCACGCGCCAGGCAGACAGCGGCTCGCTGCGACCCTTCACCTCGAGAGGCTCCACCTCCTCCGTCTCGACGGCATCGAACGCCAGGCTGCGGGCGGCCGGGCCGATCAGGATTTCGCCCGGCGCCGCCATCTGCATCAGCCGCGCCGCGACGTTGACCGCGTCGCCGATGATGGTGTAGCTCATGAAGGTCGGCGAACCGACGTTGCCGACCACCACTTCGCCGGCCTCGATGCCGATGCCGATGCCGACCGACAGGCCATGCTCGGCCCGCCAGCGCAGCGCGACCGGAGCGAAGCGCCGTATCATGCTGCGCCCGGTCTCCAGCGCCCGCTCGGCCGCGTCGGGCTGCATGATCGGAACGTTGAATCCCACCAGCAGGCTGTCACCCGCCATGCTGAACACGGTTCCCTCGTTCTCATGGACCGCCGCGGTGAGCGCGGTGAAGAATTCGTTGAGCATCGGCACGATCTTCGACACCGGCACGGTCTCCGACAGGCGCGTGAATCCGCGCAAGTCGGCGAACAGCACGACCACCTTGGCACGGTCCCGCAGGGTCGGGAACACGCCGGAGTTGTCGACGTTCTGGCTGAGCATGCGGTTCGCGAGGCGCGGCGAGATGTAGCGCGAAATCGCCGCGCGCAGCGCGTCCTCGCGCGCCGCCTCGGCGGCGAGGCGGCGGTTCTCGAGCTCTTTTCTCGTTTCGTGCAGGCGGCGCAGCGTCTTCACGCGCGCGAGCAGCTCTTCGCGGTTGACCGGCTTGGACAGGAAATCGTCGGCGCCCGCCTCGATGCCGCGCACTCGGCTCTCGCGGTCCTCCAGCGCCGTGATCAGCACCACCGGCAGCAGCGCCGTTTCGGGGTCGGACTTGAGCGCATGGCAGACGTCGAATCCGCTCATGCCCGGCATCATCACGTCGAGCAGAATCAGGTCGGGCGGTGAGGTGAGGGCGCGCGTGATCGCGCTCTCGCCGTCATTGGCGACCTCGGGCGCCATGCCCTGCTTCTTCAGCAGCAGCGCCAGATAAGCGCTCATGTCCGGGTCGTCGTCGACGATCAGGACGCGGTACGGGGATGGCGAACCCAGCCGCACGTCGCCCGCCGCCGTGCGAGCCGGGTCATTCATAGACGACTTTCACCTTTTCGAGGTAATCGGCGTACTCGGCCAGACCCGCCCCGATACCGGCCGCGTCGTTCGCCTTGGCGCAGTCCTCGAACATCTTGCCGATGTCCGAGATCGGCGCGAAACCGTACGAATTGCCGACCCCCTTCATGCGGTGGCCGACCCGGCGCACCTGCTCGAGATCGCCCGAGGCGAGCGCGGCGCGCAGCGTTTCGAGTTCGGTTTGCCGGTTCTTGAAAAACATCGGGATCAGGTCCGCGATGTCCTTGTCCACGATGGCCGTGTACTTGTCCGCGCTCATGGGTTGGAAGTTCTCTCGGGAAGTTGGACTGGCGGTTCAGGCTGCCGGCCGATTATAGAACTTTACCCTGTTGCGCGAGCGGGTGCGATGGCTATACTGTATATTTATACATTTCTTTCATGCCGACCCCCGACTCCCCGCCCGGCTACGCCGAACTTCACTGCCTGAGCAATTTCAGCTTCCTGCGCGGCGCCTCGCACCCGGATGAACTGATCGAGCGCGCGCATGCGCTCGGCTATGCGGCGCTCGCGATCACCGACGAGTGCTCGGTGGCCGGCGCAGTGCGCGCCCACCTGGCGGCGAAGCAGCGCGGCCTGAAGCTGATCATCGGCGCCGAGTTCGCGCTTGCCGCCGCATCGGCCTGTTGCGCGTCGCCGCCCCCGAAGCTGATACTGCTTGCCACCGACCGCGAAGGCTACGGCAACCTCGCCGAGCTGATCACCGCCTGCCGCAGGCGGGCGTGCAAAGGCCTGTATGCCTTCTCGCTGGAGGATGTCGCGGGCGGCGTGCCCGGCTGCCTCGCCCTGCTCGAACCGGGCGAAGACGCGCTCGCGGAGATGCCGCAAGCGCTGGCGGCGGCACTTGCGGAGATCTTCCGGGAACGGCTGTGGATGCTGCTCGAGCTGCATGCCGGCCCGGACGACCGGCGCCGCGCCGCCGCAGTGCGCGACTGCGCCGCACGCCGCGGCCTGCCGCTCGCGGCGGCAGGCGGTGTGCGCATGCACGCGCGCGCACGCCGCGCGCTCGCCGACACGCTCACCGCCATCCGCCTCGGCACGCGCGTGGCCGAGACCGGCTTCGCGCTTGCGCCGAACGGCGAACGCCACCTGCGCCGCCGCGAGCAACTGGCGCGCATCTATCCGGCCGAGGCGCTCGCCCAGACGTTCGTCGTGGCCGGGCGCTGCGGCTTCTCGCTCGACGAGCTGCGCTACGAGTATCCCGAGGAGCTGGTCCCTTGCGCACAGACGCCGAGCGAGCATCTGCGCTCGCTCACCATGGCGGGACTCGCCGAGCGCTATCCGGCCGGAGCGCCGGCGAAGGTGCTGGACCAGGTCGGGCACGAACTCGCGCTGATCGCCGAACTCGGCTACGAGCCCTACTTCCTCACCGTCCACGACGTGGTGCGCTTCGCGCGCGAGCGGGGAATCCTCTGCCAGGGGCGCGGCTCGGCGGCCAACTCCGCAGTGTGCTATGCGCTCGGCATCACCGAAGTCGATCCGGCGCGGATGAGCACGCTGTTCGAGCGTTTCATCTCCAGGGAAAGGAACGAGCCGCCGGACATCGATGTCGATTTCGAGCACGAGCGGCGCGAGGAAGTGATGCAGTACATCTATGCCAGGTACGGCAGGCACCGCGCCGCGCTCACCGCGACGCTGATCACCTACCGGCCGAGGAGCGCGGTGCGCGATGTCGGCAAGGCGCTCGGCTTCTCCACCGGCCAGGTCGAGCGCCTGGCGAAGTCGTTGTCCTGGTGGGACGGCCGCAAGGTGCTCGCGGAGCGCCTCACCGGGGCCGGCTTCGATCCCGCGAACCCCGCAGTGCGGCAGCTCCTCGCGTTGACGGGGGAACTGCTCGGCTTCCCGCGCCACCTGTCGCAGCACACCGGCGGCTTCGTGATCGCGCGCGACCGGCTGTCGCGGCTGGTGCCGATCGAGAACGCCGCAATGGAAAACCGCACCGTGATCCAGTGGGACAAGGACGACCTCGACGCGCTCGGCCTGCTCAAGGTCGACGTGCTCGCGCTCGGCATGCTCACCGCGATCCGCAAGGCGCTCGAGCTTGCCGGCCGCCGGCGCGCAACGGGCTTGAGCATGTCGGCCATTCCCGCGGAAGACCCGCAGGTGTACGCAATGATCGGGCGGGGCGACACGGTGGGCGTGTTCCAGATCGAATCGCGCGCGCAGATGAACATGCTGCCGCGTCTCAAGCCCGCAAGCTTCTACGACCTGGTGATCGAGGTGGCGATCGTGCGCCCCGGT
Source organism: Gammaproteobacteria bacterium (assembly GCA_041476585.1). Taxonomy (GTDB): domain Bacteria; phylum Pseudomonadota; class Gammaproteobacteria; order Burkholderiales; family SG8-39; genus JADGRQ01. Next base: position 3,026 of record JBGOTT010000205.1, on the reverse strand, counting down.
CCCATCCAGGGCGGCATGGTGCATCCCTACCTGCGCCGCAGGCAGGGATTGGAGCCCGTCACCTACCCGAGCGAGCAGGTGAAAGGCGTGCTCGAGCGCACGCTCGGCGTGCCGATCTTCCAGGAGCAGGTGATGCAGCTGGCGGTGGTTGCCGCAGGCTTCACTCCGGGCGAGGCCGATGGCCTGCGTCGCGCGATGGCGGCCTGGCGCAGAAAAGGCGGGCTGGAGAAGTTCGAGCACAAGCTCACCGAAGGCATGCGCGTGCGCGGCTACAGCGACGCGTTCGCGCAGGCGATCTGCCGCCAGATCCAGGGTTTCGGCGAGTACGGCTTTCCGGAGTCCCACGCGGCGAGCTTCGCGCTGCTGGTCTACGTATCGGCATGGCTCAAGTGCCACGAACCGGCGGCATTCGCCGCCGCGCTGCTCAACTCGCAGCCGATGGGTTTCTACGCGCCCGCGCAGCTGGTGCAGGACGCGCGGCGGCACGGCGTGGAAGTGCGCGCGGTGGACGTCACTGCGAGCGATTGGGATTGCACGCTGGAAGATGGTGCGGCGGGACCCGCATTGCGGCTCGGCATGCGCATGGTCAAGGGATTGACGCAGGCCGGTGCCGAACGCCTCGTCGCGGCGCGCGCGAGCGCGCCGTTCGAAGCGCTCGAAGACTTGGCGCTGCGCGCGCAGTTGGACCGGCGTGACCTCGAGCACCTCGCGCGCTCGGGTGCGCTCGAGGCGCTCGCGGGCCACCGGCGGCAGGCCGCCTGGAGCGTCGCGGGCGTCGAGCACCTGCCCGGGCTGCTGGCCGGCGCGCGCTTCGCGGAAAACACACCTGCCCTCGCCGCGCCGAGCGAGGGCGAAAACGTGGTTGCCGACTACGCGGCCCTCGGCCTCACGCTCGGCCGCCATCCGCTGGCGCTGCTCAGGCCGCGCCTTGCGCGGATGGGGCTGGCCGCCGCCGGGGAGATCCGCTCGCTGCAACACGGCAGCCTCGCGCGCGCGGCGGGCATCGTCATCGGACGGCAGCGGCCGGACACCGCCAGCGGCGTGATGTTCGTGACGCTCGAAGATGAAACCGGCTGCGTCAACGTGATCGTGTGGCGCGATTTGCAGGAGAAGCAGCGCCGCGAAGTGCTCGGCGCCCGCCTGATGGCGGTTTACGGCAGCATCGAGCGCGAAGGCGAGGTGGTGCACCTGCTGGCGCGGCGGCTGGTGGACCATACCGCCCTGCTCGGGCGGCTGGCGACGCGGTCGCGGGATTTTCATTAGCGGATGACGCGGCGTACACGGTGGCGTCTCAGTTTGAATGACGGCCTTCGACCCGAAGCGAACATTCGCATTCCCTTCGGTTTGACGGAGATCAACATGGCCCCGATCCCTTGGGCGTAGGTTGACCGGTTACTGAGGTTGTCGGGTGCACGGCCCAAAACGTCGGTTCATGCGCTGTTGTTTCGTGTCGATCGATGGAGGGTCGGATGAATCACGCCAATCGCCGCAAGTTTCTAATCGCGTCAGGTGCGCTGCTCGCCGCGCCGCTCGCGAAGGCCCAGCCGACAGCGAAAATGCGAGTCTTCGGCATCCTCAGTCCTTCCCCTCCGCCAACCCCCGAACAATTGGCTTCGTTCTGGACCCAGGGCCCGCTCGCAAAGCTTGGCTGGATCGACGGGAAGAACTTGGTCGTCGAGCCTGCCTATGGCGAAGGAAGAGAAGATCGTCTTCCCGACCTTGCGGTGGAACTTGTGAAAAAGCGCCCCGATGTGATCTGGGCGCTCGGGCCTGAAGCCGCGGTGGCGGCAGCGCGAGCGACAAAGTCCATTCCGATCGTGTTCTGGAACGTTGGCGTTCCGATCGAACTCGGCCTGATCGATTCGTATTCGCGGCCAGGGCGCAATGTGACCGGAATCGCACACCTAGCGGACCCGGAGGTCTTCGGAAAACTGGTCGAGTTCGTGCTCCAATTAGTCCCCAGCGCGAAACGCCTTGCCTATCTCAGCAATGCTGGAACCTATCGCTCAGTTTCAGGCGCAGACATTCCTGGGGTGCGCGCACCCGTGGAAGCCGCAGCAAAGCGTTTCAATCTCCAGGTTCGCCACTATCCGGTAGGGCGCCGCGAGGATTTTGACATCGTGTTCCCGGCCATCCTGGATTGGCAGGGGCATGCGCTTCTGGACCTTGGCACGCCCCTTACTGCAAGAGAGCGACCGCGGATCATCGAGTTCGTCAATCGAAGCCGACTGCCTGGGGTTTCAACCCAGAGGGCCTTCGCCGAGGCTGGCGGTCTCCTCTCCTACGGATCGGTCGTCGCAAACACGTTCGCGCGGAGCTTTGACTATGTCGCCCGCATCCTGAATGGCGCCAAGCCAGCCGACCTTCCCGTCGAACTGCCGAGCGAAGTCGAACTGGTCGTCAATCTCAAGACCGCCAGAGCACTTGGCCTGACGATTCCGCAGTCGGTGCTGCTGCGCGCCAACCAGGTAATCGAATAACAGATCCACGAATGACTGCTATTGGCCGGAAGGACACATTCAAACTGAGACGCTACCGAGTGCGCAGCAGTATTGACCGGACAAGCCGTGCGAGGCACTGTATTAGAGGAACGCAATATCGCGACCCGCAATGACCGTATCCGCCCGTCTCGATGCGCGCACGCGCGCATTGCTCACCCGTTACTGCCGGACGCACCGCGTCACGCAGACCGAGGCGATCCAGCGTGGCATCGCCCTGCTCGCGCGCGAGTTGCTGGCGGAGCTCGCGTTGAAACATCATTCGGCTTGTCTGGCGTATCTGGCGGTGCGCGATCGCGTCGCGTCGCGCCGGTCCGGCGCCGGCGGGGCGAGAGCAATTCCGATCTGATTCGGCGCAAACTGCGTGAGAAGCATCGTCGTTGAAGCGGGCGCGAACGGCATTACTGAAGCGGATGCCGCCAGCGCAGACCCTTGAACCGGCTGAAGTCCCGGTCGGTGGTGATCCACTCGCAACCCGACTCGATCGCCATCGCGGCCAGATACGCATCAGGGACGAGGTTGCCTTTC
>JBGOTT010000204.1:0-7583 GCA_041476585.1 Gammaproteobacteria bacterium | reverse complement strand
CGGCGTCAATTTCATGGCGACGATCTGCGCGATCTGCAAGGCGCAGTTCTCCAAGGTCCTGCCGTATTACAAGTTCGACATGGAGATGGTCGGCGGCGTGCACCAGCTGGTGGGCGACGCGATCCGGCTCGGGCGCAACGACTAGCAAGAGCGAGGGACAAGCAATGTCTGCAACCATCGACCGCAAGCCCGCAGCGGAGAAACTCACCCTCCGGCGCTTCAAGGACGGCGACGCCAAGTGGCGCAGCCTGTCCGAGCAGATCTTCAACGCGAGCTACACGCACAAGTGCCCGACCTACCAGAAGAGCGCACCGCCGTGCCAGGCGAGCTGCCCTTCGGGCGAGGACATCCGGGGGTATCTCGCGATCGTGCGCGGCACCGAGAAACCGCCCGCCGGCGTGGCATGGCAGGAATACGCCTGGCGGCGGCTCACCGAGGCGAACCCGTTCCCCTCGGTGATGGGGCGCGTGTGCCCGGCGCCCTGCGAGTCGGGTTGCAACCGCAACGAAGTCGAGGATTTCGTTGGCATCAACGCGGTCGAGCATTTCCTCGGCGATTACGCGATCGGCAAGGGCCTCGGCTTCACGAAGCCCGCGACTTCGACCGGGAAGAAGGTGGCGGTGATCGGCGGCGGGCCGGCGGGGCTTTCATGCGCCTACCAGCTCGCGCTGAAGGGGCACGAGGTGACGATATTCGACGAGCACCAGGAGCTGGGCGGGATGATGCGCTACGGCATCCCGGGTTTTCGCACGCCGCGCGACACGCTCGACGCGGAGATCAAGCGCATCCTCGATCTCGGCGTGCAGACGCGTTTGAAAACCCGCATCGGCAGCGACGTCGCCATGGATACGGTGCAAAAGGAGTTCGACGCGGTGTTCATGGGCCTGGGCGCGCAGAGCGGCCGGGCGCTGCCGGTGCCGGGCGCCGAGGCGCCCAACTGCGTGACCGCCACCGCGTTCCTGCGCGCGTTCAACGACGGGCGCCTGCAGCACGTGGGAAAACGCGTGGTGGTGGTGGGCGGCGGCGACACCTCGATCGACGTCGCGACCGTGGCGCGCCGCCTCGGGCACATCGAGAACCCGAAGACCGCCGACCGCCCCGAGCTGGTGATCGTCGGCAAGACCGCGCAGGATGTGGCCGAGGTGTCGGCGCGGCAGGGCGCGGAGGTCACGCTCACCTCGGTATTTACGATCGCTGGCATGCAGGCCAACAAACACGAGATCGATCACGCGCTCGCGGAAGGCATCACGTTCCGCGACGGCTGGGCGCCGGTCGAGGTGGTGTGCGGCGCGGACGGACGCGCCACGGGCCTGAAAATCGCGAAATGCGAGGCGAAATTCATCGGCCCGAAGCTCGACATCAAGGTCGATGAGAGCACGGCGGAGGTGATCCCCGGGGACCTGATCGTTTCGGCGATCGGGCAGGCGGTGGATTTTACCGGGCTGGACGGCTTCGACAACGGCAAGGGCATGATGCAGGCGGACAAGAACTACCAGGTGCCCGGCAAGCCGGGCGTGTACGTTGGCGGCGACGTGCTGCGGCCGCACCTGCTTACCACCGCGATCGGGCATGGCTGGATCGCGGCCGAAGGCATCGACCGGTTCCTGCGCGGCGAAACGCCCGAGAAGCGGCCGAAAATCGACGTCCACGCATTCGACCTGCTGCGCAAGATGGCGGAGAAGGGGCTGAAGGTCGAGGAGGCGCCCGCCGAGTACGTGGGCGGCACCTCCAGCGCGAACTTCGCGGTGCACAACTACGACGACCGCTCGGCGCGTTACGTGATCCCGCACCAGGAGCTGTTCCTCGGGCATTTCCAGTACACCCCGCGCAACGTGCGCGGCGTCAACACGCTGAGCGCGGAGCAGGCGCTGGGCAACTTCGAGGAGCGGCTCGAGGCGCTGGATGAAAAGCGCGCGGTGACCGAAGCCAAGCGCTGCATGAGCTGCGGCATGTGCTTCGAATGCGACAACTGCGTGGTGTACTGCCCGCAGACCGCGGTGTTCCGCGTCAAGAAGGACAAGTCCACGACTGGCCGCTACGTGGACACCGATTACAAGAAGTGCATCGGCTGCCACATCTGCGCGGATGTCTGCCCGACCGGCTACATCCAGATGGGCATGGGCGAGTGATTCGGCGTTTCACGGGGATCGTGCTGCTGACGCTCGCCGCGGGCCTTGCGTTCGCGGCCGATCGCGTCGCAAAGCCCGTGATCGCGATCGACAAGCCGGGCAAGTGCGTCGAGGCGACCGATGTCATGCGGCGCGAGCACATGAAACTCCTGATGCACCAGCGCGACCGCACCATGCGCGAGGGTGTGCGCACGAAGCCGCACAGCCTCGCCGGCTGCGTCGAGTGCCACGCCAGTTCGAAGACCGGAAGCGTGCTCGGCCCCGAGGGCTTCTGCCAGAGCTGCCACGACTACGCGAGCGTGCGGCTCGACTGCTTCGAGTGCCACGCCGCGAAGCGCGGCACGGCGGCCGCGCTGGGGGCGAAGCGGTGAGCGACGCCGGGCGCCGCGGCTTTCTCGGCACCGCGGCCGCGGCGCTCGCCGGCGTGGCGCTTGCGCCGGGCATCCGCCTGATCGACCTCGCGGGCGCGCGCGCGCCCGACGAACCGGTGAGCGGCAAGGTGCGCTGGGGCATGCTGATCGACAGCAGCAAATGCGCCGCCGGGTGCACCGATTGCGTGAGCGCCTGCGCAACCGAGAACGGCCTGCAGGACACCGGACGGCCGAAGACCGACGCGCAGTGGATCCGGAAGATCGACCTCAAGGACCTGAGAAGCGGCCGCCAGCACTCGGCGCCGGTGATGTGCCAGCACTGCGCTGATCCGCCGTGCGTGGATGTGTGCCCGACCGGGGCCTCCTTCAAGCGCGCCGACGGCATCGTGCTCGTGGACCGGCATACCTGCATCGGCTGCCGCTACTGCGTCATGGCCTGCCCGTACAAGGCGCGTTCCTTCGTACACGAAAATCTTTCCGCGCAGAAGCCCGAGGTGCCTCGCGGCAAGGGCTGCGTGGAAGGCTGCACGCTGTGCGTGCACCGCGTGGACAAGGGCGGCACGCCAGCGTGCGTGGAGGCCTGCACTTCGGCGGGCCACGGCGCCATGGTGTTCGGCGACCTGAACGACCCGGCCAGCCCGATCGCGAAGCGCCTGAAAGAGCTTCCCAACCGCCAGCTGCGCGCGGACCTGCGGCTCGATCCCGGCGTCCGGTATTCGGGAGTGTAGGAATGTATGCTGTCGTTCATCGTGAACTCGCGGCCGAGGCGTGGCGTTTCTACGGGCCCGTGCTCGCGATCGGCGCATTGGTCGCCGCGGGGTTCGCCGCGTTCGTGTACATGGAGACGAACGGCCACTTCGTCACCGGCATGGACAGCCAGATCGTCTGGGGCCTGCCGCACGTCTTTGCGGTGTTCCTGATCGTCGCCGCCTCGGGCGCGCTCAACGTCGCCTCGGTCGCCTCGGTGTTCGGCAAGACCGACTACAAGCCGCTCGCGCCGCTCTCGGCGCTTGCGTCGCTCGCGCTGCTGGCCGGCGGGCTCGCGATCCTCGCGGCCGATCTGGGCCGGCCCGACCGGCTGGTGGTGGCGATGACGCACTTCAACCTGACCTCGATCTTCGCGCTGAACATGTTCCTGTACAGCGGCTTTTTCGCGATCGTCGGCGTGTACCTGTGGTTCATGATGGAACGGCGGATGAACCGCTACACGGGAGCCGCGGGCGTGGCCGCCTTCATCTGGCGGATCATCCTCACCACCGGAACCGGCTCGATCTTCGGCTTCCTGGTGGCGCGCGAGGCCTACGACTCGGCGCTCCTCGGGCCGACTTTCGTCGTGTATTCGCTCGCCTACGGGACGGCAGCGTTCCTGGTTGTGATGGACCTCGCGTGGCGCTGGGAGGCTCGCGCGTTCGAGCCCGAAACCATTGCGAAGCTCGGCCGGCTGCTCGCGGTGCTGGTCGCGGCCGCGCTGTACATGACCGCGGTGTTCCACCTGACCAAGCTCTACATGGCGCGCTCCCGCGACGTGGAGGCGTTCCTGCTCGTGCAGGGTGGGATCTACCCGCTGCTTTTCTGGCTCGGCCAGATCGCGCTCGGCGGCGTGCTGCCGCTCGTGCTGCTGTATTCGCCGCGCACCGGGGGGACCCGGGGCGGAGTGCTCGCCGCCGCGGTGCTGGTGGTGCTCGGCGGTCTTGCGCAGATGTACGTCACGATCATCGGCGCCCAGGCCTGGCCGCAGCCGATCTTCCCGGGCTGGCAGGAATCCAGCAGCTTCTTCGACGGCGAAATCCATTCCTACGCGCCCAGCGTGCCAGAGGTTTTCCTTGCGCTCGGCGGCGTTGCGCTCGCGGCCGCGCTGATCGCTGTCGCGCTGAAGGCGCTGCGCTTCCTTCCCGAGTCATGCACCGATTCCTCGTCTCAGCAGCACACAAGTCCTCAGGCAAGACCACGCTGAGCGTCGGTCTCGCGGCGGCGCTCAGACGCCGCGGGCTGACGGTGCAGGCGTTCAAAAAGGGGCCCGATTACATCGATCCGCTTTGGCTCGCGCTGGCAAGCGGCCGGCCCTGCCGCAATCTGGACTTCTACATCGCCTCGCGCGAGGAGATCGCCGCGAGCTTCGCGCTGCACGCCGCCGCCGCCGATGCGTGCATCGTGGAGGGCAACAAGGGGCTCTACGACGGGCTCGACCTCGACGGCTCGAACTCGAACGCCGCGCTCGCCGGCCTGCTCGACCTGCCGGTGGTGCTGGTGATCGACGCGCGCGGCATGACGCGCGGCATCGCGCCGCTGATCCTCGGCTACCAGGCCTTCGATCCCGCGATGCGCTTCTCCGGCGTGGTCCTCAACCGCCTCGGCGGCTCGCGGCACGAATCCAAGCTGCGCGCGGTCATAGAGCACTACACCGGCGTTCCGGTGCTCGGGGCCGTGCACGAAGACCCTGCAATCGGGATCTTCGAGCGCCACCTCGGGCTGGTGCCGGCGTACGAGACTGAAGCCGCGGCGGCGCGCATCGAGGCGATCGTTGCGGCGGTCGAGCGCCAGGTGGATGTGGCGATGCTTCTGGCGCGCACGTCTGCCGAAAAACCGCTGCCTGTGATTCCCGGGAACCGGCCGGCGCGCCCTGTGCCGGACATCCGCATCGGCATCGCGCGCGACCGCGCGTTCGGGTTCTACTACGCCGACGACTTGGAGGCGCTCGAGGATGCGGGCGCCGCGATCGTTCCGTTCGACACGCTGCGCGACGCGCGGCTGCCGGAGGCCGACGCGCTGTTCATCGGCGGCGGATTTCCCGAGTGTTTCGCGGCCGGCCTCGAGGCCAATGCGTCGCTGCGCGCCGAGATCCGACAGAGGATCGAGCGGGGCATGCCGGTCTACGCCGAGTGCGGCGGACTGATGTACCTGGCACGCTCGATCACGTGGCGCGGCGAGCGGCGCGAAATGGTGGGCGCGATCGCCGCCGACGTGGTGATGCGCGACCGGCCGACCGGCCGCGGCTACGTGCGCCTGGAGGAGACCGCCGCGCACCCCTGGGCGAGGAAGCAGGTAGCGGAAGTGCGCGCGCACGAGTTCCACTACTCGAGCCTCGAGAACGCGGACCCGGGGCTCGTCTACGCCTACCGCGTGACGCGCGGCCACGGCATCGACGGCGAGCGCGACGGCATCGTCGTGAAGAACCTGCTCGCTTCCTATACCCACCTGCGCGGCGCGGGCGGCTGCGACTGGCCGGCGCGTTTCGCGCAGTTCGTGCGGAGCGTCGCGGCGTGAAAGCCGTGCGGGTCTGGCTGGTCGGCGCGGGGCCGGGCGATCCCGGGCTGCTCACGCTCAAGGCGGCGCGCGTGCTCGCGCGCGCCGAGGTCGTGGTCCACGATCATCTGGTCGCCCCGGAGATCCTCGCGACGGTGCCGCGGCGCGCCGAGCTGATCTACGCGGGCAAGCAGCGCGGGCGGCATACGCTGACGCAGGAGAAAATCAATGCGCTGCTGGTACGGCTGGCGCGCCGCGGAAAACGCGTGGTCCGGTTGAAGGGAGGCGACCCGTTCATCTTCGGCCGTGGCGGTGAGGAAGCGCAGGCGCTCGCGCGCGCCGGCATCCGCTTCGAGGTGGTTCCGGGTGTCACCGCCGCCGCCGGCGTCGCGGCCTATGCCGGCATCCCGCTCACGCACCGCGGTCTCGCACAGGCTTGCGTGCTCGTGACGGGCTCGCAGCGCGGCGGCGTCGCGGAACTCGACTGGACGGCGCTCGCGCGCCCGGACCAGACCGTCGTGGTTTACATGGGACTCGCCGGGCTGGAGCGCATCTCACGCGAGCTGATCGCGCACGGCCTGTCGCCCAGGACGCCCGCGGCGATCATCCAGAAAGGCACCACCCCGAACCAGCGCGTCGTGGCGGGAACGCTCGCCGCGCTGCCCCGGCTTGCCGCCGCGGCTCACCTCAGTGCACCGACGCTGATCGTGATCGGCAAGGTGGTGCGACTGTGCAAGACCTTGGACTGGTTTGTGCCTTAGGGGACGGCCTGGTCCTTGTGCGCGCCAACCCCGTGCTCAACCGCGAACACCGCGGCCTCGACGCGCGAGGAGAGTTTGAGCTTCGAGAGGATCTTGCGCACGTGCAGCTTCACCGTCTCGTGGCTGATGTCGAGCGCGCGCGCGATCGCCTTGTTGGTCTGGCCGAGCGCGACGTGGCGCAGGATCTCGCGCTCGCGCACGGTGAGTTGCGCGAGCAGGTCTGCGCGCGTGGCGGCCGCGCGCTTCGGGTGCAGCAGCTCGACCAGCTTCAGCGTCATCGCGGGCGCGACCACGGTTTCGCCCTTCAACGCGCGCCGTACCGCGTCCACGACCTGCTCCGGTTCCATGTCCTTCAACAGGTAGCCGCTCGCGCCGCTCGCCAGCGCGTTCGCCATGTCGTCCTCCGAATCGCTCACGGTAAGGACGATCGATTTCCCGCCCCATCCCGCGTCGCGCAGGCGCCGCAGCAGCGCGAGGCCGCCGTGCGGCGCCATGTTGAGGTCCACGATCGCGACGTCGGGTGCGTTTTCGCGCGCCAGGCGCAGCGCCTCCTCGCAGTCGCCGGTCGCTGCGACCACCCGGATCGCGTCGCGCCCCTCGAGCAGTTCCGCCAGGCCCCGGCGGAACAGCGGGTGGTCGTCGACCAGCATGACCTTGACGGGATCGCTCATGGCGCGGCGGTCCGCGCCGCGGGGTCGGCGGGAAATACAAGGCGGATCCGCGCGCCGCTGCCGGGGAGATTGGCGATCTCGATGCGCCCGGCGAGCCGCTGCGCGCGCTCGCGCATGATGTTGACCCCGAGATGGTGGCGCAGGCCCTGCTCGCCTTCGCCGCCCGGCCGTGTGCCGAGCGCGAAGAATCCGCTGCCATCGTCCTCGACGGTGAATTGGTAGTCGCCGCCGCGCTCCCCGATGCTCAAGTGCGCCTGCGTCGCGCCGGAGTGGCGCGCGACGTTCGCCAGCGCCTCCTGCACGATGTGAAACACGTTGGCCTCCTCGTCCACCGTGAGCTTGAGTTCGGCCAGGCTGTTCTCGATCGAGAGCCGGATGCCGGTGCGTCCCTCGAAGCCCTCCGCGATG
>JBGOTT010000203.1:0-7632 GCA_041476585.1 Gammaproteobacteria bacterium | reverse complement strand
GCAGAGGGCGGGAGCATCACCAGCGCCGACCTGCACGAGTCCGTGATCCAGGGCGCGCTCATGCGCGTGCGCCCGATCATGATGACGGTGGCCGCGATCATCGGCGGGCTGCTGCCGATCATGTGGGGCAGCGGCACCGGCTCCGAGGTGATGCGACGCATCGCCGCGCCGATGGTCGGCGGCATGGTCTCGGTCACCGTTCTCGCCCTGATCGTGATCCCGGCGATTTACGCGGCGGTCAAGGAGTTCTCCATCCGGCGCGAGCATCGCCAGCTGGCTGCCGAGACGAAAGACTGAAACTTCGACGCCCTTCGTGCATGCTTTGCCGATTCGCTATTTAGGGAAAAGACCAATCCATGAACTCGCAAACCAAAACAAGCGGCGCTCCCAGCCATCTTTTCCTTCTCTCTAGTCAGGCTGGCGGGCTTGCCGAGGTGGCGTGGGTGGGTTGCACAGAGTTCAGAGACGAGTACCGCAGGTACATGCGGACAGTGCCTGCGTTTCTTCCGCATCTGACGCGACCCGCGGTGTCGCAATGAGACGCGTTGCCCGCGCAATTGCCGCCGTGCTGCTCGCGGCGACCGCGCTCGCGCTGCGCGCGCAGCCCGTGCTGTTCCACGACCACGGGCATGGGCTTTCGTTTTCGTCCGACGGCAAGGCGCTGCTCGCGCCGAGCCACGGCGGGCTCGCAGTGTACGAGGACGGCGCGTGGAGGGAGGCGTCCGGCCCGATTCAGGGCTTCTCGGGCTTTTCGGTAGCGGAGCGCGCCATCTACGCCAGCGGCCATTCGCGTCCCGACGTTCCGTCGGCGCACGAACCGGTGGGTCTGGTTCGCAGCACCGATGGCGGCAGAACCTGGCAGCCCCTTGCGCCGGTGCTCGCGGGGATGGCGGACTTCCGGCTGCTGGCGGCGGGTTATCGCTCCAACGCGATCTACGTGGTGAACGCGCGCCCGAATCCGGCGATGCCGGCGCCGGGAATCTACGTGACGCACGACGAAGGCAAGTCCTGGCGACGCGCCCCAGCTCGCAAGTTGGAGGGCGAGATCCACGGGCTTGCCGCGCACCCGCGGGAGGCCGGCACGGTGGCGGTCGCGACCGGGCGGGGGCTCTACCTTTCGCGCGACGCGGGCGCGAGCTTCCTACGGCTCGACGGCAGAGAAATGGCGACTGCCGTCGCGTTCGACCTCGATGGTGAGCGCGTGCGCTATGCGCGCACCTTGTCGAACCAGGTCGTCGAGTCGTCGCTGGACGGCAAGGGGCGCCGGGCGCTGCGCCTGCCGCAGCTCAAGCTCGATTACGTGACGTGCCTTGCGCAGAGCCCGGTCGACGGGCGCGTGCTCGCGTTCGCGACGCGCCATCGCGACGTCTACGTGACCAACGACGGCGGCATGTCCTGGCGGCGGATCGCGACCGAGGAAGAGCCGCAGGGAGTTCCCCGAAGCGAACGAGGCGACCGATGATCGCAAAGGAGAAACCGACGATGTTCGTTCAATTCGCATTCGGCAAGGCCGTCGTTGTCAACGCGCGAAGCTCGTCTCGCTGATCGATCCGAGCAAATGGAGCGCGCCGGCATACGTAAATGATGGCCACCGATCCGATTTGCGGCATGGCCGTGGACGAGCAATCCGCGGCGGGCAGCTTGCGCGATGCTGGGACGGACTATTTCTTCTGTTCCACCGATTGCCTGAACCAGTTCGCGGCCAGGATCGAATCGCTGGTGCGGCTCAAGCGCGGCAGCGTGCAGATCGGGACGATCAGCGAGGTCCATGGCCCGGTGGTGGAAATCGTCTGCGACCGCCTTCCACCATTGCACCAGGCGCTCTACGCCAGCATAGACCATGAAGCCTACACATTCGAAGCGCATCAGCACCTCGATGAAAAACGCGTAAGAGCCATTGCCTTGAACAGGACCAGCGGGCTGCAACGCGGCATGCCGGTGTTCGACACCGGGGCGGCGCTGCGGGTGCCTGTATCGCCGCAGTGCCTGGGGCGACTGCTCAATATCTTCGGGCAGCCGCTCGACGGCGGTCCGCCGCTTGCGGTTGAAGAATCGCGGGGCATCCTGGCAAAACCCGCTCCACTTCACGAGACCGTGAGCGCGAAGGGAATTCTCGAATCCGGCATCAAGGTGGTGGACCTGCTGGCCCCCTTCATCAAGGGCGGCAAGACCGGCCTGTTTGGCGGCGCGGGCGTCGGCAAGACCGTCCTGATCATGGAATTCATGCATGCCGTCGTGGCGCTGCATCAGGGAGTATCGGTGTTCGCAGGCGTAGGCGAGCGCATACGTGAGGGCCACGAACTGTGGCGTGAGATGCAGGACGCCGGGGTCATGCCGCAGACCCTGATGGTGTTCGGCCAGATGGACGAGTCGCCGGGCGTGCGCTTCCGCGTCGGCATGACCGCGCTCACCTACGCCGAGTACCTGCGCGACACCTTGCACAAGGAAGTCCTGCTGCTGATGGACAACGTGTTTCGTTTCGTTCAGGCCGGCAGCGAAATTTCCGGACTGCTCGGACGCATGCCGGCCACCGTCGGATATCAACCCACGCTGTTGACCGAAGTGGCGGAGCTGCAGGACCGCATCGTTTCCACAACCGCCGGCGATATCACGTCGGTTCAGGCGATTTACGTTCCCGCAGACGACATGACCGACCCGGCCGTGAGCGCGATCCTCGGGCATATCGATACCACGGTAATTCTGTCGCGCACCCAGGCAAGCAAGGGCATTTACCCTGCGATCGATCCGTTGCAGTCCACCAGCAAGATGATGGACCGGCATTTTCTCGGCGACCGCCACTATGCCGTCGCGGAAGGCGTGCGCGCGCATTTCGCGCGCTATCACGAGCTGGAAGACATCATCATGATGCTCGGCATGGAGGAACTTTCGGAAACCGATCGCGTCGTCGTCGTGCGTGCGCGAAAACTGCAGCGCTACCTGACTCAGCCGTTCCATGTCGTCGCGCAGCATACAGGAATCGACGGCGTTTCGGTGCCGCTGGCCGACACGCTGGATGACTGCGAAGCGTTTCTGCGGGGTGAGTACGACGATGTTCCGGAAGACCGCTGTTATATGCGCGGGGCCATGAAGGCCGCTCGGTAATGAACACCTTTGTCCTGCATTTGCAGAGCGGTACGCAGTACGAACGGATCGACGATGCCGTCAGTTTCGTCGGCGTGGACGACTCCGGGAGCTTCGGCATCCTCGCCGGGCATGCCCGTATGATGACCTGTCTGTCGACCGGCTTGGCGCGTTTCCAAACGGCCGACGGTGCGTGGCGGTTTCTTGCGCTCCCGGGCGCGGTGCTCTACTTCGCTGAGAACCAGCTCTACCTCAATACGCGACGCTACCTGCACGATCCCGACTATAAGCACATCAGCGTCGCCTTGCGCGAGGAGCTGCTGGCCGAGGAGGAGAAGCTGCGCGGCATCAGCGAAAGTCTGCATCGCCTGGAAGACGAGATGCTGAAGCGCATGTGGACCATGCAGCGCGACATGAGAGGGCTTGTATGAAGCGGACACCGCCGATTGCCGGCCCGGAAGAACTCCAACGCGAGGTCGAGAAGCAGCGTGAGCGCATGCAACGGGCGGAAAAAGAGCGTCCCACCCTGCTGGCGCAGTCCGTGCACATCGGCGTGCTCGGACTGCTGTTCGTCCTGCCCGTGATCGGTGGCGCCTATCTCGGGAGATGGATCGACGGCCTGATCGAGGGCTACTCGATGCGCTGGACCCTGAGCATGATGTTCGTCGGCATCGTGGCAGGGGCTGTCAACGTCTATTTCTTCGTGCGCGAGTGACAGATGGCCGGATCGGCGACATTCATCACGCAATTGTTCCGCATCGGTCCGATCGCGATCACCAATACGGTGGTCGTGACCTGGGCGATCATGCTGGCGTTGTCGCTAGCCGCCTGGGCGGTGACCCGTCGTCTGAGGTCCGACCCGGGGCCATGGCAAGTGGTGATCGAAGGCGCCGTGTCCGCTATCGAGGATGCCATCCGTGTCGTGCTGCCCGATCAGTTCCGGCAGGTTATGCCCTTCGTCGCTACGCTGTGGATATTCATTGTCGTCGCCAATCTGGCGAGCTTAGTCCCCGGCATGCGGTCGCCTACCGGAGATCTTTCGCTCACGGCGGCGCTTGCGATTCTGGTGTTCCTTGCGGTCCACTGGTACGGAATCCGCGCCAATGGACTGAAGAGTTATCTGCGCCATTACCTCAAGCCCAACCCGATACTGCTGCCGTTTCACGTGATCAGCGAGATCTCACGCACCGTTGCGCTGGCGGTGCGCCTGTTCGGCAACATCTTCAGTCTGCAAATGGCGGCACTGCTGGTGCTGCTGGTGGCGGGTTTTCTGGCGCCGGTACCGGTGTTGATGCTGCACATCATCGAGGCCGTGGTGCAGGCCTACATCTTCGGCATGCTCGCGCTGATCTACATCGCCGGGGCGATCCAGTCGCAACAACTCAAGCAACATCAGGAAAAGGAGTGACAAGTGAACGACATGACGTGGTTTATCACCGCCTCCACTGTCGCAGCCGCGCTGGCGGTGGCCTTGGGCGTATTCTTTCCGGCGCTGGCCATGGGCCGCGCGATCAGCCAGGCGCTCGACGCGCTCGCGCGGCAGCCCGAGGCGGAGAAAGCGATCACGCGGACGCTGTTCATCGGTCTGGCGATGATCGAATCGCTGGCGATCTATGTATTGGTCGTTGTGCTGATCATTTTGTTCAGAAACCCGCTGCTCGAATACCTCCTCAAACAGTGACGCCGCGCTGCGAGGCGGTCGCGCAACCGGCCCCCCGATAGGGACAACTCATGGGATTCGACTGGACAACCTTCGTTCTCGAGATCGTCAACTTTCTGGTCCTGGTGTGGATTCTGCAACGGTTTCTGTACAAACCGGTGACGAACGCGATCGCCGAGCGCAAGGCCGCGATTGAAAAGACGCTGGCCGACGCGCGGATGGTGGAGGCCACGGCCAAGTCCCTCAAACAGCAGTACGAAAACCGCATGGCGGACTGGGAGAATGAAAAGGCGAAGGCGCAGGCGCAACTTGCGAAAGAGCTCGAAGCGGAACGCGTCCGCTTGAAGAACGCGCTGCATGCCTCCCTCGAGCAAGAGCGCGAAAGGGATCGCGCGCTGGAGCAACGGCGCGCCATGGAGCTCCGGCACAGGCTGGAGGAAGGCGCTTTGGCCGAGGGCGGGCGATTTGCAGCGCGCCTGCTCTCGCGCGTCGCCTGCGCGGAACTGGAGGAAAGAATTCGCGGACTACTAATCGAGGATTTGCCGCATCTGGCGGACGCCGAGCTTCGGTCCTTGCGCGTGGCCTGTCAGGACGCGGACGCGAAAATGAGGATTACCAGCCGCTACGCGCTGGGAGAGGAGCAGCGCAGTTCGCTCGCGCAGGCGCTGGGCCGGCTAGCCGCGAAACCGGTCGTGTGCGAGTTCGGGCAGGATCCCGAACTGATTGCGGGATTGCGCATCAGTATCGGCCCTTGGGTATTGCGCTGCAATCTTCAAGACGAACTGAAATTTTTCGCAGACACCCATCATGCCGGGCGCTGACAGCCGCACCGATTCCCGTCCTGGCGGTGCACCGGACTCGCTCAGCGCGTATCGCTTCGGGCTGCGCCTGACCGAGCAGGGTCGCGTGACATCGATCGGCGATGGCATCGCCTGGATCAGCGGGCTGCCCTCTGCCGCCATGGACGAGGTCCTGGAGCTGGAAGACGGCAGCAGGGCGTTGGTATTCCATCTCGAACAGGAGTTGCTGGGGGCGATTCTGCTGCGGCAGAGCTCTGCGCTGAGCGCCGGCACGCTCGCCTATCGCTCGGGCGAGCGTCTCGGTATCGGCGTGGGGGACGCCTTGCTCGGGCGCGTCATCGATCCGCTCGGCGTTCCGCTCGACGGCGCTGTCGCGCCGGAGTGCAGCGCGCGGCGCGATCTCGACGTGCTTTCCCCGCCCATCGTGGCGCGGGACTTCGTCAACAACCCGCTCTATAGCGGAAACAAGATCATCGACACCGTGATTCCGATTGGCAAAGGGCAGCGCCAACTGATCATCGGCGACAACGGTGTGGGCAAGAGTTCTCTCGCACTCGATGCAGTGATCAACCAAGCCGGCAAGGACGTCTATTGCGTCTATGTGATGATCGGACAGAAACGTTCAAGCGTGATCAATACCATCGAAGTGCTGCGCGCGTCCGGCGCGATCGGCCATACGACGCTGGTTGTCGCGGAGGCCACGGCCATGCCGGGTCTCAAGTATCTGGCGCCGTTTGCCGGTTGCGCGGTGGCCGAAAACTGGATGTGGCAGGGCAAGGATGCGCTGGTGGTCTACGACGACCTGACGACCCATGCGCGCGCGTACCGTGAGCTCTCGCTCCTGCTGCGCCGCCCGCCGGGACGCGAAGCATATCCCGGGGACATCTTTTTTCTTCACTCCCGCTTGCTTGAACGGTCCACGCATTTGGGCCCCGTGCACGGCGGCGGCAGCATGACGGCGATGCCTATCGTTGAGACCGAACAGGGTGAAATGGCGGCTTACATTCCGACCAACCTGATCTCCATTACCGACGGTCAGGTGTACCTCGACCAAGGCCTGTTCGCCGGCGGCTTCCTGCCGGCCATCGACGTCACGAAGTCGGTATCGCGCATCGGCGGCAAGGCGCAGCACGCGCGCATCAAGCAGGAGGCCGGCCGCATGAAGCTCGATTATCTTCAG
This sequence comes from Gammaproteobacteria bacterium, assembly GCA_041476585.1. GTDB lineage: Bacteria > Pseudomonadota > Gammaproteobacteria > Burkholderiales > SG8-39 > JADGRQ01. Next base: position 911 of record JBGOTT010000203.1, on the reverse strand, counting down.
TTCCTGGAGCTGGAGGTGTTCACCCGCTTCGGTTCACAGCTGGAGGCTTCGATGGAAGCCAAGATCCGCCGTGGCCGGTTGCTGCGTGAAATATTCAGGCAGGAGCGGCTGGCGCCGCAGCCGATCGAGTTTCAGCTCGCATGGATGGTGGCTTACAGCGAGGGCTTGTTCGACGCCATGGCGCCGGGCGCGATACCCGAATGCCTGCGCCGCATCGGCCGGCAAATCGCCGAAGGCGTTCTGACGCTCGGTGATGATCGCGAGCAGTGGCGGCAAGCGCTGGTCGGGTGGCTGAAAGAGGGTGCCGCACCGTGAGCAAGCGCGCGCAAATCCAGCGGCACCTGGGAGTGCTCGACGACATCGGCGGCATCATGGGCGCGATGAAGAACATTTCGCTCATGGAAACGCACAAGCTGGCGCGCTTCCTGGCCCATCAGCACCGCGTACTGGCAGGGATTGAGGCGACCGCCCAGGATTTCCTCAGCCACGATCCCGAAATCGGTTACCGGCCGGAGCCCGGGGTATCGGACGTCATCGTCGCGATCGGCTCGCAAAGAGGATTTTGCGGCGACTTCAATGAATCGCTCGCGGATGCCGTATTCCGGCATCGGCGCGAAACCGCGGCCCAACTGCCCGGCGTGCTGGTGGTGGGCCGCAGACTGGCTGCGAAACTGGGCAAGGAGCCGCGCATCACCGCGTCGTTTGACGGGCCGAGCGTGGCCGAGGAAGTCCAGCCGGTCCTTCACCGCCTGATGAATGCGCTGAGCGAATTGCAGGCGAGGGCGGGACGAGACGGGCCTCTTGCAGTAACGGTGTTCGCTCATCGCGAGGGGGAAGACAAAGTGGGGGCGCGCTCCATCCTCCCCGTTCCGGATGCCGGATCTGCCGCTCCGCATTTCCCTTACGCGCCG
>JBGOTT010000202.1:0-7673 GCA_041476585.1 Gammaproteobacteria bacterium | reverse complement strand
GACTCCGAAGATGAGCATCAGCCAGATGTCGAACATGGCGTTCTGGATGGCGAACGCGCCGATCGCGCAGGACACCACGATCATCGGCGCAATCGCCGCAAACGGCACACGCAGCACGGCGGCGAAAAGCGGCACGGTGGTAAGCACCAGGACCAGGCCGACCACGTTGCCCAGGTACATCGACGCGATCAGTCCCCAGACAAAGTTCTTGTGCTCGACGAACAGAAGCGGGCCGGGGTTGAGCCCCCAGACCATCAGGCCGCCAAGCAGGATCGCCGCCGTGCCCGAGCCCGGGATGCCAAGCGCGAGCATCGGCAGGAGCGCCGAAGTGCCCGACGCATGCGCCGCCGTCTCCGGCGCGAACACGCCTTCGATGCGGCCCTTGCCGAACGAATCCTTGTCCTTGGAAAAGCGTTTGGCGAGGTTGTAGCTCATGAAGGAAGCCGCGATCGCTCCGCCCGGTGTGATGCCGAGCCAGCATCCGATCGCGGACGAGCGCAGCAGCGTCACCCAATACTGTGGCAGCTCTTTCCACACTTTCAGTACCACGCGCAGGCTGATCCTGGCGGCATGGCCGCGTAGCGCGAGCCGCTCTTCCATCGTCAGCAGAATTTCGCTGATGCCGAACAGGCCGATGACCGCGACAAGAAAGTTGATGCCGCGCAGGAGATCGCTCCAACCGAAAGTCATGCGCAGTTGGCCGGAAACTGTATCCATGCCGACACCGGCGAGCAGCAGGCCGAGCGTCATGGAAATAATGGTCTTGTGTTTCTCCTCGCGTCCGAGTCCGACGAACGAGCAGAAGGTGAGGAGATAGACCGCGAATAATTCCGGCGGCCCGAATCTCAATGCAAAGGAGGCGATACCGGGCGCGAGGAAGGTGATCAGCAGCACCGCGACCAGCGAGCCGATGAAGGACGAAGTGAACGCCGCGGTCAGCGCTTCCGCCGCCCTGCCTTGCTGCGCCATGGGATAGCCATCGAACGTCGTTGCCACCGACCACGCCTCGCCCGGGATGTTGAACAGAATCGAGGTGATCGCGCCGCCGAACAGTGCCCCCCAATAGATACAGGAGAGCATCACGATGGCCGAGGTCGGGTCCATCGTGAAGGTAAGCGGCAACAGAATTGCGACGCCGTTCGGTCCGCCGAGGCCCGGCAGCACGCCGACGAAAATCCCGAGCACTAGGCCGACCATCATCAGCGCGAGCGTCTTCCACGTCAGCAGGACGCTGAAGCCGTAAACGAGAAGGCCGAAAGCCTCCATCGCACCCAGCCCTAGCGGCCGAGCAGGGCTTCGAGCGGCCCCTTCGGCATGATGACGTCGAACGCGATCTCGAAGGTGACAAACATGATGAGCGAAAACAGGAAGGCCGTGAGCGCGGACTTCCAGGCCGCGATGCGTCCGATGAACACCATGAAACCTGCGACCAGCAGGAAGCTCGCCACATACAGCCCGAGCCATTGCGTAAACAGGCAGAACAGCAGGGTCGGGGCGAATACCTGCAGCACGCGCCGCAGCTGGTCGCGCGTGACGAATGTTTCGCTCGTCTGCCTGCGTGGCAGGAATTCCCTGCCGATGCCGTAGAGGCAGGCGCCGGCGAGGATCGCCGAGAGGTAGAACGGAAAATAGCCGGCCTGCGGGCCGGTCGAATCCCATGACATGCCGGTGCGCCAATTGTCGAACGCCAGCAGCATGGCGAGCGCCAGCAGCAAAAACGAGACGACGATTTCGACGGTGCGATTGGTGGTCACCGCCGGGGAGTCGCTCGCCGGCGCGCCCGGGTCTTCGACGACGATTTCCGCTTCCGTTTCCGGCATTGATCGCGTCAGCCTAGTTGGCGACGAAGCCCGCTTCGGTCATCAGGCTCTTGTTGAGCGCATCATCCGCTTCCAGGAACTTCAGCATGTCCTTGCCGGTGAGGAAGATCGGCTTGAGTGCCTGCTTTTCCATGTAATCCCTGTATTCCGGGGTCTCGGTTACTTTCCTGAACAGCTCGACGTAGAACGCGGTCTGCTCGGGCGTCACCTTGCCGGGCAGGAACATGGCGCGCAGCATCAGATACTGCACGTCGACGCCTTGATCCCTGCAGGTCGGGATGTCGTTCCATGACATGGTGTCGGTGACCTTGGTCTTGTACTGGATGCGCTCCTTGTCGAACACGCAGAGCGGGCGTACCTGACCGGCGCGCCAGACTTCCAGATTCTCCGACGGATTGTTGACGTTCGACTGCGTGTGGTTGCCGACCAACTGCGTCGCCGCCTCACCGCCCGACTTGTACGGCAGGTATGCGAACTTCGCGCCGGTCTTCTTCTCGAGAAAGACGGTGAGGACGTGGTCCTCGCGCTTCGAGCCGGTGCCGCCCATCTTGAAGGGGGGGTTCGCGTTTTTGGCAGCATCGGCGAACTCCTTCACCGTCTTGTAGGGAAGCTGCGCATTTGTCCACAGCACGAACTGGTCGAGCGCAACCACGGAAACCGGTGTGAGCTCGCGCCAGTTGAACGGGATCTTGGCGGACAGCGGCAGCATGTAGATCAGCGAATAGGCGATCAGCACCTTGTTGGCGTCGCCGCTGCTGCTTTTCATGTAAATCAGCGCCTCCGCGCCCGACGCGCCGCCCTTGAGCGAGACGACCATCGGCTGCTTCATCAGATTGTTCTTCTGGATGGCGGCCTGAATCATCCTCGCCATCTGGTCGGAAGCCCCGCCGGCGCCGGCCGCGACGACAATTTCGACCGGTTTGTTCGGCTCCCACGCGGACGCGGAACCGGTGGTGAGTGCGAGGCAGGCAAGCGCGCTCGCGAATAACCCCAGTTTTCTCTTCATGTCACTCCTCCTGTATTGGTTTCCGAGTCGCCTAGGCGGCCTGCCGGGCCGGTGTCCTAGCGCAGCTCGCAAGATAGCTCATCGCCGCCTGCACGCCGTCCTTTTTCACCGGAACGCCGGCCAGTTCGAGCCCCATTTCGCATCCTGCGAGCGTGCCGATGAGCGTCAGATCGTTGAAATAGCCCAGATGCCCGATGCGGAATACCTTCCCGGCCAGCTTGCCCAGACCAGTGCCCAGCGACATGTCGAAATGATCGAGAATCACCTTGCGCACCTGATCCGCGTCGACGCCCGCCGGCACCAGTGCCGCGGTGAGCGACCCGGAGAACTCCGCGGGGTTGGTCGCCAGAACCTCGAGCCCCCACGCGCGCACCGCGCATCGTGTCGCCTCGGCATGGCGCGCATGGCGCGCGAAGACCTTGTCGAGCCCTTCCTCGCGCAGCATTCCCAACGCCTCGCGCAGGCCGTAGAGCAGGTTGGTGGCAGGCGTATACGGGAAAAATCCGCTCTTGCCGCTGGCGAGCATGTCGTCCCAGGCCCAGTAGCTGCGCGGCAGCTTCGCGCTTTTCGCCGCGTCCAGCGCTTTCCCGGAGATCGCGTTGAACGAAAGCCCGGGCGGCAGCATCAGCCCCTTCTGCGACCCCGCCACCGTGACATCCACGCCCCATTCGTCGTGGCGGTAGTCGATCGAAGCCAGCGAGGAGATGGTATCGACCATGAGGAGAGCCGGATGCTTTGCCGCATCGATCGCCTTGCGCACTTCGGCGATGCGCGAGACGACGCCCGTCGAGGTTTCGTTGTGCACCACACATACCGCCTTGATACGGTGCTGCGGATCGGCGCGCAGGCGTTCCTCGATCTTTCGGGGGTCGGCACCACTGCGCCAATCGCCCGGGAGGAAGTCCGGGGCAAGACCCAGCCGTGTTGCGAGCTTCTGCCACAGGGTCGCGAAATGCCCGGTTTCGTACATCAGCACGGCATCGCCCGGAGAAAGCGTGTTCACCAGCGCCGCTTCCCATGCGCCGGTTCCCGAGGCCGGATAGATCACTACCTCCGCTGTAGTCTTGAACACCTCTTTCATTCCGGCGATCACCACCTTGCCGAGCTCGGCGAAATCGGGTCCGCGATGATCCATGGTGGGAAAATCGATCGCCCGGAGCACCCGGTCCGGAACGTTCGTGGGGCCCGGAATCTGCAGGAAGTGACGACCGGCGCGGTAGTTCATCAAGCCTCCATGATTTGCATGCAAACCGGATTTTTGTGCGCAACATAAGGGCTTAGTGTTGCACACAGCAAGCTTTTTTTGTATTCTGCATGCGAATAGGATCGCATGCAAGCATGGCAGACATCGCGACACTGCAGGTGCCCCAGATTGCGCGCCGCCCGTTGCATGAGGAGGCGGCCGACCGATTGCGGGAGTTGATCGTCCAGGGGCGGCTCGCACCCGGCACGCGTTTGAACGAGCGGCTGTTGTGCGTGCAGTTCGGGGTTTCCCGCACGCCGTTGCGCGAGGCAATCAAGCTGCTTGCCGCCGAAGGGCTGGTCGAATTGCTGCCCAATCGCGGGGCGATCGTCGCGAAGGTCGAAGCGGCGCGCGTGGCGGAGACCCTCGCGGTGATGGGCGTGCTGGAGGCGCTCGCGGGCGAACTTGCCTGCCGCAACGCGACTGACGCTCACCTCGGCGAGATCCGTGCGCTGCATTATGAAATGCTCGCGATGCATGCGCGCGGCGACCTCGCCGGCTATTTCAAGTTCAACCAGGCGATCCACCTGAAGCTGGTGAAGTACTCCGGCAACGCCGTGCTCTACCAGCTCTACCGCCAGCTGAACGCGAGCATGCGGCAGGCGCGCTACATGGCGAACCTCACCAAGAAACGCTGGGACGAAGCGATGCGCGAGCACGACGAGATATTGGCTGCACTGGGCGCGCGCGACAGCGCGCGTCTCAAGGCACTGCTCTCGGACCATCTCACGCACAAGCTCGCCAGCGTGATCGGCGCGCTGTCATCGCCGGCTGCCGCGTGAACGCGACAGAGCTGGAGCGCAGCCTGCGCGCCGAGTTTGACGGCGACGTGCTGTTCGATCGCGCGAGCCGTGGCCGCTATGCCACCGACGCTTCGATCTACCAGATCGAGCCGCTCGGCGTGGTGGTTCCGCGCACCGACGAGGCGGTGCGTGTCGCCGTCCAGATCGCGGCGCAATGCGAAATGCCGATCCTGCCGCGCGGCGCGGGCAGCTCCCAGTGCGGGCAGTCGGTCGGCCGCGCACTGGTGATCGATTTCACCAAACATCTGGACAAGCTGATCGAGTACGACCCGGAGGCGCGCGTCGCAGTGGTGCAGCCGGGCCTGGTGCTCGATCAGCTCAACGCGAAGCTGCGCGCCGACGACTTGTGGTTTCCGGTCGATGTCTCGACCAGCGCGCAGGCGACCCTGGGCGGCATGGCAGGCAACAACTCCTGCGGCTCGCGCTCGATCGCCTACGGCAACATGGTGCACAACGTGCTCGCCATCGATGCGCTCACCGCGACGGGCGAGCGCTGGAAGTTCGGTCCGATGCACAGTGACTCCGGCCCGCCGGGCTACCTGGAATTCGTGCGCAAACTGCGCGCTTTGTTCGAGCGCGAAAAAGACGAGATCGAGGTGCGTTTCCCCAAGGTATTGCGCAAGGTGGCCGGCTACAACCTGGATCACCTCGGCCCCCCGCACGCCAATGCCGCTCATCTCCTGGTTGGATCGGAAGGCACTCTTGCGGTAAGCGAGCGATTACATTTAAAGCTTTCGCAGCTCCCGCCGGCAAGGACGCTCGGCGTGGTCCACTTCGAGCGTTTCCACACCGCGATGGAGCTTACGCAGCACATCGTGAAGCTCGGTCCCTCCGCGGTCGAACTGGTCGATCGGACCATGATCGGGCTGGCGCGCGAGATCGAAGCGTTCCGCGCCACCGTAGAGCAGTTCATCCGCGGCGAGCCGGACGCGATCCTGCTGGTGGAGTTCTCCGGCGAGGACCGGAACGAGCAGATCGCCAAGCTGAAACGCTTGGTCGCGCTGATGGGCGACCTGGGCCAACCGGGCAGCGTGGTCGAGGTCACCGACGCGAAACCGCAGAAGGACATCTGGGAGGTCAGGAAGGCCGGCCTCAACATCATGATGTCCATGAAGGGCGACGGGAAGCCGGTCTCGTTCATCGAGGACTGCGCGGTGCCGCTCGAACACCTCGCCGAGTACACCGATCGGCTTACCCAGGTATTTCACAAGCACGGCACGCGCGGCACCTGGTACGCGCATGCTTCGGTAGGGACGCTGCACGTGCGGCCGATCCTCGACATGCGCGCGGACGGCGCGCAGAAGATGCGCGCGATCGCCGAGGAAGCCTGCGAGATGGTCAAGCAGTACAAGGGCGCGTACTCGGGCGAGCACGGCGACGGGCTGGTGCGCTCGGAATGGATCGCGCCATTCTTCGGTGCGCGCCTCACCGCGGCGCTCGGCGAGATCAAGTCGTGGGTCGATCCGAAGGGCCTGATGAATCCGGGCAAGATCGTTCGTCCCTCGAAAATGGACGACCGGGAGCTGTTTCGCTTTCCGCCCGGCTACGCGACCAGCGTGCCCGTCACCGTCCTCGACTGGACCGAATGGGGCGGATTCGACAAGGCCGTCGAGATGTGCAACAACAACGGCCACTGCCGCAAGTTCGATGCGGGGACGATGTGCCCGTCGTTCCGCGCGACCAAGGACGAGAAGCACCTGACGCGCGGCCGCGCCAATACCCTGAGATTGGCGCTGTCGGGCCAACTCGGGCCGGATACGCTTACTTCCGACGCGGTGAAGGACGCGATGGAACTGTGCGTTTCCTGCAAGGGCTGCCGGCGCGAATGCCCGACCGGCGTCGACATGGCACGCATGAAGGTCGAATTTCTGCATCATTACAAACAGCGCCACGGGCTTACGCCGCGCGATCGGATGATCGGCTGGTTGCCGCGTTATGCGCCCTGGGTGGCGAAATTTGCGCCTCTCGCAAACACATTGCAGGACCTGGGCAAGGGCTGGCTGGGATTCGCGCGTGAGCGCTCACTGCCGAAATGGCGTGGCGGCGCGCCGGCAGAAACGACTGAACGCGCGTGCGACGTAGTGCTGTTCGTGGACACGTTCAATCGCTGGTTCGAGCCGGAAAATGCGCGCGCCGCGCTCGAGGTGCTGCAGGCCGCCGGCTATCGCGTGCAGGTTGCGCCGCCGATGTGCTGCGGCCGGACTTTTCTGTCGGTCGGGCGGGTGGACGAGGCCCGCGCCGAAGCGCGCCGCATGCTCGAGGCATTGCGCCCGTACCTCGAGCGCGGCGTTCCGATCGTCGGCCTCGAACCCTCGTGTTTGCTCTCGCTGCGCGACGAGTTCAAGGTTCTGCTTCCCGGCGTCGAAACCGCGGCGCTCGCGCAGCAGGCGCTGCTGTTCGAAGAGTTCCTCGCACGGGAGGCAGGGCGCGGGGCGCTGAAACTCTCGCTGAAGCCATTGGCGAAGAAAGCCCTGCTGCACGGCCACTGCCATCAGAAGGCGTTCGGGGCGATGCCTGCAGTCGAACAGACGTTGCGGCTTATCCCGCAGCTTGAGGTGGAGACAATCGAATCATCCTGCTGCGGAATGGCCGGCAGTTTCGGTTATGAGGCCGAGCATTACGGCGTCTCGATGAAGATGGCCGAGGCGAGCCTGCTGCCCGCGGTGCGCAAGGCGGAATACAATGCGATCATTGTCGCCGACGGCACCAGCTGCCGGCACCAGATCGCCGATGGGGCGCAGCGTGTAGCGCTGCACGTCGCGCGAGTGCTCGCGCTGGCGCTGGGATAGAACCGCGGAGGG
>JBGOTT010000201.1:0-7705 GCA_041476585.1 Gammaproteobacteria bacterium | reverse complement strand
TATTGACAAACTCACCGGCGGCAAACTCAAGATCACGGTGCACGCCGCCGGCTCGCTGTTCAAGGCGAACGAGATCAAGCGCGCGGTACAGGGCGGTCAGGCGCAGATCGGCGAAATCCTGCTGTCGGGTTACTCGAACGAGGATCCGCTGTTCGGGGTCGACTCGGTTCCGTTCCTCGCCACCAGCTACGCCGACGCGGCGAAGCTGCACAATGTTTCGAAGAAAGCAATCGATGAGCGTTTCGCCAAGCAGGGAATGAGAGTCCTGTACTCCGTCCCGTGGCCGCCGCAGGGCGTGTATGCCAACAAGGAAATCAAGAGCGGCGCAGATATGAAGGGACTGAAAATGCGCTCCTACAACCCTGCGACCTCGCGCATCGCGGAACTCGTCGGCGCGCAGCCCGTGACGGTGCAGGCGGCCGAACTCGCCCAGGCGATGGCGACCGGTGTGGTGAACGCCAACATCACCTCGGGCGCGACCGGTTTCGACTCGAAATCCTGGGAGCATGTGAAGTACTACTACGACACCCAGGCCTGGCTACCCAAGAACGTCGTCATGGTGAACCAAAAGGCGTTCGATGCGCTAGACAAGAGTTCGAAGGATGCTGTGCTGAAGGCCGCGTCGGATGCGGAAACGCGCGGCTGGAAGACCAGCGAGGAGAAGAACAAGTGGTATCTCGAGCAACTGGCGAAGAACGGCATGAAGGTGGAAACGCCCTCCGCCACGCTCAAGGGCGATCTCAGGAAGGTGGGCGAGACCATGGCCGCCGAGTGGGCAAAATCCGCCGGTGCCGATGGCCAGGCGGTGATTGACGCATTCCGCAAGTGAGTGATCGGCGCGCTGGCAAGTATGCGCCGCGCGCTTGACGCGCTTTACGCCGCCGCAGGGTATCTAGCGGCCATCTTCATGATCGGCACGCTTGCGATGGTGCTCGCGGGTGTGGGCGGTCGCATGTTCAATTTCTACCTGCGCGGGACCGATGCCTACGCCGGCTACTGCATGGCGGCGGTGTGCTTCCTTGCGCTCGCGCACACGCTCAAGCGCGGCGAGCACATTCGCGTGACGCTGATCCTGAAGCATGTGCCGGAAAAGGCGCATCGCGCGCTCGAGCTATGGTGCTTTCTGGTCGCGACCCTGATCGCCGCGGCGCTCGCGTACTTCAGCGTGCGCCTGGCGTGGCAGTCGTACACGTTCCACGACATCTCGCAAGGCGCCGACGCCACGCCGCTGTGGATTCCTCAGTTGACGATGGCGGCGGGCAGCATTGTCATGCTGGTTGCCTTCCTGGACGATTTTCTCTGCCTGGTGCTCGGGCGCCCGAACGCGCCGCACGCGGCGGATGCGGAACCCGCGCATATCGAGTAACCCGCCGTATGGATCTTCTCATCACCGCGGCGCTCATCGTGCTGCTGTTCATCCTACTAGGCAGCGGCGTGTGGATCGGTATCGCGTTGACCGGCGTTGCGTGGCTCGGCATGGAACTCTTCACGTCGCGGCCGGTGGGCGACGCGATGGCGGTCACGATCTGGGGCGCGTCTTCGTCGTGGACGCTCACCGCGCTGCCGCTATTCGTGTGGATGGGCGAGATTCTCTTCCGCACGCGGCTTTCGGAAGACATGTTCCGCGGCCTTGCGCCGTGGATGGAGCGGCTCCCCGGGCGCCTGCTTCACACCAACATCATCGGCTGCACGATATTTGCCGCGGTTTCGGGGTCGAGCGCGGCGACCTGCGCGACCATCGGCAAGATGACCCTGCCCGAACTTCAGAAACGTGGCTACCCGGACGACATCACCATCGGCACGCTTGCCGGCGCGGGAACACTGGGCCTGCTGATTCCGCCTTCGATCATCATGATCGTCTATGGCGTCACCGCGAACGTATCGATCTCCCAGCTTTTCATCGCAGGCGTGTTGCCGGGCCTGATGCTCGCCGGATTGTTCATGAGCTACGTGATCGTGTGGGCGCTGGCGAATCCGGGAAAGATTCCACCGCCGGATCGCGTCATGAGCTTGCGCGAGCGCGTCTACGCTTCGCGGCATCTGATCCCGATCGTACTGCTGATCATGCTGGTGCTGGGGTCGATCTATGTCGGCATCGCGACCGCGACCGAGGCCGCCGCGCTTGGCGTGGTAGGCGCGCTGGCGATATCCGCGGTACAGGGTTCGCTCAACCGGAACACCTTCCACGACAGCCTGATGGGCGCGACCCGGCTCTACTGCATGATCGCGCTGATCCTCGCCGGCGCCTCGTTCCTCACCCTGTCGATGGGCTTCATCGGCCTTCCTCGCCATCTCGCCGAATGGATTGGCTCATTGGGCCTCTCTTCGTTTCTGCTGATGGTGGCTTTGATGGTGTTCTACATTATCCTCGGCTGCTTCCTTGACGGCATCTCGATGGTCGTGCTCACCATGGGCGTAGTTCTGCCGACCGTGGAGAAGGCGGGCATCGACCTGCTGTGGTTCGGCATCTTCATCGTACTGGTGGTCGAAATGGCGCAGATCACGCCGCCGGTCGGTTTCAACCTTTTCGTACTGCAGGGGATGACGGGAAAGCAGATCACCTATATCGGCAGGACCGCGCTGCCGATGTTCTTCTTGATGATCGTCGCGGTGCTGCTGGTCTGGTTCTTTCCCGCGATTATCACGTGGTTGCCGCAGCAGATGCTGGGGCACGCCTAGGCGGGCGCATCGATGGCGGTGCTCAGCTGTAACATGTCAAAATTGGGATGACGACGATGAACGCCAGCATGCCGATCTACCCCGCCGCCGACATCCGACGCATCGAACAGGCGGCGGGCGAAGTGTCGCCGTCGCTGATGGAACGCGCTGGACTGGCGGCAGCCGAACTCGCGCGCGAGCTGATCGCCGAAACCAGCAAGGACGTGCTGGTGCTCGCCGGCCCCGGCAACAACGGCGGCGACGCCTACGAAGCGGCAGCGCACCTCAAGCAGTGGTTTTACCGTGTGCACCTCGTTTCACCGGCGGATCCGGCGAAGTCCCCGCCCGATGCGCAGCGAGCGCACGCGAAATGGCTGGCTGCCGGCGGCGCGGTGCTCACCGCTCCGCCTGAAAACCTGCGCTGGGGTCTCGTGCTCGACGGACTGTTCGGCGTCGGGCGCATCCGCCCGCTGGAAGCAGAGTACGCGCGGCTGGTCGAATTCTCGAACGCGCAAAGCTGCCCGGTGCTCGCACTCGACATCCCGAGCGGCATTGATTCCGATACCGGGCGCGTGCTCGGCTGCGCGGTGCGCGCCACGCATACGCTCAGCTTCATCGCGCACAAGCCCGGCCTGCTCACCCTCGACGGGCCGGACCATTGCGGCGTGCTGAGCGTCGCCGCTCTCGGGCTCGATGTGAAGGAGCTTCTCGCGCCGCGGGCGTGGATCGCGGGGCCGGAGCTGTTTTCTGCCGTCCTCAAGCCGCGGCGCCGCAGGTTCCACAAGGGCGATGCGGGCTCGGTCGGAATTCTCGGCGGCGCGACGGGCATGAGCGGCGCGGCGCTGCTCGCTTCGCGCGCGGCTTTGAAGCTCGGCGCAGGCCGCGTGTACTGCGGGTTGCTCGATGCGCACGCGCCGCATCTCGATCCGCTCGCACCCGAGCTGATGCTGCGCGGGCCCGACGAAGTGCTCGGTCTGGACCTGCACGCGCTCGTGGCCGGGCCGGGGCTCGGCCAGGGCGAACGCGCGGAGACCCTGCTCGGCGCGGTGCTGACCGAGGACATCCCGTGCGTACTCGACGCCGACGCGCTCAACCTGCTGGCTGAGAACGAGGACTTGCAGCGCGTCTGCGCGCGGCGCCGCGCCGATACCATCGTCACGCCGCATCCGGGCGAAGCGGCGCGGTTGCTCGACGCAACGGTTGCGGAAGTGCAGCAGGACCGCGTTGCCGCCGCGCACTCGTTGCGCAAAAGGCTCGGTGCTCACGTATTGCTGAAGGGCAACGGCAGCGTGCTTGTCGCCGGGGACGGCCACTGGTTCATCAACGTGAGCGGGAATCCCGGCATGGCCTCCGCCGGGATGGGCGATGTGCTCGCCGGAATGCTCGGTGCGCTGCTGGCTCAGAAGTTCAGCGGCGAAGCGGCGCTCGTCCTGAGCACGCACCTGCACGGTTGCGCGGGCGATGCGCTCGCCGCGAGCGGCGCGGGACCGGTCGGAATGACCGCAAGCGAGTTGATCGAACCCGCGCGCCGGATCTGGAACAGCTGGTTAAAGCCGGTTTAGATTCCCTGGTCGAAGACGTGTGGCAAAAAAAAGGGCACGCCGCGGTGGCGTGCCCTGACTTTTTGATTTTCTGTTCAATCCATCGCGCTGCGCGGAAACTGTCGCCTTTACGCGTCGGCTTGCTCAGTCATCGTCATCGTGATCGTGATCGTGACCGCTAGGGAAGACGATTTTTCTCGCCTTACCGGTCAGCTTCAGGATGTCCATCCCATTGCCGATGCGGTCGACGATGATGATGTAGCCGCGGTTGTCGACTTCGACGTTGTTGGTCATGTAGGTGTTGTTGGGAGCGGCCGGCACATAGAACCCCGCCTCCACGGCTCCCTGCGGGTCGCGGATGTCCCACGCGCGCACACCGGCGTTGAAGTAAGAGGTGAACGTCAGCTTGCCGTAAGCCGGATTGTGGAAGTTCTCCTCGTGCGAATGCGTGCCGAAGCGCTGGCCACGTAGGCAGTAGTTGCCACGCGGATATTTTTCGCCCGACTGCGGATCGACCCACAGCGTCGAGAGTACCATCGGCCCCTGCCACGGGTCCTGCCGCACGCCGATTGAGTTTTCCGTCGACACGTCGACGACGAAGCTCCAATGCTGCGAATTACAGTTGCCTGCTTCGGACGAGAGCAGCACGATGTCCCGCAACTGAGGGACGCTTCCAGGGCATGCTGAGCTGGAGCACTGTAAGCTCTTCGGCGCTATCCCGAACACCGGCATGGAGGTGTGGCCGCCCTGATCCGGCGACATGTCCATGCGCCCGACTTGCGCTGAGAGCAACTGCGCGTCCGTGGGGTTGTCGGGGTCGCCGCTGAATGTGCCGCCATAGGCTGGCGGTAACAGTTTTTTCCGGTCCAAAATCTGCAACACGCCGTTGGAACCAACGCCCCATGCCGCGTAGATACGGTTCCCAATAATGTCGTCTGCCGTGGCGCCCTTCACGAGCTTGCCGGCGGCATTGGGATGCTCATGCGCGGAGATCGCGCCATGAAGCGAGGTGGGCGTGGGTCCGGTTCCGCTCGGTTGTCCACCCACCAAACCGTGAGTGCGGATGTAAAGCGGAGGCGCAGCAGGATTTTTCCAATCAACGATGATCATGGACTGGCTTTGGCGCCATAGAGGCAAGCCGTAGCTGGAGTCTTTGCTGCCGGGCATATAGGCGATACCGGTATTGCACTCCCACCAGAGCTTATGCGTGGAGCGAATGCCCGGCATGGTTGCCAGCTTCACCGGCGCGCTGACATTGGTCACGTCCCAGGTTTCATACCCGGTGTTAAAGTTGCGCAGGAGATAGACATTGCCCGGTACGCCGCCTGGCAGAACGGACCCGAGGCACATACGCACCATTTGCGAGTCGCCCCCGGTACCCGGAATATGGTACTTCTCGATTGGGTGGTCCGGATCGGTCACATCGACAATCATCGTTCCGTTCGCTTCCACTGCGCCGCCCTTCAGCGGATTGGGCATCGAACCCGCATGCGTGCCCACGAACGCAATCGTTCTTCCATCCGGATATACGATAACGTTCGGCTGATAGGCCCCACGACCTTGCAGGGCAGAGTGTCCCACCAGCTCCATGTTCTTCTGTTCGCCGCTTTGGGTGATAGCCAGCGCACTGGCGCTTAAAGCCAGTGCCGCCACGGTTGTGGCGGAAAATGCCACGAGTCGCGTTTTGCCGCTGTTGCAGAATGACGTGTACATTTGCTCCCCCTTCGAATTATCCATTGACGCTAATACTCAGTCCTGATATCGCATGTTCGAGATCGAGCTTTGCGTTCCTCACCTTCAATCAGAGATTAACCGACCCTTCCCCCCGAAAAACATGCGAACCGGCACGCTAAGTGAACAGACGCACCCGTACAATTGAATAATCGTAACAACAGCATTAAGCTACGCTAATGAATGTCAACCTACGCCAGATCCAGGCTTTGGTATCGATCGCCAGGCTGGGCAGCTTCACCAAGGCCGCCAATTCCCTGCACCTTACGCCGCCGGCATTGACGGTGCAGATCCATCATCTGGAAGACGTGCTGGGCGTACGCTTGCTAGATCGCAATACGCGCTCAGTCAAGTTGACGGAGTCGGGCAAGGAAGTGGTTCCAATCCTCGAAGGCGTGCTGCGAACGATCGACGGCGTGACGGCCAATATCAGACAGCGGGGATCGAAGACCCGGGGCGCCGTCAGTATTGCCGCCCTGCCCTCTGTTTGTTCGATGATGCTCCCGGTAACGATCGCAAAGTTTCGCGCGGAGTGCCCCGACGTTTCCGTGACAGTCCGGGATGCCACCGCGCAGCGTATTGTCACCTATGTCAAGGCCGGAGAAGTCGATTTCGGCATCGGCAGCATGGTTGAGCCCGACCCGGGCATCCAACTCGCTCCGCTAATCGACGATCGAATGAAGGTCGTGTTTGCCCCGGGGCATCCGCTCGAACAACAAAAAGAAATCGCTTTAATGGACCTAGTAGGCTTTCCGCTGATCGCCTTTGAATCGAAAAGCAGCGTCCGCAGTCTGGTCGATCGCGGCTTCAAGTCGATCGGGCATCGGGCCCCGCCCGCCTACGAAGTCACTTATGCGTCCACCGCGATCGGGATGGCGCAGGCCGGACTGGGGATCGCGATTGTCCCGGCATCGTCTCTGCGAGCGAGCACGACAAGAGGCATCAAGTCCCGCGCCATCAAGCATCCGGGATTCACGCGCGAAATTAGCGTCATCCGCAAATCCGGACGCGCGCTTTCGCCGGCCGCCGAGAGCTTCCTAAAATCGATGCATGCGATCGATTGGACGTCCGGCGGGCCGATGAAAAGCACCCGGAATCATGCGTCGCAGTTGAAGTCGTGACCGCAACCAGTTCGTGAGCGGGATGCGCGCGCCGGCCAGGTACGCGCCTTACGCCGCCTTCACCCGCGCCTTGGGCTCGGGGTAAGGGTAGAGCATGTTGAATGCGATCGACTGCCCGCCGGATTGCACGATGCGCACGTGCTCGCGGCGCAATTCCCTCGCGTGCCGCACGCCGCAGGAATGAGAGATCATGTCAATCTCGCGGTTCATGTTGTTGGCGTAGTTCGCCACGCGCAGGTATTTCTCCTCCACCACCAACGCGCGCTGCAGCCGCTTGTTATGCGTGGTCACTCCGGTCGGGCAGGTGTTCTGGTGGCAGTGCAGCGCCTGGATGCATCCGAGCGAAAACATGAAGCCGCGCGCGGTATTGACGAAATCCGCGCCTGCGGCCAGCGCCCAGGCGGCGCGTGCCGAGGTGACGAGTTTTCCCGCGGCGATCACGCGCACGCGCTGCCTCAGGCCGGATTCGATCAGCGAATCCACCACCCGCGGCAGCGCCTCGTCGATCGACAGGCCCATGTGATCGGCGAGCGCCTGCGGCGCGGCGCCCGAGCCGCCCTCGCCGCCATCGACGGCGATGAAATCCGGCGCGCTGGCGATGCCGCGCCGCTTGATGGCTTCACAAAAATCGTTCATGAACTGCCAGCCGCCGAT
>JBGOTT010000200.1:0-7767 GCA_041476585.1 Gammaproteobacteria bacterium | reverse complement strand
GCATGACATCGGCGTGCCCGCCTATCCCGACCCCGACAAGCTCGCGCTCATCTGGTCGCTGGCCCCGGGCGGCGCCGCTCAGCCCGGCGTACTGTGGGCTGGCACGATTCCGGGAGGCCTGTTCCGCTCTGCAGATCACGGCGATTCCTGGCAACTCGTGACGAGCCTGTGGAACCGGCCGGAACGCGCCGAATGGTTCGGCGGCGGCTACGACCATCCCGGAATTCATTCAATCCTCGTCGACCCGCGCGACTCCGCCGACATCATCCTTGGCATTTCCTGCGGCGGCGTTTGGCGCACGCGCGACAGCGGCGCGAACTGGGCGCTCTGTGCGAACGGCATGCATGCCGCGTACATGCCGCCGGGGCAGCAGGCCAATCCGAACATCCAGGATCCGCATCGCATCGTCCGTTGCGCGGCGGCACCCGACGTGCTCTGGGCGCAGCACCACAACGGCATCTTCCGCTCCGCCGACAACGCAGCAACATGGAGCGGGATCACCACGGCACCGCGTTCCAGTTTCGGTTTTGCGGTGGCCGTGCATCCGGCGGACCCGGACATCGCCTGGTTCGCCCCGGCAGTCAAGGATGAATGCCGCGTCCCGGTCGACGCGCAGGTGGTCGTCACGCGCACCCGTGATGGCGGCAGGACCTTCGAGACTCTGCAGGCCGGGCTGCCGCCCGCGCCCGCCTATGACCTGGTGTACCGCCACGGCATGGATGTCGATGCGGCTGGCCGCTCGCTCGCGATGGGCTCGACGACCGGCAGCCTGTGGATCTCCGAGGACGCAGGCGAATCGTGGCAGCCCGTGTCGGCGCATTTGCCGCCGATCAGCGCGGTGCAGTTTCTGTCCGATTAGTACATGTCCTGTCGCTCCCGCGGAAGCGGGAGCCCAGGGCGGGCCCCCCGCTTGCGCGGGGGCGAAGGCGACTCGTCGTCGCCCGCCGCGCTTCACCCCCTGATCGCCGCATTTCGTCGCAAACCGGTCGCCATGCGCCCGCGACGCCCCGAAACTGCAGCCGTCACTTGAATCTGCAAAGGAGCAACACCATGGACCGCAATGAAATGGAACACCTCGCCCGCCGCCGCGCCAAGCGCAAGATGGGCTTCATCATCCACGCCACCGTGTTCGTGCTCGTGAACGCGCTGCTGTTCGCAATCAACCGGCAGGTCACGCCGCAGTACGCCTGGTCGTTCTGGCCGCTCGGCGGCTGGGCCATCGGCCTCGCGATCCACGGCCTGGTGGTGTACGGGTTCGCGTCCGGCGGCAGCATCTGGCGCAGCCTCCTCGCGGCCGAGTTGCGCAATCTCGGGTAGGGCCATGAGGACCACAGCGCTCGTTTTCAGCGTTCTCCTGGCCATCGGCACCGCGGCCGCCCAGTCGCCTGCGCCGCCGGAAGCGGCGTTCATCGACGCCACGAAGACCTTCGCGCAGGCCCGCGACGGCGAGAATGGCCGGTTCGAGCCGGCCATCGCCGCGTTCGAAGCGCTCGCGCGGGCCGAGCCGGCGCAGCCGCTGTACGCAGCCTACCTTGGCAGCGCGATCAGCCTGAAAGCGCGCGAGGCATGGATGCCATGGAGCAAGATGAAATACTCCGAGCAGGGCCTGGACCATATCGACCGGGCGCTCGGCACGCTCAAACCGGACCACGACCGCCAGTTGATGCGCGGCGTTCCGGTGGGCCTCGAAACCCGGTTCGTTGCCGCCAGCACTTTCATCAAGCTGCCCGACGGCATCTTCCATCGCCGCGCCGCAGGTCAGAAGCTGCTCGACGAAGTGCTGCGCAATCCTGCCCTCGCCGCTGCCCCGGAGCCGTTTCGCACTGCTGTGCAGAGGACGGCTGCGGAAGCGACCAAGGCCGTCCAATGACAGCGGCCGCCGCGCCTGTGGTTCGCCTCGCAGGCGTGACAAAAAGCTACCGCGTCGGCGAAACGCGCGTGCAGGCTTTGCGCGGCGTCAGCATCGACGTGAACGCGGGCGAGCTGGTCGCGCTCACCGGCCCTTCTGGCAGCGGCAAGAGCACGCTGCTCAACCTCTGCGGACTCATCGATGCGCCCGACTCGGGCGAGCGCTCGCTCGGCGACGCGAAAATAAACGGCCGCACCGAGGCCGAACTCACGCGCATGCGTCGCGAGAAGGTCGGCTTCGTGTTCCAGGGCTTCAACCTGGTGCCGGTGATGACGGTCTTCGACAACGTGGAGTACCCCTTGCTCCTGCTCGGGACGCCGGCCGCGGATCGTCGTGGCCGAGTGATGGCTATCCTCAGCCGGGTCGGCCTGGCAGGCTTCGAGAAGCGCTTGCCCGACGCGCTGTCGGGCGGTCAGCGGCAACGCGTGGCCATCGCCCGCGCGCTGGTCAAATCGCCCGCACTGGTGATCGCCGACGAGCCGACCGGCAACCTGGATTCGGCGACCGCGGCGCAGATCGTCGATCTGTTGCGCGAACTCGCCCACGAACACCGCGCGGCGGTGGTGGTCGCGACGCACGATGAACGCATGACTAGCCGCTGCGACCGCGTGCTGCGGCTGATCGACGGTGAAATGCAGTGAAATGGCTGCTCTTCGCATGCAAGAACGTGCTGCGCAACCGCCGCCGTTCGCTGATGGCCCTCACCATCACCGCGGTCGGCACGGCCGCCGCGCTGATCGGTGGAGGTTTCGCCCAGTTCACCTACGACGCGCTGCGCGAGGTCTCGGCCCGCGAAACCGGGCATGTCGTGCTCGCCGCGCGCAACTTCTTCGACGGCGACGAGGACCTTCCGATGCAAAACGGACTCGTTGGAGCTCCGGCCCTCGCCGAACGGCTGCGCGCGTTGCCCGGCGTGCGCGCGGTGCTGCCGCGGGTGCAGTTCTCCGGTTTGATTTCCAACGGCGACAAGTCCTCGGTGTTCGTCGGCAGCGGCGTGGTGCCGGAGATCGACTTCCGCGTGCGCGGCATGCAGACGGGTTTCGTCGCCGGTGAGCCCTTTGCGGCGGGCGCCGACGTGCCGGAAATTGCGATCGGCAAGGAACTGGCGAAAATCATGAAGGCCAAGGTCGGTTCGTCCCTGACCCTGCTCGCCACCACCACCGAGGGTAACCTCAACGCGGTCGACGCCGTCGTGCGCGGCATCATCAGCGTCGGTGTGCCCGACATCGACAAACGCCTGGTGCTTGCGGACGTGGCCGCGGTGCAAAAGCTGCTGCTGACCGACAAGGTCAGCACGCTCTCGGTGTATCTCAGGGAGACGGCCGACACCGACGCGTTCTCCGCCCGGCTTGGCGCCGAGCTGCCGCAGCTCGATCGGCGCACGTGGTTGGACCTGGCGGTGTTCTACAATTCGGTGCGGGCGCTCTACGACCGGATCTTCGGCATGCTCGGCGTGATCATGCTCGTGATCGTGCTGTTCGCGATGTCCAATACGTTGAGCATGGCGGTGGCGGAGCGCACGCGCGAGATCGGCACGCTGCGCGCGATCGGCACACAGCCCGGCGAAATCGTGCGCAACTTCCTCCTGGAGGGCGTCGCGATCGGCGGCGCGGGCGCGCTCACCGGCATGGCGATCGCCGGCGCGGTGACGGTACTGCTGCTGCTCGCCGGCATCCAGATGCCGCCGCCCCCGGGACGCTCGAACGGTTATCCGCTGCTCATCAACTTTTCCGTCTGGCTGTATGTCTCCACCGGTCTCGCCGTCGTCGGCGTATCGGTGCTCGCCGCCTACCTGGCGAGCGCCAAGGCCGCCCGCAAACCGATCACCGAGGCTCTCGCCCATGTTTAAGCCGCTGCTGTTCGCCGCGCTCGCCTTGCTCGCACTGCCTGCCGGCGCGGCGGACGTGAAGACCCTGCTCAAGGAAGCCGACGCCTTCCGCCTGGCCGACGATTCCGCCCGCGTCGAAACCGAAGTGCGCGTCATGAAGGCAGGCAAGCTCGACAAGACGCGCCTGTATGCGGTGTACGTGAAGCCCGGCCGCCGGTCGCTGGTGGTGTTCCGCTCGCCCTCCGAGCGCGGGCAGAAAATGCTGATGCTGGGCGACGACTTCTGGCTGGTGCTGCCCACCAGCCAGCGGCCGCTGCGCATCACGCCGATGCAGAAGCTGCTCGGCGACGCTTCCACCGGAGACATCGCAAGCCTGACCTGGGCCGAGGACTACGACGGCAAGGTCGACGGCGAACAGACCATCGACGGCGTGCCCTGCCTCAGGCTCGACATCACCGGGCAACGCAAGGGCGTCTCGTATCCGCGCATCGTGCTGTATCTGGCCAAGAACGACCGCCGCCCGGTGCATGCCGAGCTCTACGTCGCCTCCGACAAGCTCGCCAAGGAAGCCGACTTCAGGTTCGGCGACGTCGATGGCCGCAGGCAGGTGGTCGCGATGGTGCTCACCGACCGGCTGCAGCGGGAGCGCCTGACCGAGGTGCATTACCTCGCGCGCGCCGCAAAAACGCTCGGCGACGAATACTACAATCCGGCGTTCCTGATCCGCGCGGACATAGAGAACTGAGCGAGAACCGAGCCAGGCGCTGAAGGAGGGGGCTTGAAACCCATCATCGTCCTGGCCTGGGTCCTCGGGCTCACCGCCGTCCAGGCGGTCGCGGACGATGCCGCGACGGACCTTGCGTACAAGACCCGTTTCGTCGGCGAAGCGCACGGCCTGCGTGCCG
Source organism: Gammaproteobacteria bacterium (assembly GCA_041476585.1). Taxonomy (GTDB): domain Bacteria; phylum Pseudomonadota; class Gammaproteobacteria; order Burkholderiales; family SG8-39; genus JADGRQ01. Next base: position 3,125 of record JBGOTT010000200.1, on the reverse strand, counting down.
ATACGGTCTTCGCGCCGGGCGTTCCGCTCACCAGCTTCGGCCGCGACCGCGCGCGGTTCGAGCAAGAAGCGCGTGGCCGGGTCGGCCCCGTCTCGCTGCTCCTCACCGGCACCTTCTCCGGCCAGCAAGGACAGCATGCCGCGGGCAAGCCGCTCGCCAACGAGGCGTACGTCGATTTCGGTTCCGGCGAAAACCGATTTTCGGCCGGCAAGAAAATTCTTTCCGGCGACGTCGGCTACGGCTTCCGGCCAATCGACGTGCTGCAGCGCGAGGTCCGCCTGCAAGCGCTGCCGCCCACACTCGAAGGCATTCCGTCGCTGATCTGGGAGCGCTTCACGGCCGACGCAGCATGGTCGATGGTCTGGGCCAACCCGGGATACGGACGCCGCGGCGAATCGCGCGACGACGGCTCGCTCGCGCTGCGCGGCTACCGCCGCTGGCAGGGGGCCGATCTGCACGGCGTTGCGCGCCTGTCGTCGCGCTACGGGTCCGAACTCGGCGCCGCGATCTCCACAGTGCCGCACGAAAGCCTCGAGCTGCACGCTTCTTTCCTCGCGCAGCGACGTGGCGAGCGATTCGCGCCGCTTGCCGCACCGGCCACCATCGCCCAGCTTCTCGCGCCGGATCAGGCGCTGCGCACCGTCACGATCGACGCGCCGCGCAAGCTGCTCGCGGGCTTCACGTGGACAACCGAGCGCGGCTGGTCTGTCCTTGGCGAAGCGTGGTGGGACGGGACCGCCCCGACCGCCGGCGACTGGAGCACCCTCGCGCGGCAGGCGGCGCAGCGAAGCGCGCTGCTCGCCTTCCCGGGCGTGCCGGCTGCCGCCGTGAACGGTTCGATCGCCGCTTCAACCGCTTTGTTCGCGGCACCCGTTCGCACGCGGCGCGGGCAACTCGCGCGCGTCGCGTGGACCGATCCCGCCGCGAGCGGCTGGTCGGGATCGTTCGATCTGCTGCGCACGCCGGAAGACGGCGGATGGGTGGCGACGCTCGCCGCGGGCTGGGAAGCCGACCGGCTGCGGCTCGATGCCGGCGTGCGGTATTTCGGCGGAAAGTCCGAATCGTCCTACCGGCTGATGCCCGAGCAGCGCGTGCTGTTCGTCGGCGCGAGCCTCGCGTTCTGACGGTATTCTTCGCGTCGATGACCCCGCCGGTACGACCTGCCGCCCGCCGTTCAATGCTGAGGTTCGGCCTCTACGCAATGATATTCAACACCGCGATCGCGGCTCTGCTCACCGCGGTCGGACTCGGGGACCACTTCAACCCGGATTTCACCGACCGCTTCTTCGTAAACTTCGTCTACAGCCAGTGCATCGGGCTGCCGGCGTGGTTCCTGATCGACGCTCCGCGTCGCCTGCTGTGGCCTGCTGAGCGGCCGCGCTTCCTGTCGTTCGTGCCGATCGTGATCGGGTCGCTGCTGGCTGCGACCTACGGCGGGACCTGGCTCGGGGCGCAGCTCCTCGGCCATCCGTGGACCCTGAGGACTCCGTTGACCTCGCTGCTGATCACTGCAACCGCAGGATTCCTCGCCGTGCTGTATTTCTGGGAGCGCGGCCGCGCCGAGATGATCGAGCGCCAGATCGCGGAAGCGCGGCTGAAACTGCTGCAGGCGCAGATCGAACCGCATTTCCTGTTCAACACGCTCGCCAACCTGGATGCATTGATCGGCATCGACCCCGCGCGCGCGCGCGTGATGCTTGGCCACCTCAACGACTACCTGCGCGCGACGCTCGCCTCCGCGCGCAAGGAACGCAATACGCTCGGCGACGAGTTCGGGTTGCTCGCCGGTTATCTCGAAGTGATCGGGGTGCGCATGGGGCCGCGCCTGTCCTTCTCGCTGGACCTGCCCGACGCGCTCAAGGCGTGCGAGGTTCCGCCGATGCTGCTGCAACCGCTGGTGGAAAATGCGATCAGGCACGGTCTGGAGCCGAAAATCGATGGCGGTCGCATCGAGATTGCGGCGCGCGCCGAAGGCGGACGGTTGGTGATCACCATTGCCGATACCGGGATCGGGCTCGGCGGCAATCCGTCCCCGGGCACCCAGCTGGGTCTTGAGAATGTGCGCGAACGAATCGCCGCAGCCTACGGCCGCGCCGCTTCGCTCGAAGTCGGCGGCCGTCCAGGGGGCGGCGTGACCGTCACCTTGAGCATTCCGCAGGAACAGAAATGATCCTCGAAATCATCAGACGCACGCCGGTTTGGGTGTTGCCGCTGTTTCTGCTGCTGCTTTACCTCGGCTACGCGCAGACGCGCACGCGCGCGGTGGGACGGGCGCGGCTCGCCGTCCTTCCCGTGTTGATGCCGGCCCTGTCGCTCTACGGCCTGTTGTCCGTGTTCGGCAGCAATGCGATTGCGCTCGCGTGCTGGCTAGCGGCGTTGCTGCTGACCGCCGCATCGATGCGAGCCATCGGTGCACCAAGGGGAGTGACGTATTCGCCCGATGCCAGGACCTTCACGGTGCCCGGAAGCTGGTGGCCGCTGGCGCTCATCATGGCCATATTCTTCACCCGTTACGCGGTCGCGGTGGCACTGGCGCGGGATGCATCGCTCGCGCATCTCGCGCTGTTTACCGTGCTGGTGAGCGCCGCCTACGGCGTGCCCAGCGGCTTCTTCGTAGGAAGGGCGTTGAAAATCCGGAGCAACACTCGACCCGCCGGAGCGGCCGCATGAAACCGCGCGCCGTCATCGCCGAAGACGAGCCGCTGCTCGCCGAGAATCTCCGCGCGCAACTTGCCGAATGCTGGCCCGAGCTGAGAATCGCCGCCGTCGCACCCAACGGCCTGGAGGCGCTCGCCGCGATCGAGCGCGAACAGCCGGAGGTCGCGTTCCTCGACATCAAGATGCCCGGAATGAGCGGACTGGAAGTGGCAGCGGAGTCCGTCGACCGCCTGGGCGATGCCGCGCCCGCCTGCGTATTCGTCACCGCCTACGACGAATTCGCGCTGAAGGCCTTCGACCTCGCCGCGGCGGACTACCTGCTCAAACCCGTCGCGAAAGACCGTCTCGTGCGCGCGGTCGCGCGGCTGCGCGAGCGGCTCGCGCGCCCCGATCCGGCAAGAATCGCTGCGCAACTGCGCACGCTGCTCGGTACCGCCGCGCCCGCCGGGGAACCGTTGCGCCAGATC
>JBGOTT010000199.1:0-7770 GCA_041476585.1 Gammaproteobacteria bacterium | reverse complement strand
GCGGAACTCGGGCGTGCCGGGCTTCGCTTTCTTGAGCGCCTCGGGCACCGCCGCATTGAGCAGCAGGTAAGCATCGTAGGCATAGCCGGCGAACGCGTTGCGGCTGCCCGCGCCAAAGCTCGCCTCGTAGCGCTTGGTGAAGTCGAGCGACATCGCCTTGGTCGGAAAACTCGCGGGCAGCTCCTCGGGGACGATCAGCGGGCCGGTCACCGCAACGGCGCCCTCGACCGCCTTTCCACCGACCTTGATGAACTCCGCGTTGACGGTGCCGTGGTTATGGTAGATCGGTTTCTTGTAGCCGCGCTCGACCAGCGCGACGTGCGGCAGCGCGCCCCCGGTGCCCGATCCGCCTACGACGACCGCGTCCGGATTGGCCGCGATGATGCGCAGCACCTGTCCGGTCACGCTGGTGTCGGCGCGCGCATAGCGCTCGTTGGTCACCACCTTGTAACCGTAGGCCTGCGCGTGGTACTCCGTGGCTTTCAGCACCAGATCGCCCCAGGTGTCGGAGAATCCGATGTAGCCGACGGTCTTCACGCCCTTCGCCTTCAACTGCTCCGCGATCGCGCCCATCATCAGCTCGGTGGTCTGCGGAACGATGAACGACCAGTGCATTGCCGCAGGCGAGAGCACCGCCGGGGTGAGCACCAGTATCGGCGTCTTGGCTTCGGCGGCGACCTGGGCCATCTGGATCGCCGAGGGCACGCCGTTCGAGCCCATCAGTGCATCGACCTTGTCCTCGCTCACCAGCTTGCGCGCGTTCTTCGCTGCGTTGGTCGGATCCGACGCGTCGTCGATGATGATGTACTTCACCGGCTCGCCGCCGAGCGTCTTCGGCATGAGCTGGTAGGCGTTCTTGTAATGGATGCCGAGCGACGCTCCCGGCCCGGTGGAGCCGAGCGACACGCCGATCGTGATCTCGGCATGCGCCGAGCCGGCCGCGATGGACCCCGCCATTGCGAACGCCGCAAGCAGTCTGTGTTTCATGACCTCTCCTCTCTTCTTGAAATGGTGCCGCCCGTTCGGGCAGGAACAGCGTCGATCACCCTAGTTTGCAATAGTGCACCCGGACATGATCCAGATCAAAATCAGTGCGGCGGCCGGAAAAGCCCCGCCTGCCGAAGCGCACCGAGCGTCCGGGCAAGCACATCCTTTCGATAGGCCGGCAGGTCGCGGCTCCGGTAGTCGTAGAAACCCTGTCCGGACTTCAGGCCGATCTTGCCCTCCTGCATCAGCCGGTCGACGATCGCCGGCGCGGTGTAGCGCTCGCGGCTGAGATGCTCCGCAAGATAGCGGCTGGCGTAGTACAGGATGTCGTTGCCGCCGTAGTCGATGAACTCGATCACGCCGATGGCGGAAAAGCGCAGCCCGAGACCATAGCGTGTGGCCTTGTCGATCTCCTCGGCGCTTGCCACCCCCTCCTCCACCATTCGCGCCGCCTCGTTCATGATCAGCGCCTGCAGGCGCGGAACGATGTAGCCGGGCGCTGCGCCGCACACGACCGGCACCTTGCCGATGTCCTCGAGCAGCCCGCGCAGGCGGGAAATCACGTCGGGAGCGGTGCCTGGATGCGCAGAGAGCTCGACCACCGGAATCAGGTAGGCGGGATTGAGCCAGTGCGCGTTGATCAGGCGCTCCGGGTGCGAAGCGAAGCGCACCAGGTGCGTCACCAGGATCGTCGAGGTGGTGGACGCGAGGATCGCATCCGGTCTCGCAAGCGCACTGAGTCGCGCGAACGCCCGGTGCTTTGCATCGAGCGTTTCCGGAACGCCCTCGAAGATCACGTCGGCCTCGCCGAGCGCCTGCGCGGCGAGCGCCTCGGGAACGATCCGAATCCGGGAGAGCACGCGCCCGACCGCTTCTTCCGGCAATGCGCCCAGCTCGGCGAGCATGGCGAGGCTCGCCGCAATCTCGTCCATTGCCTCCCGCTCCAGTTGCTTCCGCGCCACCGGGTCGCGCCGCTTCAGGTCGATCAGCGCGACCGCGTATCCGCCCCAGGCAAATGCAAGCGCAATGCCGCGCCCCATCCGGCCGGCGCCGGCCGCGGCAATACGCAAGCGCGTCGCGCTCACTCGCGCCCCTGCTCGAGCAGCCGCCCGAGTTCGGCGCGCTCGAGCGACGCGAGCCCCAGCGCATCCAGCGTGCGTGGGCCCCGCCTCAGGTCGCGCCCGAGGATCGCGCCGGCCACCGCGAGCAGCCCGCTGGCCACGGGCGCGTCGCAGCCAGCCCAGCGCGCAACAGAGACGAGGAACGCGAGGCCGAGCACGGTGTCCTCCATCATATAGCGGTGCGCACGCAGGTCGATGTGCTCGCGCCAATCGCCCGAGTCGACCAGCTTTTTGTGCGCGTCGCCGTACATCCAGCAGTCGCTCGCGTAGTGGTCGGCGAGCGGGAAGTGCGGAGGAGCGTAGCCCAGCGCCTCGCGCAGCGCAATGCGCTCCGCGTCGAGTGCGACCGTGACCGAGCGCACCGAAGGCTGCGTTCCCTCGTTGTGGATGTCCCAGCGCTCGAATTTCTCGAGCGGCGCCGCGTTCATCAGGACGAGCGGCGGGTGGATGATCGGCCCCGCGTTCATCAGCGCGCCGGAGAGCGCATCCTCGCAGCGCTCGATCGCCGGATAGGCCCGGCGGATCACCTCGAACGCATGCGCCGCGCGTTTCGCGGGATAGGCGCCCGTGGGAAGCCGCACGGCGCGGATCGTGATCGCGACTTCGGCCGGCCCGCGCTTGCGCGCGAGATAAGGCAGCGTGCCGGTCTCGGCATAGGTGACTTCGGCGCGCGAACCAGAGCCACGCGCGATCTCCGCCATCACATAGCTGCCGAAGGTGCCCGGCGGCAGGAACACCACCTGCCCGCTCATCAGATGGGGCGCCATCGCGCGCGCGATGTCCTCCTGCGCCGTTGCGGGCGAAGGCACGAGGATCAGTTCGGCGCCGCGCAACGCATCGCCGAGTTCGAGCGTGGGGTTCGCGATCGGCACTGCGCGCGCACCGCGATGGTCGATCAGCGTGATGGCGCGGGCCGCGAGCACCGGCTCGAACGCTCTCCCGTCGCGCCGCCACAGGCGAACCTCGTGTCCCTGCTCGCTCAGGTCGGCCGCTGCTGCGTAGCAGCCGTGCCCTCCGCCGAGCACGGCGATCTTCATGGATTCTCCGGCCGCGCGCTGAAACGGCAAATGGCGCCGCCCGCGGATGCACAGGTGTGCTCCTCGGCTTGCGCTGGCGCGCCGAGCACAATCGATGCCACTGCGCCGAGCATGCCGGTAATCGGCGCGCAGACAGCCTCCTGCGAAGCGCCGTAGCCGTGCGCGAACGGGCTGTTTTCCACTTCCAGGTGCAATTCCCCAATCTCAATGCCCGAAAAACGCCACACTCCCCAGCCGAGTTGAGCAGCAGTTTCCTCGAGCGAAGCGAGAAACTCACCGGACCCTGCGGTCCCCATGACCAGATAGCGTCGCGCCGAGCGCCCGCCGTGCTCGGCGACCGATTCGGCGAGCGCCCGAAGCGCCTCGCGCCGCGCGTCCGCGGGCAGCCGGCGGAACATGCCCATCAGACTGTCGTCGCGCAGCACAAGGTAGCGCGCGTCGCCTTCGCGCAACTCTCCCTGGCTTGCGTGGTACTCCATCTGATGTTGTCCCGTTTGATTGACCGACACCATTCTCATCGATTTTTACGCTGCCGGGTGTGTCTGGCGTTGGCCCAACGCCCAGTCGGACGAGCCCGGTGGGGCAAGGCGAATATGGGAATTGTAGGAATGGTCGCCCACTCACGACCGGGCGCCCGACTCGCCTGCTACAGTCCAGGACCCAGCCCTTTGCAGAATATACGATTGCATCGTATATTCTGCACATGTGGATTCTTCGCGACGTCGAAGCGCGCCTGCGGCGCTCGGCCCGGACACGGCCGGTGGTGGTGCTGACCGGCGCGCGCCAGACCGGAAAGACCTCCACCTTGCGGCGCCTGTTTCCGCGTCACGGATTCGTGTCGCTCGATCTGCCCACCGAGGCCGAGCAGGCCGAGAAGGAACCCGAGGCGTTCCTGCGCCGCCACCCCGCACCGCTGCTCATCGATGAAGCTCAATATGCGCCACGCCTGTTCCGGCACCTCAAGGCAGCGGTGGACGCGGAGCGCGGCAAGCATGGTCAATATCTGCTGACGGGCTCGCAGAAATTCACCCTGATGAAAGGCGTCTCCGAATCGCTCGCCGGCCGCGCCGATATCGTCGAACTGGAAACGCTGTCGCTCGCGGAAATCCGTTTTGCACTGCCCAAGACCGGCCTGGAGGCCGCCATCGTGCGCGGAGGATTCCCGGAATTGCACGCCAACCCGGAGATCGATGGCGCCGCCTTCTACAACTCCTATCTGGCCACCTACCTCGAGCGCGACGTGCGCTCGCTCGCCAACGTCGGCAGCCTGCGCGATTTTGAGCGCTTCGTGCGCGCCTGTGCCCTGCGCTCGGCCAATTTGCTCAACAAGGCCGATCTGGCGCGCGACATCGGCGTTTCGCCCTCCACCGCCAACCAGTGGTTGTCCACGCTTGAGGCCTCCGGGCAGGTCGTGCTGCTGGAGCCGTGGTTCTCCAATCGCACCAAGTCGATCGTCAAGAGCCCGAAGCTCTACCTGGCCGATACCGGCCTGTTGTGCGCGCTGCTGAACATCCGTTCCGAGGACGCCTTGCGGCAGTCGCCGTCGGCAGGGGCAGTGTGGGAGACATTTGTGTTCGCCCAGTTGCGCGCTCGCGAGCGCCGGGCGGCCCGCGCAGCAAGTCTGTATTTCTGGCGCGATCGCACGCGCGAAGTGGATTTTGTGGCCGAGGCGGGCGGGCGGCTGGAGTTGTTCGAGGCGAAATGGACCGAATTGCCCACGTCCACAGATGCATCGAATCTGGCGTTCGTGCGCGCAGCAGTGGGCAAAGCGCGGATTGCGGCAGGTGCGGTTGTCTGCCGAGCTCGCAACAGTTTTCCGCTGGGCGACGGATTCCGCGCTGTGTCCGTTGCGGACCTGATGTAGTCCGAATCCGGAAGCTTCACGCGATCACGCCAGACCCGGCGAGTGCGTCGATGTCGGTTCCAGAATACCCGGCTTCGGCAAGCACGCGCCGCGTATCGGCGCCGTACCTGGGCGGGAATGACAGTTCGGTGTGCGCCCCCTCCAGGTCCACCGCCATCGGCTGCATGTGCACCACGCGTGCGTCGGGCATCAATGTGCGGGTGAGCTTTTCGCGCAACTGCGGCAGCTCGCGCACCTGGCGGATGTCGAGGATGCGGGTCGCCGGAATCGTCGCCGCGCGCAGATCGGCGAGGATCTCCTGCATTGCGTGGTTCACGGTCACCGCGGCCATGTCGCGGTGGATCGCCGCGCGTTCCTTGTGGCGTCCTTCGTTGGTGCTGCGCGTTTCGTTCGCGACGCACGCGAACTTCGGGATTGCGGTGAGCCGCTTCCACTGCACGTCGCTGCCGATCGCCATATAGACGTAGCCGTCCCGCGCCGGGTAGACGTTGGTCGGTATGAACTTGCGGTGCTCGTTGCCCGCGCGCGTGATCTCGTTCGGCTCGCAGCCGAAGTCGATCAGCGGCAGCACCGTGATCAGCCACGAGGCCGCGGCCTGCAGCATCGAGACGTGGATCTCCTTGCCGCGGCCGCTCTCGTGACGCTCGAGCAGCGCGAGCAGGACGTTGGCGTAGACCTCGTCCCCCGCCTTGAGGTCGATCACCGGAATGCCGGTCAGCGTCGGCGGCCCCTTGGGGTCGCCGGTGACTTCCATGTAGCCGGCCATCGCCTGGATCACCGGGTCGTATCCCGGCGCATCCGGGACCTGCGGCCCCATCGCCGAGATCCCCGCCCAGATCAGGTCGGGCCTGGCCGCCGCTAGCGTCGCATGGTCGATTCCGAGCGGTTTGTAGCGCGAAGGCACGGTGTTGCAGCAAAAAATGTCCACGTCGAGCGTCCCGATGAGGCGCTTCAGCACCTCCCGCCCGCGCGCGTCCTTCAGGTTGAGCGCAATCGCCTCCTTGCCGACGTTCGGCGCGATGAAGTAGCTGCGACGGTCGTCGTCGGCCACGCGCGATCCGATGTATCGGTTCGGGTCGCCCGGCAGGCGCTCGCCGGCGCCTGCCGATTCGATGCGGATCACGCGCCAGCCGAGTTGTGCGAAGCGCAGCGTCGCGTACGGCAGCGACAGCGCCTGCTCGAGGCTGAGAACCGTCCGCGGTTTCACGCCGCCGCGTTCCACACGGGCGGCTCGGACGCACCATGCAGCGCGCGATACACGTTCTCCGGCGTGAACGGCAGCGCGGTGATGCGGGTGCCGGTAGCGTTGTAAATCGCGTTCGCCACCGCCGCCGCGATGCAGATTGCCGGCGCTTCTCCCACGCCCTTCGCGCCCTGCGGCCCCTCGCCGTCCATAGTCTCGATGAAACTGATGTCCATTTCCGGGATCTCGGGGGCGGTGACCAGCTTGTAGTCGCGGAAGTTCGGGTTGCGGATCACGCCCCCCTCGACCCTCAGGTCTTCGGTGATGGCGTAGCCCTGCCCCATGACTATGCCGCCTTCGATCTGGCCCTCGATGCCCAGCCGGTTCAGCACGCGCCCGACGTCGTGCGCGCCGGTCACCTTGAGAAGGCGCACGATGCCGGTCCGCGTGTCGACCTCGATTTCGCATACCTGTGTCGCCCAGGCGTAGGCGGCCGAGACGTCGCCCTTGAACTGCTTGTCCTGGTGCCGGCTGGGCGGCTCGTAGTAGAACGAGGTCATCACGAGGTCGGCCTTGTCGGAGAAATGCAGCGAGCGGAGGAATTTCGCGAGCTCGAACAGCTTTTCGCCGCTGCTGGAGGTGATGAATCCTCCAGAAAGGCTCATCTCATCTGCTTTCCTTCCGGTTTTTGCCGCAGCGGCATCGAGAATCTTCTGCTTCGCCTTGCGCGCCGCGCCGATCGCCGAGTTGCCGGCGATGAAGGTGGTGCGCGAGGCGTGCACGCCCACGTCCCAGGGCGTGATGTCGGTGTCGTTGTTGACCACCGTGACCGCCGACATCGGCAGGCCCAGCTCCTCGCACACCAGTTGTGCGAGCACGGTCTCCGAGCCCTGGCCGATCTCGGAGGCGCCCGTGATCAGCGTGACGTGCGCGAAATCGTCGATCTTGAGGATGGTGCCGCAGCCGTCTGAGGGATAGATCTTCGCGCCGCCGCCGACGTGCAGCATCGAGGCGATGCCGATGCCGCGTTTCACCGGGCCCGGCTCCTTCCAGTGTCGGCGGTTCTCGGCCTGCTTGCGCAGGAAGTCGCTGCGCCCGGCCGCCGTCGTCAGGCAGTCCTTGAAACCGCAGCTCCTGAAATTCATGCCCTGCGGCGTCACCTCGCCCGGCGCCTGCGCGTTTTTCAGCCGGAAGGCGAGCCCGTCCATGCCGACCGCCTCGGCGAGCTTGTCCATGTGCGCTTCCACCGCGAAAGTCGCCTGCAGGTTGCCGTAGCCGCGGAACGACCCTGCGTAGGGGTTGTTCGTGTAGACGGCCATGGTGTGGTACTTGCAGTGCGGCACGCGGTACAGCGACGAGATCGTCTGCATCATCACGAACGGCGTGGTCGCGCCCCAGGAGGTGTAGGCGCCGTTGTCGTGCAGCGTCTCGACCGTGCGGAAAGTGAGCGTGCCGTCCTTCCTGCAACCCGAGCGGAGCTTCAGGATCACCGGCTGGCGCGTGGGCGAGGCGAGAAATTCCTCCTCGCGCGTGAATACCAGCTTCACCGGGCGGCCCGTAGCCTTGGCCAGATAAACG
>JBGOTT010000198.1:0-7802 GCA_041476585.1 Gammaproteobacteria bacterium | reverse complement strand
ATGTCCCAGGCCCCGGTCGGGCAGCGCTCGGCGCACAGGCCGCAGTGCAGGCAAACGTCCTCGTCCTTCACCATCACGCGGCCGGTTTTCAGGCCGTCCTGGACATACAGGTCCTGCGCGAGATTCTTCGCCGGCGCGTTGACGCGCCGCCGGAGATCCGCTTCGTGGCCGTTGTACGTGAAGGTGATGCAGTCCATCGGGCAGATGTCCACGCAGGCGTCGCACTCGATGCACTGGCCGGCCGTGAACACCGTCTGCACGTCGCAATTGAGGCAGCGCCGCGCTTCCTTGAAGCCGGTCAGCGGGTCGAATCCCAGCTCGACTTCGATCTTGATGCTCTTAAGCTTCGCAGGCTCGGCCCACGGCACGACGTAGCGCTCGTCGAGCGAGACGTCGTTGTCGTAGCTCCACTCGTGGATGCCCATCTTCTGCGACATCAGCGTCACCCCGGGTGCAGGGCGCTCCCTCAGGTCTTCGCCGTGCAGCAGCTTGTCGATCGACACCGCTGCGTCGTGGCCGTGTGCCACCGCCCAGATGATGTTTTTCGGCCCGAACGCCGCGTCGCCGCCGAAGAACACCTTCGGATGCGTCGATTGGAAGGTCGCCTTGTCCACCACCGGCATGCCGCTGTCGTCGAACTCGATGCCGGCGTCGCGCTCGATCCACGGAAACGCGTTCTCCTGCCCGACCGCCACCAGCACGTCGTCGCACTCGTAATGCTGGTTCGGCTCGCCGGTGGGCACCAGTTTGCGGCGGCCTTGCGCGTCGAATTCGGCCTTCACTTTCTCGAACAGCACGCCGCTCAGCCTGCCGTTCCTGTGCGTGAACTCCATCGGCACCAGGTAGTTGAGGATCGGGACGCCTTCATGCGCCGCGTCCTCCTTCTCCCAGGGCGAGGCCTTCATTTCGTCGTAGCCCGAGCGCACGATGACTTTCACGTCCTCGCCGCCGAGGCGCTTGGACGAGCGGCAGCAGTCCATCGCGGTATTGCCGCCGCCGAGCACCACCACGCGCTTGCCGATCTTCTCGATATGGCCGAACGACACCGACGAGAGCCAGTCGATGCCGATGTGGATGTTCTTCGCGGCTTCCTTGCGGCCTGGAATGTCGAGGTCGCGGCCGCGCGGCGCACCCGAGCCGACGAACACCGCGTCGTAGCCCTCCGAGAGCAGTGCCTTCATCGAATCGATGCGCTTGCCGCCGCGAAACTCGACGCCGAGGTCGAGGACATAGCCGCATTCCTCGTCGATCACGTCGACCGGCAGGCGAAAGCGCGGGATCTGCGTGCGGATCATTCCGCCCGCAAGCGGGTCCTGGTCGAAAACTGCGAGGTGATACCCGAGCGGCGCGAGGTCGCGCGCCACCGTGAGCGATGCGGGTCCGCCGCCGACGCAGGCGATCTTCAGGCCGTTTTTCCTCGCCGCCGGCTTCGGCAGATGCGCGCGGATGTCGCTCTTGTTGTCGGCGGCGACGCGCTTCAGGCGGCAGATGGCAACCGGCTCGGGTTTCTCTGCCTGGTGGTCTTCGACGCGGCCGCGGCGGCACGCGGGCTCGCAGGGACGATCGCAGGTGCGGCCAAGGATGCCGGGGAAGACGTTCGACTTCCAGTTGACCATGTAGGCGTCGTCAAAACGCCCTGCTGCGATCAACCGGATGTACTCTGGAACGGGGGTGTGGGCTGGGCACGCCCACTGGCAATCAACGACCTTGTGAAAGTAGTCGGGTACTCGAATATCGGTCGATCGCAACGCCCCCTCCTCAAGGTTGGCGGAGTCTAGCATCAGCAGAAACCGAAAAATAGAGGGATTTCAGATACTAAGACAAACTTTGCACGATGCAGTTGCACCTCTGCGACAGCTAAATGCGCAGCAGGCGGCGGGCGTTGACCTCGGTGATCGCTTTTTTTGTCCCTTCGTCCAGACGGGGGTGGTCACAGACGATCTCGACCGGCCGCTCGTAGGCAATCGGGAAGCAGTAGTCGCTGCCCATCAGGATCCGGTCCGGGCCGACCACCTTCACCAGGTAATCGAGAACATGCTCGGAATAACCCACGGTATCGTAATAGAAGCGCCGCAGATACTCTGTCGGCCCGAGTTCGATGTGCTGCAGGTCCTTGCGTTTCTCCCACCCGCGGTGCAGGCGTCCGACCAGCCATGGGAAAGCGCCCCCCGCGTGCGGCAGCACCACCGCCAGTTTCGGAAACCGGTCCAACACCTTGCCGAAGATTAGGTGCGCCGCAGCAATGGCCGATTCGAACGGATTCCCGAGCAGGTTGGTGAGGTAGTGGGCGGTGAGGCGCGCGTGGCCGATAACCTCGACCGGATGGAGGAAAATCGGCCAGCCGAGCGCCTCGATCGCCTCGTACACCGGGAAGAATCCCGGATCGGACAGCTCCCTGCCGGCGATCTGGGTGGCCATGTACGCGCCGCGCATGCCTGGCAGCCTTGCCGCGCGCTCGAGTTCCCGCAACGCGAGTACCGGCGCCTGCATCGGCAGCATCGCCAGGCCGAACAGGCGCTGCGGGTGTTTCACGTGGGCGTCCGCCGCGGCGTCGTTGTAGACCGCCGACAGCCTGCGCGAGAGTTCGGGCCCCGCCCAGTAAACCATCGGCAGCGACAGCGACAACGCGTGCATTGCGACGCCCTGCTCGTCCATCGCCTCGAGGCGCGCCTCGTGCTCGGTGAAACGCGGCGAGAACGGCCCGGCCTGGACATCGCCGATCTTCAGGAAGCGCTTGCCGTCCACTACGCGGGTTTCGGCGCCGAAGGCCGCGCCCTCCTTCTCCACCAGTGCGAGCCATTCGCGCGGGTAGAAATGGGCATGGATGTCGATTGCCGTATGTACGTCCCTCATGGTCGGGGAATGATAATCGCTAATTCTTGCCCCAAGGCAAATCGTGTACCCTAACGTAGGCCCGATCCGGCTTGTCTTTGCGCGAAATCAAATCCATGCTGCTCTGCCGCATTAGCCTTGCAAACATAAGCTTCGGAGGACGAATGCAGGAAACGAAAAAAGGCACCGGCTTCGAGATCGTGACGCGAGAGGATTTCTCGGACGTCACCTACCTTCTGGAGATCCGCCACCCGCTGATGGCCAAGGCCGCTCGGCCGGGCCAGTTCGTGATCGTGATGTTGCACGAGCACGGCGAGCGCATCCCGCTCACCATTGCGGACTTCGATCGGAACAAGGGAACGATCACCCTGGTGATCCAGGCCGTCGGCAAGACCACGAAGGAGATGCAGCAGAACTGCCGCGAGGGGACGCAGCTCTATGCGATCGTCGGCCCGATGGGCATCCCCAGCCACATCGGCAAAGCGAAGAAAGTGGTCTGCGTGGGTGGCGGACTGGGCGTGGCGCCGATTTTCCCGCAGGCCCGCGCCTACAAGGAAAGCGGCGCTTACGTGATCGGCGTGGTCGGGTTCCGGTCCAGGGAGCTCATGTTCTGGGAAGACAAGTTCCGCGCCTGCTGCGACGAGCTCATCGTCTGCACCGATGACGGCTCCGCGGGAATCAGAGGCCTGGTCACGCAGGGTATCAAGCAGGCCATCGCAAAGCATTCCGATATCGACGAAGTGGTCGCGATCGGCCCACCGGTAATGATGAAGGGCTGCGCCGAAGCAACGCGGTCCGCCCGGATCAAGACCATGGTGAGCCTCAACCCCGTGATGGTGGATGGAACCGGCATGTGCGGCGGTTGCCGGGTCAGGGTCGGCGACAAGGTGATGTTCGCCTGTGTCGACGGGCCTGACTTCGATGGCCACCTGGTCGATTTCGACGACCTGATGTTTCGCCTGCGCCGGTTCGTGCCCACCGAGAAGGCCGCTCTGGAGCGCTGGCAGGACAGCTGCCGCATGAAAATCCCGCCCATCGAGCGGCTCGAGTTACCCGATCCATTTGAAGAAGTGAAAGGCGGCTAGGTGACCAAGAAGAAGACGATCAGGACCATTCCGCAGGAGCGGACTCCGGTCCGGGAACAGGACCCGCAGGCACGGGCGAAGAATTTCACCGAGGTGTCGCTGGGATACCAGCTCGATGATGCGCTGCGCGAGGCCGAGCGCTGCCTGATGTGTCCCGACCAGCCCTGCGTCCGGGGCTGCCCGGTCGGCATCGACATCCCGGGCTTCATCCGGAAGATCAGCGAGAAGAATTTCCACGGCGCATACGACACTCTCACGGACACCAACCTTCTGCCCTCCGTCTGCGGGCGTGTCTGCCCCCAGGAAACGCAGTGCGAAGGGGTCTGCACCGTGGGCGACGTGCTTGCGCCGGTGGCGATCGGGCGGCTCGAGCGCTGGGTCGGCGACCTCGCGATCAAGGAGGGCTGGGCGAACATTCCCTATATCGAGCCGAACTGTTTCAAGGTCGGGATTGTCGGCTCCGGCCCGGCCGGCATGGCCTGCGCGGCCGACATGGCCAAGGCCGGGTGCGACGTGACCGTGTACGAGGCGTTCCACCAGGCGGGCGGCGTGCTGAAGTACGGCATTCCCGACTTCCGGCTGCCGAACGAAGTCGTCGACGCCGAGATCGAGAGGCTCGTCCGGCTCGGCATCAAGTTCGAGTGCAACACGCTGGTCGGGCGCCTGTTCACGATCGAGCAGATGATCGCCGAGATGGGCTTTCACGCGGTGTTCGTCGGCACCGGCGCGGGCTATCCGAGCTTCATGGGCATCCCGGGCGAATCCTTCAACGGCGTGCTCTCGGCCAACGAGCTGCTCACGCGGTGCAACCTGATGCGCGCAAAGGACTTCCCGAACTTCGACACGCCGCTGCAGCCCGGCCGGCGGGTGGCCGTGATCGGGGCCGGCAACACGGCGATGGATGCAATGCGGGTCAGCCTGCGGCTCGGCGCGGAGAAGGTGTACTGCATCTATCGCCGCACCAAGACGGAAGCCCCGGCGCGGGCGGAGGAAATCCATCATGCCGAGGAAGAAGGCATCGAGTTCCACTGGCTGACGAGCCCGGTCGAGATCCTCGATGACGGCAAGAAGAACGTGCGCGGCATGCGCTGCATCCGCATGGAACTCGGCGAGCCGGACGAATCCGGCCGCCGCCGGCCGGTGCCGGTAGCCGGCAGCGAGTTCGAGTTCGAGGCGGACGCAGTGGTGTTCGCGATCGGCACCAATGCAAACCCGATCCTCGGGCAGACCTGCAAGCTCAAGCTCAACCGGCGCGGGTACATCGAAGCCGATGACGACCTCGCGACGTCGATCACCGGCGTGTTCGCGGGCGGCGACATCGTCACCGGCGCCGCGACCGTGATCGAGGCGATGGGCGCCGGGCGCAAGGCCGCGCGCAGCATGAAGGCCTATCTGGGGCTGCGCGACAGCGACGTCGTGTATCTGCCCGAACGCGCCGGCGGCGCAGGCAAACTGTTCGGCATCGATCTCAGCCAACGCGGCTATGCCCGAGTGCGCATCGCCTGAAGAAAACAATGACAGGACCATGAACGACTCACTCATCGCAGACGCCGGCCTCGCCCGGCAAATCCCGCAGACCGGCGCAACCAGGAAAGCGGTCGCGCTGTCCGAGCACATCGTCGAGGTCATCAGCGACTCCGGCGAGGGGGCTCAGCGCTGCGGCCAGTCGCTCGGGGCAATCGCGGCGCGGATGGGCAACGGGATCTGGACCACGGAAATCATTCCCGCGGAGATCCAGCCCCCGGCGCGCAGCGTCGCCGGCGCAAGCGGCATCCGCATCCGCATGGGCTCGCGCCGCGTCACCAACGGCGGCGACGAGACGGACCTGGTGGTGGCGTTCAACGAACAGGTGCTGCTCGGCCGCGTGCAGGCGGGCGAGTTGAAGCGTGGCTGCACCATCCTGCTGGAGAGCATGTGGCGCGAGCATCGCGACCCGAAGATCGTCGCGTCGTATGCAAAGGTGGTCAAAGCGCTGGCAAACGACGGCTATCGGGTGATCGAAGCGCCGCTGGAGCGCGAGTGCCTCACGCTCGTTTCCGACCCGCGCCGCGGCAAGAACATGTTCGTGCTGGGAATACTGTGCAACATCTACAGCCTCGATCCGAAGCTGGGGCGCGAGCAGATCGAGCGCATCTTTGGCAAGAAGGACCAAACAGTCATCAAGTCGAACCAGCAACTGCTCGATGCGGGCTGGCAGTGGGCCGAACGCAATCTCGACTTCAAGTACCGCATTCCGGCGACGCGTTCGGCCGAGCCGCAGATCGTGGTGAACGGCAACACGGCGATCGCGCTCGGGGTGCTCGCTTCGGGCATGGAGATCTGCGCCATGTATCCGATCACGCCCGCGACATCGGCCTCGCATTTCCTGAGCGACGTGTTCGAGCGGGTCGGCGGCATCGTGCACCAGGCTGAGGACGAGATCGCGGCCTGCGCTTTCGCGATCGGCGCTTCGTACGCGGGCAAGTGCGCGGTCACCATCTCGTCCGGTCCGGGGATTTCGCTCAAGCAGGAAGCGATCGGGCTCGCGGTGATGGCCGAGATCCCGCTGGTCGTGGTAAACGTCCAGCGCGGCGGCCCGAGCACCGGCCAGCCGACGAAGATGGAACAGGGCGACCTGCTGCAGGCGTGCTTCGGCAGCCACGGTGACGCACCCAAGGTGGTGATCGCGCCCAGCAGCATAGAGGATTGCTTCTACTCGATCATCACCGCGCGCAAGATTGCCGAAACCTTCAACATGGTGGTAGTGGTGCTCTCGGATGCGAGCCTCGCCACCGCGCAACAGCCTTTCCCGCGGCCCCGCTTCAGCGAGGACTGGCTCGCGCCGCCGGTGGACCAGAGCCCGGTGCCGGAGGGCGCGAAGCCCTACGACTGGGACCCGGTGACCGGCCTGGCGCGCCGGTTCGTTCCGGGCCAGCCACGCGGCATGCACACGTTGACCGGGCTCGCACATGACCGCCTGAGCCACGTTGCGTACGATCCGGCGATCAACGAGGAAGGCCTGCGCCATCGCAGCCTGAAGCTGGCCGCGCTGCAGAAGACGCTGAAGACCCCGCCCGTGTTCGGCGATCCCGAAGGCGACATGCTGGTGGTCGGCTGGGGCAGCACCAAGGGCGCGATCGAGGAGGCCGTCGAGCGCCTGCGCGCCGAGGGCCGCAAGGTGTCGTCGCTGCACCTGCAGTTCATCCAGCCGATGCCCTCGGGCGTCAGGGAAATCATGCAGCGCTTCAGGCAGGTGATGACGGTCGAAGCCAACTGGTCGGACAGTCTCGAAGACCAGATCATCGATGAAGCCAACCGGCGCTACTCGGCGCTGGCGATGATCCTGCGCGCGCGCACGCTGGTGGACGTCGATTGCTGGAGCGAGGCGCGCGGCCAGCCGATCAAGCCGGGCGCGATCTGCGCCGTGGTGCGCGAAAGAATGAAACATGGAGGAACGCAGCAATGACGATGCCGGCCACGCAGTGCCTGATCCGCCTGCACCAGGAACACCATTCGCTCGAGGACTACCAGGGCGGCGTGCCGCGCTGGTGCAGCGGTTGCGGCGACAATGCCATCCTCGCCGCCATCCAGCGGGTGTGCCGCGACGAGGATCTGCGCCCGGAGAAGACCATGTTCGTGTCGGGCATCGGCTGCTCGAGCCGCTTGCCCCACTACATGAAGACCTACGGCTTTCACGGCATCCACGGGCGGGCGTTTCCCGTCGCCGAGGGTATCAAGATGGCGCGTCCCGACCTGCACGTGTTCGTCAACACGGGCGACGGCGACTGCTGCAGCATCGGCGCGGCGCATTGGATTCACGCCATCCGTTACAACATGAACATGACGGTGATGCTGCACGACAACCAAATCTACGGTCTGACCAAAAAGCAGGCATCGCCGACCTCT
>JBGOTT010000197.1:0-7807 GCA_041476585.1 Gammaproteobacteria bacterium | reverse complement strand
GGAAAGAATGCCGCCATCGCCATGCACGAACGCAAGCTCCGCGTCGCGGACCTGGCGCGGGCCGGCGTCGTGCCGCAACTGGCGCGTCGCCTCGACTGCGTGGAACATGCCGCCGGCCGCGCCGGAGTGTCCGTAGGACAGCAGTCCGCCGTGCGTATTGCACGGCAACGCACCGCCGAGCCCCAGCGCGCCGGCGAGCGCCGCGGGCCCGGCCTCGCCGCGGCCGAAGAAGCCGATCGATTCGAGTTCCACCAGCAGCGTGATCGTGAACGAGTCGTAGATTTCCGCCACGTCGATATCCGCCGGCTCGACGCCGGCCTGCGCGAACGCGCGGCGCGAAGACAGCTTGCAGCCGAAATCCGTGAGCGAGGGCGCCGCGACGATGTGCTCGTGCGTATGGCCCTGCCCGGCACCGAGGATCGCGACCGGGCGGCGGGGCGCGTCGCCCGCGGCCGCGGGCGCGCTCACCACCACCGCGGCGCCGCCGTCGGAGATCAGGCAGCAGTCGAGCAGCCGCAGCGGCGAACTGATCTCGCGCGAGACCATCACGTCGGCGATGGAGATCGGCAGGCGCTTGTGCGCGTTCGGATGACGGCCCGCATGCGCGCGATGTTCGACGGCGATTGCCGCAAGCTGCTCCAGGGTCACCCCGTATTCCCGCATATAGCGACGCGCCACCAGCGCATACGACGCCGGCACGCTGATTCCGTAGGGACGCTCGAACTGTGGATGCCCGACTTCCGAGAGCGCGGCGACGGCGCCGTCGCGCGACAGTCCGGTCAGGCGGTTGTCGCCGGTGACGACCAGCACCTGCCGGCACTGTCCGCTCGTCACCAGCACGGCCGCCTGCATCAGCATGATGCAGGCCGTCGCCCCGCCGGCCTGGATCGCCGCGCAGAATCCCGGATGAATGCCGAGATACTCGCAGAACACCGAGCCCAGCATCAGGTGCGGCTCGGTGAACGAATACGCGCACAGCACCCCGTCGATGTCGCCGACGGACAGGCCGGCATCGGCGACGGCTCCAAGCGCGGCCTCGACGTGCAGACCCATGCAGCTCGAGCCGGGCAGTTCCCCCACCGCCGTGTCAAAGACTCCGGTGATGTGCGCCAGCGGCTTCATGCGTCCTTGTCCCACCGGTAAGCGAGCGGCTTCTTGGTGAGAAACCGCGCAACCGCATCCTTGTGGTAGTCGGTGTGCCGGGCCAGCGCCTGTGCGTATGACTCCAGCTCCGCCAGGGTGTCCTGGTCGAGGTTGAAGGATCGGTTGAGCACGTTCTTCGCCATGCCCAGCGCTTCGGTCGATGCTTGCTCAAAGCGCGCGGCGAGCGCGAGCGCCTCCTCGAGCAGCTTCTCCGCAGGGTGGATCGCGTAAAGGATGCCCAGGCGCAATGCCTCTTCGGCGGCCACCTCGCGCGCGGAGAACACCAGTTCTTTCGCGCGCTGCAGCCCGACGATGCGCGGCAGCAGGAAAAAGCCGCCCAGGTCCGGCACCAGCCCGATGCGAGCAAACACCGCGCAGAAGCGCGCACTTGGCGCGCCGAGAATGAAGTCGCACGCGAGCGCGAGGTTGAACCCGGCGCCGAACGCGGGACCTTCGACCGCTGCGATCACCGGCTTCTCGAGGTTCACCAGTTCGCGGAACCATGGATGCAGGCGGCGTATGCGGTCGCGATCCTCATAGATCGACCTTTCCTCCGCGCGGAGTGACTTCAGATCTCCACCGGCGCAGAAACAGCCGCCCGATCCGGTCAGCACCACCGCCTTCACGTCCGTCGTATCGCGGGCGGTGAATACGGCCTCGGCAATCGCCTTGCGCACGTCCAGGTCGAACGCATTGCGCCGTTCCGGCCGGTTGAGCGTGACGAGCAGCGTGCCGCCGTGGCGGGAAAGAAGAACCGGAGCGTTCATGGCTTGAATCCCAAGCTGCGGGCGATGATGTTGCGTTGGACCTCGCTGGTGCCCTCGCCAATGACGTAGACCAGCGCGTCACGATGGATGCGGCCCACGGGATACTCGCGCATGATCCCCGCGCCGCCGTGGATGCGGATGGCGGCTTCGCTCACGCGCACCGCGGTTTCGCTCGCGACGAGCTTCACCTTGGCGGCGAGCGCCGCATCGAGCGTGCCGCGGTCCACATGCCAGGCGCCGTGATAGACGAGCCAGCGCGCCGCTTCGATGTCCGCCGACATGTCGGCAAGCTTGTGCGCAATCGCCTGGTAATCGCCGATGCGCCGGCCGCCAACCATGCGGTCGTTTGCATACGCGAGCGCGGCTTCGTAGGCCGCGCGCGCCATGCCCAGGGCGTTCGCCGCGACCCCCACCCGGTTCTCGCTCAACGAGTCGAGAATCACCGGATAGGTCGCTTCGCTCCCCCCGAGCAGGCAATCGTCGGGTACGAACGCGTCATCGATGAAGATGAGGCCGGTTTCGGAGGCGCGGATGCCCTCTTTTTTCAGCCTGGAGATCGCAAACCCCGCATTCGGCAGCTCTACGATGAACAGGCTGATCGCCTCCGGCGTGAGCTCGGGCCGGGTGCGCGCTGCAACCAGCAGGAAGTCCGCGATCGGCGCGTTGGTGATGTAGAGCTTGCTGCCGTTCAGCTTCCAGCCGCCGACGACCTTCTCGGCCCGCGTTTTCAGCGCACGGATGTTGGAGCCGCCGTCAGGCTCGCTCAGCCCGAAGCCCGCGATCTTCTCGCCCGCCAGCGCGGGGCGGAAAAAACGCGACTTCTGCGCGGCGGTGCCCGCGCGCCAGATCGGCCAGATGCCGAGGTGGCTGTGCGCCGACCAGCTCGAGGCGAACGCCTGCGCAACCGCACTCATCTCTTCGCGGATAATGCAATCCGCGATCTTGTCCATCCCGGCGCCGCCGTCCCGATCCGGATAGCGCACCCCGATCAAGCCGACTTCGCCCCACCGGCGGAACAGCTCGCGCGGAAACGTTTCGGTTTCCTCCGCTGCCTGCACCAGCGGCGCCATCTCCTCGCGGCAAAAGCGGCGCACCATGTTGCGGACCGATTCGTGCTCCGGCGAGAAACTGAAATCCAATGCCATCACGCCACCCTCTGCGTCTGGCGTCCGCCGCCCGAGAGGGCCTGCGACACTTCCGCCGCACCGACCCGCAGATCCCTGGCAAGGCTCCTGAGCTTCTCGCCGCTCAACTGCGCGCTGAAACCGACCGCGCTGATGGCCATGACCGCCTTGCCGCCGGCATCGAGCACCGGTGCCGACAGTGTGGTGACGCCCTTGACGTAATGGCCGGTGTCGACCGCATAGCCCCTCGCCCGGGCCGATTCCACGCCGGCCCAGTACGCCTCGAACGTGGGCGCATTCTCCCAGCGCAACGCCGAGAACCGCTTCTTCAGCTCGGCGCGAGAGAGGCCCGAATGCGCCGCCATGCAGCGGCCGAGGGCGGCGATGAAGATCGGCAGGCGCTGGCCGATGTTCATGTGCACGCGCATGGCCGAATCGTTGTCTGCGCGGTCCACCAGCACCACGCGGTCCTCCCCGACGCGCTGCCACAGCGTGGCCGTCACCCGGTGCTTTGCGGCGATCGCCTCCAGCATCGGCCGCACCAGACGCGCGTAGGAAGCCTGCTCGAGGGCGCCTTTGGCCAGTTCCACCATGCCGAGCCCCAGCGCATAGTTCTTGCTGGCCTGATCGAAGGTGACCAGCCCCTCGTACACCAGCGTCTTCAGCAGGTTGAAGCATGTGCTGGGATTGAGTTCCACGTCGCGCGCGATGCGGCTCACCCCGACGCGCGAACCGGCTATGCTCAGGTAGCGGAGGATCTTCAGCCCGCTGGACAATGCGCTGACGAGCTTTTCCGGAGGGCGGCCGCGATGGTGCATGGGGAGGTTGGCGATCCTGGGAAGACGTATGGGCAGGCTCAATCCGCGGGCAGGCCCATCGCCCGCGCGATCGCGCGCAACTGGATTTCATAGCTGCCCACCGTCACTGGGGCCACCAGTGCGTCGAGCGCCATGCGCATCGCCGGCAGTTCATCGGTGAGCCCCCAGCCGCCGCCCACATGCAGCGCGGTCTGCGTAACCCGCACCACCGCCTGGGTCGCGAACAGCTTCGCCGCCGACACGTCGAGAATGATGTCCTTGACCGGCGCACCGCTGTCCCAGCGCTCCGCCGCGAAATAGGTCAGCCGCCGCGTCGCCTCGACGTCCACGTAGGCCTGCGCGAGCTGGAACGCGATCGACTGATTCGCGCCGATCGGCCGGCCGAACTGTTGCCGCACGCACGCATACTCCTTCGCCCAGTTCAGCGCGCTCTGCATGTGGCCGAGCCAGCGGGCGGCCACCATGACCCGCTCGCGGTTGAAGCCGGCCATGATCTCGCGGAAGCCCGCGTCGATGCGCCGCGACTCCGGCACCCGCACGTCGTTGAACGCGATGCGGTAGGTCGGCGCCGGGCGGTTGACGTAGGTCTCGATCTGCGTCGCGACCACGCCGGAACTGCTGCGGTCGACGGCGAAGAACTGCATCCCGCGGCGCCCCTGCCCGCGGTCGGTCTGCACGAGCGTCACCAGCACGTCGGCATCCCCGCCGAGGGTGATGAACGACTTCATGCCGCTCAGCACCCATTCGCCCGCGTCGCGCGTGGCGGTCGTCCTGATGTTCTGTATGTCGTTGCCGGCCTCCGGCTCCGTCACCGCGATCGCCACCAGGCACTCGCCGGCGATGGTTCTGCGCGCGATCTCCTGCTGCTCGGCGCTACCGTGTTCGTAGAGGATCGATCCGGCGACGTTTTGCACCAGCACCGCGACCGCGAGGTTCGGATTGATCTTCGACATCTCCTCCATCGCAATTGCCTCTTCGTAGCAGCCCAGGCCGCTGCCGCCGAGCGCTTCGCCGGCGGTGATGCCGATCAGGCCCGCCCTGGCAGCGGCAACGTAGAACTCGCGCGGGAAGCGCTTGTCGCGGTCCGCCGCCTTCCAGCGCGGCCCGATCTCGCGCTCCGAAAAGCGCCGGCACATGTCGCGGAACGCTTCCCGATCGACGCTGTTCCCAGGTTGCTTGTGCTGCGAGGACTGCACCTGCAGGTTTCCTTCTGCCGTGCGGCGAAATTGCCTCGCGCCAGATCAATTGATCGACGCGAATTATGTTGACACGCGTTGCTGCAGGTGTCTAGAATTATTTTTGCATAGCGAATAGTCTTCTCGATAGAGAATTTCAGCAAACGCGAGAATTCCGCTGCACGCAGGGCAGAGCGCCGGTTCCGCATCCCACCCGAGCGGAGAATAGACATGTCGAGGACCAAACAGCACCCCGTCGCACGCCGCCGTTTCCTGAAACGCACAGCCGCGCTCGGCGGTGCCCGAGGCCGCCTACGACGCGCTGGAAGCCTTCGTCGCCGGGCTGCCGCACGGGAGCGTCACGCATCTGATTCGGGCATTCGCCCTTCTGCCGCGTGCCCACGCGGCAGCGGCTTGATCCAAGGAGAAAGGCAATGGTGTCGTCTTTTTCAGCAATTGCGCGCATCGCGCTGTCCGGCCTGCTCATCAGCGGCGCGGCGGCGCATGCGCAGACCTACCCCGCCAAGCCGATACGCATGGTGGTGGCATCCGCGGCGGGAGGCATACTCGACACCGTGGGCCGTACGATCGCGGCCAAGCTCTCTGAGAGCCTCGGTCAGCAGGTGGTGATCGACAATCGGCCCGGCGCCGGAGGGATCATCGGCACGGAAATCGTCGCGAAGGCCGCGCCGGATGGATACACGATCGGCAAGGTGGCGACAAGCCATGCCATCAACCCGGGTGTGTACAGCAAAATGCCTTACGACACGCTGAAAGACTTCGCCCCGGTCTCCCACACGGTGAACCTCACGAACATGCTGGTCGTGCCCGCATCCTTTCCAGCGAACAACGTCCGGGAGTTGATCGCATTGGCGAAAGCGCAGCCCAAAAAGATCACCTTCGGTTCGGCCGGAAACGGCCAGTCCAACCACCTCTCCGGAGAACTGCTCAAGTCGATGGCGGGAATCGACATCGTCCATGTGCCCTACAAGGGCAGCGCGCCTGCGCTCACCGACGTTCTCGCCGGAAACATCTCAATGATGTTCGTCGATATTCTGTCCGCGTTGCCGCACGTCAAGGCGGGTAAGCTCAAGGTGCTGGCCGTCACCGGCCTGAAGCGCTCCGCGGCAGTCCCGGAGTACCCCACGGTCCACGAATCCGGTGTACCGGGCTTCAACGGCAATTCCTGGCTCGGACTGGTGGCGCCGGCGGGCACGCCGAGGGAAATCGTAGCCAGGCTCAGCGCGGAGGTGGCCAAGGCCCTCAATTCCCCGGACGTCCGGGAGCGCTTCCTGGCACAAGGGGTGGAACCGGTGGGCAGCACGCCTGAGCAGTTCGCCGCATTCATCGAATCGGAGATCCCGCGCTGGGGCAGCGCGGCCAAGGCGGCCGGCGCGAGGAATGAATAGCGCGATCCGCGTGACCGACGGCGGCGGCATGCGTCGCGTTGAAATTGACCGGCCGGAAAAGGCCGACGCGCTGGATACCGGGATGATGCTGGAGATTGCGCGCGGGGAGTGCGAACTCCAAGCCCAGGAGCATGCGCTCGTCGAGCTGATCGATGCGCTCGCCTCGCTCGAAATTCCGGTCCTCGCGCTCGCCCACGGGCGCACGCTCGGCGCCGGCGGCCAGCAGCGCTCACTGCTCGAGCAGATCGCCTTCATCGAAGAAATGGAGCGCGCAAATGCGCCGCGCGCCGGCGCCGCAATCCAGGCGAGTGCGCTTATGCTCTTCGGGACGCCCGCCCAACAGGCACGTCACCTGCCCGAGATCCTACGCGGCGAAGCGATCCACGGCATGGGTTACAGCGAGCCCAATGCCGGCTCAGACTTGGCAGTTCTGCGCACAACTGCTGCGCGTGACGGCGATGAATGAGTCATCGACGGCCAGAAGATCTGGACGACCACGTATTGGGGCCAGTACATGTTCCTCGGTGCACGCACCGATCCCAAGGCGAAGCTCCAGCACGCAGGCACCAGCACATTTATCGTTCCGATGAATTCGCCGGGAATCTCGGTGAAGCCGTCGCGAACCATGTACGACGGCAGCTTCCCCAACATCTTTTACGACAACGTGCGGCTGCCCGCCGATGCGCTGCTCGGCGCCGAGAACGGAGGCTGGAAGGTACTAACCAGCGCGCTCGCCACCGAGCGCGGACTCGTCGGCGGAGGAATCGTGCTCAAGGTTGCGCGTCTGTTCGAGCGATTGTGCAAGCAGGTACGGGAGACTCGGGCGCAGGGTGAGCCGCTCGATGCCGACCCGCTCGTGCGCGAGCGCATCGCGTGCCTCGCCCCGGAGATCGAGGTCGGCCGCCAGCTCATGATGCAGTGCGCAGAGCTCGCTGCCGACGGTGGCAAGGGGCATTGGCCAATCTGAGGCACAAGGTGGGACGCGGGACCGTGGCCAACGTGTTGAAGCGCAATGGCATTGAGCCTGCTCCGGAGCGCTGCAAGCGACTTCTCCAGCGTGGAGGTGTCGACGCCGAGATCCGACCAGAACCTAGGCACGCTGCGAACGACGGCGTCATCCATTGTCGTCCACGGCTCGGTGGAATGCTCAACTATTATTACTACCGTGCAGCAGCGTGAGGGTTCCAACCGAGTTTCTGGACATTACGACCGCAGCCGATACAAGCGATGACATGATGAGCGCATGGTCACGCTCATCAAGATCGCTGGTCCGCTGATCGGGGACGCCTTCCGGTGAGTTATGCTCCTGTTCCGCTCGACCGAGTCTGTCCAAGCAGACAATCTCTTCCTTCGCCGCCAGATGGCATTGTT
>JBGOTT010000196.1:0-7828 GCA_041476585.1 Gammaproteobacteria bacterium | reverse complement strand
GTGCAGGGCATCACGGTCACCGAGGTCAAGGGCTTCGGGCGGCAGAAAGGCCACACCGAGCTGTATCGCGGCGCGGAGTACGTGGTTGATTTCCTGCCCAAAGTGAAGCTCGAGGCGGCGGTCAAGTCCGAGTTGCTCGAGCGGGTCATCGAAGCGATCGAGAAGGCCGCCAATACCGGCAAGATCGGCGACGGCAAGATCTTCGTCTTCGATCTCGAAAAAGTCATCCGCATCCGCACCGGCGAGACCGATGCGGCGGCGCTCTAGGGAGTACATCATGAAAAGACTGTTCACCATCCTGGCGTTGACTGCGTCGCTCGCGCTCGGCGCGAGCGCGTTCGCACAGGACAAGCCCGCCGCCCCCGCCGCGGACAAACCCGCGGCGGCCGCGCCAGCGGCGGCGCCAGCCGCAGCACCGGCGGCAGAAGCCCCCAAGCCGACCGTCAACAAGGGCGACACCACATGGATGCTCACCGCTACCGCGCTCGTCATCCTGATGACGATCCCGGGCCTTGCGCTGTTCTACGCCGGCATGGTCCGCGCGAAGAACGTGCTCTCGGTGATGATGCATGTGTTCATGTGTTTCTGTCTGATCGCCGTGCTGTGGGTGATCTACGGCTACTCGATTGCGTTCTCCGGCGGCAACGCGTTCTTCGGCGGCTTCTCAAAGCTGTTTCTCGCGGGGGTCAACGCCGACGCGCTGGCGGCGACGTTTTCCAAGGGCGTCGCGATCCCCGAGCTCTGTTTCGTGGCATTCCAACTCACGTTTGCGGCGATCACGCCGGCGCTGATCGTCGGAGCGTTTGCCGAACGCATCAAGTTCTCGGCGGTGCTGATGTTCCTCACCCTGTGGTTCACCTTTGCGTACCTGCCGATCGCGCACATGGTGTGGTTCTGGGACGGCCCCGACGGGATCACCGACGCCAAGAGTCTCGAGACCGTCACGGCAGCGGCCGGCTGGCTGTGGGCCAAGGGCGCGCTCGACTTCGCCGGCGGCACGGTGGTTCACCTCAATTCTGGAGTTGCCGGCCTGGTCGGAGCGTTTGTGATCGGCAAACGCATCGGCTACGGCAAGGAGTCAATGGCACCGCACAACCTGCCTCTCACCATGATCGGAGCCTGCCTTCTGTGGGTGGGCTGGTTCGGCTTCAACGCCGGCTCGAACCTGGAAGCGAACGGTGCGGCCGCGCAGGCGTTCCTGAACACGCTGGTGGCGACCGCGGCGGCAACCCTTGCGTGGTCGCTGGTCGAGTCGATGGGCAAGGGCAAAGCCTCGATGCTCGGCGCGGCTTCGGGCGCGGTGGCGGGCCTTGTGGCGATCACCCCGGCGTGCGGTTTCGTAGGCACGATGGGCGCGCTGGCGGTCGGCGTCGTCGCCGGAGTGATCTGCTACTGGGGCGTCAACGGGCTGAAACGGATGCTCGGCGCGGACGACGCGCTCGACGTGTTCGGCGTGCACGGCGTGGGCGGCGCCACCGGCGCAATCCTCACCGGCATCTTCGCTGCGCCCTCGCTGGGCGGTTCCGGGATCTACGACTATGTCGCCAACAAGGTCGCGCCTGACTATTCCATCTGGGGTCAAGTCGTCATTCAGGCAACCGGCGTGTTGACCACGCTGGTCTGGTCCGGGGTCGTGGCCTACGTCGCGTTCAAGCTGGTCGATCTCACGATCGGCCTGCGCGTGGCCGAAGAGCAGGAGCGTGAAGGCCTAGACGTGTCCACCCACGGCGAAGGCGCGTACCGCATGCTGTAACCGAGGTCTATCCGCTGTCCTGACAAGGGCGCCGAAAGGCGCCTTTGTCTTTTTCTGACCATCGCTTTCGCGTGCTAGTCTAAGCGGGAGGCATTGCTCGGAGGACTCTCATGGCCAGTACAATTCCCGTTTGGACGCCGCCTGCGCTGGCAGTTGCCGGTACGACCGACACTTTCCCAGTGCGGCGCATCTTCTGCGTCGGGCGCAACTACGTGGAACATCAGAAGGAAATGGGCGGTGACGGGCGCGAGGCGCCGTTCTGGTTCATCAAGTCTGCGCATGCGCTGGTTGCGGGCGGCGGCAGCATCCACTATCCGCCCAAGACCGCCAATTACCATTACGAAACCGAGATGGTGGTGGCGCTTGCAAGGGGCGGCCGGCGCATCGCCGTCGCGGACGCCAATGCGCACGTATTCGGCTATGCGGTCGGCCTGGACATGACGCGCCGCGACCTGCAGCAGTGGGGCAAGGACCACGGCCGCCCGTGGGATTTCGGCAAGGACTTCGACGAAGCGGCGCCGTGCGGCGCGCTCGCGCCCGCGGCGAAGATCGGTCACCCGGCGAAGGGTGCGATCTGGCTGCGCGTAAACGGCAAGGAGCGGCAGAACGCCGACCTGTCGGACATGATCTGGAACGTGCCTGAGCAGATCGCCTACCTTTCGCAGTTCTACACGCTGGAGCCCGGCGACATCATTTTCAGCGGGACCCCGGCGGGCGTCGGGCCGGTGCAGCCGGGAGACGAACTGCATGCGGGCATCGACGGCGTGGGCGAACTCAAAGTCAAGATCATGCCTGCGCTATGAAGCTGTACACGTATTTCAGAAGCTCGGCGGCGTTCCGGGTGCGCATCGCGCTGAATCTGAAGGGGCTCGAATACGAGCCCGCGTTCGTGCATCTCCCCCGGGGTGATCACCGCAAACCGGAGTACGCGGCTGTCAATCCGCAGGCGCTGGTTCCGGCGCTGTTCGACGACGGCCAACTGCTGACCCAGTCGCTCGCGATCATGGAATACCTGGACGAGAAATACCCGGGCCCGCCGCTGCTGCCGAAGGATCTGACCGGCCGCGCGCGCGTCCGGTCGCTTTCGCTGCTGATCGCGTGCGAAATCCATCCGCTCAACAACCTGCGCGTATTGCAGTACCTCGCAAGACAACTCGGGCACCCGGAGGAAGTGAGGAATTCCTGGTACCGCCACTGGATCCACGATGGCCTCGCGAGACTGGAAGCCGATCTGCTGCGCGCCGCGCGGCCCGGAAAGTTCTGCCACGGCGATGCGCCGACCATGGCGGATTGCTGTCTGGTGCCGCAGATCTTCAATGCCAGGCGTTTGGACTGCGACACCTCGCAGGCGCCCACCGTGATGCGGGCTTTCGACGAATGCATGAAAATCGAGGCGTTCCAGAAGGCTCAGCCCGCGCAGCAACCCGATGCGGAGTAAGACGATGAGTGGCATATTTGCCGCGATTACGGTCTCCCACGTTCCGACGCTCTCGCGCGCGGAGATCACGCCCGATTTCCAGCGCACGCTGATAGACGCCGAGCAGCGGCTCGGCGAGAAGCTGCGCGCTGCCAAACCCGATCTCTGGGTCATCGCATCCACGCACTGGGTTTCGACCTTCAACTGGTTCGCCACCTGCCAGTCGGTGCACCAGGGCATCTGTGTCGCCGACGAAGCCCCGGACCTGCTTCCCGGGGTGCCGTACCGGTATCGCGGCGATCCGGAGTTCGCCGGCGCACTGGTCGAGGCCTGGAATGCAGCGGACATTCCGGCGGTGCGCAACGATTCGCCGCACTACGCCTGGGACTACGGCACCTACGTGCCCCTGTCCCACCTCGACCCGAAGGCCGAGCTCGCGGTCGTCGGCGTGCCAACCGTGCTGATGGCGAATCTCGAGGAATCGCGGCGCGCAGGCGCCGCGATCCACGACACCGCCCGGCGCCTGGGACGGCGCGCGGTGTTCGTCGCCAGCACCGCGCTGAGCCACGCACTGGTGCGCGGCCGGCACCATATGCCGACGTTCGAGCGCATCGCTCTGGATCAGCGCTTCATCGACCTGATGACGGCCGGAAAGGTCGCCGAGCTGCTCGACTGGCTGCCGCAGTTCAGCCGCGAGTCGGCAGCGGAAATGGGCGGAAGGGTGCTCGCGACGATGCTCGGCTGCCTCGAAGCGATGCAGCAGGACGGCGGGGCGCTCGCATGCGAGATGATCGGCGATTACGCGCAGTCCTCCGGGAGCGGCAACGCCACGCTTTGCGCGACCGCCGCGGGCGGCGGCGCGTGAAGACCGACCGCGCGGCGGCAACCCGCCGCGCCTGGCTCGAGACGATGGAGCGGTTTCGCTTCGATCCGGACGTGCCGGCGAGCGAGGCAATCTGGTCGCCGCGCCTCGAGTGCTGCTCGCGCGATGAGTTGCGCTCGATCCAGGAGCAGAAGCTCGCCGCGCTGGTGCCGTTCCTGTACGAGAATTCGGCATTCTACCGCCGGCGCTTCGAACTGCTCGGCCTGATCCCCACCGACCTTCGCACGGTCGCTGACCTGCAGCGCCGATGGCCGGTGGTCACCAAGGACGAGATGGCGCAGGACGTGAGCGCCGCGCCGCCCTACGGCACCTATACCACCGTCAGCGACGAGGTGTGGCGGGACAACGGCTGGATGATGTTCACCACTTCGGGTTCGACCGGAACCCCACGCATCTTTCGCTACACGCACAACGACCGGCGCCTGATCACGTGGGCTTCGGCTCGCGCCATGCACTCGTTCGGATTCCGTCACACCGACACGCTGCTGCTGTGTTCCGGCTTCGGCCCACACGTGTTCGCGTGGACCGCGCAGCACGCGTTGACGCACATGAATGCCGCGTGGATCCCTGGCGGCGGTCTGGATGCGGCCGCGCGCGCGAACCTCGTCCACCGTCACCGGCCGACGGTGCTGTGTTGCACTCCGTCGTATGCGCTGCACCTTGCGCGCGTGATGCAGGACATGGGCCTCGATCCGGCGGCGCAGGGGGTGCGTCTCGTTTTTGTCGGCGGCGAACCGGCAATCGGCGTGCCACAGACGCGCGCGCGCATCGAATCGCTGTGGAATGCGCGCATGGTCGAGTTCTATGGCTGCACCGAAGCGGCCGCGCATGGTGGCTACTCCTGCCCGGTGGGCACGCGCGCCGAGGGCCCGGTGTTCGCGCACCTCTCGGAGGACAGCCAGATCTGGGAAACCGTGCGTCCCGGCGATTGCGCGCCGACCGCGCCGGGCGAGCGCGGGCTGAGCGTGGTGACCAACTTGAATTCGGAGGGCTCGCCGCAACTGCGCTTCCTGATGGGCGACTACACCACGCTCGACGCAGGCGCCTGCGAATGCGGGCGCACGCATGTGCGCGCGATGGGCTCGTTCGTCGGCCGCGCGGATGATCTCATCACCGTGCGCGGCGTGAAATTCTTCCCGGTCGACATCGAGCGCGCGGTGCGCTCGATCCCCGGCGTCGGCGACGAGTACGAGATCGTGCTCGGGACCGACGAAGCCGGCATGGACGTGATGACGGTGCGCATCGAGCACTCCGAGCACGCGCATGCCGCCGCGCTGATCGAGCGGCTGCAGGCGGAAATCCGCACCCGCGTCGAGATCCGCGCGTCGGCCGAAGTGCTGGTTCCGGGTACGCTGCCGCGCACGGAGTTCAAGGCCAAGCGGATCCGCGACGCCCGCCGCAAGTCGTAAATCACCTTGCGCCGTCTTTCAGCAGTTCGCGCGCGATGATCGGCTTCTGCACTTCGGTCGCACCCTCGTAGATGCGCAGCGCGCGGACCTCCCGGTACAGGCGTTCCACCGGATGGCCGCTCACCACCCCGAGTCCGCCGAATAGCTGGACCGCGGCGTCGATCACCTGTTGCGCAGATTCCGTAGCGTGCAGCTTGGCCATGTCCGCAAGTTTCGCCTGCGTCATCTGAAAATCCGCGAGCGTCTGGCCGAACATGCGGCGCGCGCGAACACGCTGGAGTGATTCATCCATCGCGCGCCGCGAAAGCCCGAGAGCGGCGGCCGCGACGCTGGAGCGGAACACATCGAGGTTGCGCATCGCGATCTTGAATCCTTCACCTGCTGCGCCGAGCAGATTCCCTGCCGGCACGCGGCACCCGGTGAAGCGCAGCGTTGCCATCGGGTGCGGGGCGATGATCTCGATGCGCTCCGTGGCGGACAGTCCCGGCGGATCGGCGTCCACCACCAGCGCCGAAAGCCCCCTGGTGCCCGCGGCTTCGCCTGAGCGTGCGACCACCACGTAGAAGTCCGCGATGCCGCCGTTGGAGATCCAGGTCTTCGCGCCGTCGAGGACCTAGTGCTCGCCGTCAAGGCGCGCGGTGGTTGAAATGGCGGCCACATCAGAGCCTGCATCGGTTTCGGACAGCGCGAAGGCCGCGATCGCGCGGCCTTCGGCAACGCGCGGGAGGTAGCGCTCCTTGAGCGCGTCGCTCCCCGCAAGCGAGATCGCGCCGCTGCCCAGCCCCTGCATGACGAAGGCGAAATCGGGCAGCCCGCCATGATGCGCGAATACCTCGCGCAGCACGCAGATCGAGCGCAGATCAAGGTCTCCGTCGCCCATAGGCACTGTGTATCGCAGCCAGCCCGCGGCGCCCATCTCGCGTACCAGGCGCCGGCAGACCGCGTCGCTGTCCGCGTCGTGGGTCCAGTCCCCAAGTGCTTCGCGCGCCCAGGCCTCGGCGTCGCGCGCAAGGCGGCGGTGCGCGTCGTCGAAGAACGGCCAGTCGAGGTGGGTGAAACGATTCATGATGGTACGCTGAGTGTTCCGCACTGTTTGCTTTTCAGGAAGGGCTGGCTGTGAACTTTCAACCCAGGCACTTCGGCTGGCAGCAGGACGGCAAGGTCGCAACCTCGTCGCCTACGCGTTCGCGCACTGCTTCGCCTCGATCAGCTTCACCAGCGCATACAGCACCCGATTCGTCGGCGTAGGCACGCCCAGCGCCTCGCCCTTGCGCACCACGAACCCATTCAGGTGATCAATCTCCGTCGGTTTGCCGCGCGCCAGGTCCTGTGCGGTGGATGAGTACTGCGTGGGCATGGCTTCCGCGATTTTGTAGGTCTTGGCGAGCATGTCGGGCGCCATTTGCACGCCGCTCGCTTTGGCCACGGCCAGTGTTTCCTCGACAACGTCTCGCATGATTTCGCGAACGCCGACGCCGCCGATCATGCTGCCGTACGGAAGCTGTGTGATCGCGGAGAGCGCGTTGTAAGCGCAGTTCACCACCAGCTTGCCCCACAGCTCGCCCGCCACGTTGTCTGAAATCACCACCGGCACGCCGGCGTGCTCGAACCAATGTTTCACCAGCGCCAGCGCTTCGGCAGGCACTTTGTCGCCCAGGGCGCCGATGACGAGATCGCCGCGGCCGTGGTGCTTGAGATGCCCGGGGCCGGCCATTTCGGTCGCCACGTAGACCACCGCGGGAATCACGGGTCGGGAAACGCGGGGCTGGATGCGTTCGGTGTTGTCGACGCCGTTCTGCAGGTTCACCACGACGCTGTCGGCATCGAGGAAGGGCGCGATCTGCGCGGCGGCTGGTTCGGTGTCGGTGGACTTCACGCAGAACAGAATCAGGCGGGCGCCACGCACCGCTTCGGCTTCGGTGCTGGCGTGGACCGGAATGTGCTCGTTGATATTGAGCCCCTCGAAATGCAGGCCCGACCTCCTGAACGCGTCGATGTGGACGTGCCGGCCGATCAGCGTGACGTGGTGTCCGGCGCGCGCCAGCATCCCTCCGAAGAAGCAGCCCACCGCGCCCGCACCGAGCACGGCCACCCGGATCGGCTCACCGCTCATCTGTTTGGTCCGCCCCCTTTTTCCGCATATTGTGAATCACGCCGGAGATGCCCGCTACGACAGGCCATCGCCCGCGTACTTCACCAGCGCAGGAAGTATCCCTGATCCGCCCAGCCGGGAGAGGGAATATGCGCAGTTGCGGGAATGCCGGCTCTGGTACCTTTGGCGCATGACGCAACCTCGCTTCAAGCTCTTTTCGCCGCACCGGGACCGCACGGCGGCGATGCCGTTCATCATGCTGACGACGCTGATC
>JBGOTT010000195.1:0-7870 GCA_041476585.1 Gammaproteobacteria bacterium | reverse complement strand
GGATCTCGCCGATGAGAATGCAATCGGGCGCCTGGCGCAGCGCGTTCTTCAGCGCGATCTCGAAGGCCTTGGTGTCGGTGCCGACCTCGCGCTGGTTGACGATCGACTTCTTGTTGCTGAAGATGAACTCGACCGGGTCCTCCAGGGTCAGAATGTGCCCGGTGCGGCGCTCGTTGCGGAAATCGAGCATCGCCGAAAGCGAAGTGGTCTTGCCCGAACCGGTCGCGCCGACCATCAGGATCAGGCCGCGCTTCTGCATGATCACTTCCTTGAGCACCTCGGGCACGCCGAGCGAGTCGATGTTCGGGATTTCGCTCGGGATGTAACGCACGACGGCCGCCGGGGTGCCCTTCTGCCGGAACGCGCTGATCCGGAACGTGCCCACGCCTTCCACGGTGAGCGCCGTGTTCAGTTCCATCTCCTCCTCGAATTCGCGCACCTGCCGCTCGGTGAGCACCTCGTAGAGCAGCGTCTTCACGCCATCGGTGTTCATCACGCTCTGATTCACCGGCAGCGACGTGCCGTTGATCTTGATGTTGATCGGCGCGCCGACCGAAAGGAAGATGTCCGAGGCCTTCTTATCGGCCATCAGCTGGAACAGCCGCTTCATTGCTGACATGGTGCCCCCTGCATTGGTGCGAAATTCTAGTCTAATCCCCGCGCAGCAGTTCGTTGAGGCTCGTCTTGGCGCGCGTCTTCGCGTCCACCCGCTTGACGATGACTGCACAATACAGGGCGCAACTGCGGTCCCCTGCCGGCAGCGTACCGGGTACCACGACAGAACCCGACGGCACGCGGCCGTAGATGATCTCCCCGGTCGCGCGGTCAAAAATCCTGGTGCTCTGACCGATGAACACTCCCATCGAGATCACGCTGTTTTCCTCGACCACGACGCCTTCGACGATCTCGGAGCGCGCGCCGACAAAGCAGTTGTCCTCGATGATGGTCGGATTGGCCTGCAGCGGTTCCAGCACCCCTCCGATGCCGACGCCGCCGGAAAGGTGCACGTTCTTTCCGATCTGCGCGCAGGAACCGACCGTCGCCCAGGTGTCGACCATGGTCCCGTCGTCCAGATAGGCCCCGATGTTGACGTAGGAGGGCATCAGAACGACGTTGCGGGCAATGAAGGCGCCGCGGCGCGCCATCGCAGGCGGAACCACGCGGTATCCCCCCGCCGCGAACGCTGCGGCATCGTAATTCGCAAATTTTCCGGCGACCTTGTCATAGTAGTTGGTCGACGCGCCGGGCAGCAGCCGGTTGTCCTCCAGGCGGAATGACAACAGCACCGCTTTCTTGAGCCACTGATGCGTGATCCACGCGCCGTTCGATTTCTCCGCCACGCGCAGGCGCCCGGCATCCAGCCCGGCGATGACCCGCTCGACGGCATCGCGCAGCGCGGCCGGCGCGTTCGCGGCATTCAGCCCGGCGCGCTCCTCCCAGGCTCGTTCGATGGTCTGTCGTGCGTCTTGCATGAAGGGCTCAGAGTTGTCGGGAAAAGCGCTCGATGCGCTGCATCGCTTCGAGGCACTCGGCCTGCGGCGCGACCAGCGCGATGCGCACGTAATTGCGGCCGGGATTGGCGCCATGCGCATCGCGCGCAAGGTAGCTCCCCGGCAGCACCAGCACATTATATTGGTGCTGCAACTCGCGCGCGAACTCGCAATCGTCGATCGGCGTGCGCAGCCACAGATAAAACCCGCCGCCGGGCAGGCCCGCTTCGAGAGGTTTGCGTACCAGCGGCAGCGCAGCGCGGAACTTCTCCGCGTACAGCCGGCGGTTCTCCCTGACGTGCGCCTCGTCGCGCCAGGCGGCGATCGACGCGCGCTGCACCGCGCCGCTCATCGCGCCACCGTGATAGGTGCGGTAGAGCAGGAAGCTCTTCAGCAACGCCGCATCGCCGGCGACGAAGCCCGAGCGCATTCCGGGCGAATTCGAGCGCTTCGACAGGCTGGAAAACACAACCAGGCGCGGATAACCGTCGCGGCCGAGCATCTGCGCGGCCTGCAATGCGCCAAGCGGTGGCCGGGATTCGTCGCAGTAGATCTCCGAGTAGCACTCGTCGGACGCGATGACAAAGCCATGCCGATCGGACAGCTCGAACAGGCGGCGCCAGTCGTCCAGAGTGCACACGGTGCCGGTCGGGTTGGCGGGCGAGCAGACGTACATCAATTGCACGCGGCGCCAGGCCGCATCCGGCAGTTCGCCCGGATCGAGCCGGAAGCCGTTGTCCGGTTGCGCGTTGAGAAACACCGGTTTGGCGCCGGCAAGCAGCGCCGCGCCCTCGTAGATCTGGTAGAACGGATTCGGGCAAACGACCAGTGCATCGCCGGCAGCGTCGTCGATGACCGTCTGTGCGAACGCGAACAGCGCCTCGCGCGATCCGTTCACCGGCAAGACCTGGGTGAGCGCGTCCACGGCAGCAAGCGCATAGCGGCGTTTCAGCCAATCCGCGATCGCTTCGCGCAGCGCCGGCAGACCGGCGGTCGCCGGATAGGCCGCCAGAGCGTCCAGCGCGGCGACCAGCGCGTCGCGTACCAGGGCCGGCGTCGGATGCTTGGGCTCGCCGATCGACAGGTTGATCGGCGAGAGCTCCGGGTTCGGCTCGATTCCGGCGAGCAGCGCGCGCAGCTTCTCGAACGGATACGGCTGGAGCCGCGCCAGGCGCGGGTTCATGCGCGCGTGGTGCGGGGGATGGCCGCCGGGAGCGCCTCGAGCATGACCGGCTCTGCCGGACGCCACCCGCGCTTTCGGTGTTCGGCGACCACGGTGGTGAAAATTCCGCCGCGCACATTGAAGCGCGCTTCCAGCCGCATGTAACGCGGCCGGGTCGCGCGCGCCAGGTCATCGAGGATCTGGTTGGCCACCGCCTCGTGGAATGCGCCCCGGCTGCGATACGACCAAATGTAGAGCTTGAGCGATTTGAGCTCGACGCAGCTGCGATCGGGCACGTAATCGAGCAGCAGGCACGCGTAATCCGGTTGGCGCGTGACCGGACACAGGCAGCTGAACTCCGGAATTTCCATATGGATCCGGTAATCGCGCGCGGGGTCCGGGTTGGCGAACGTGGCGAGCGCCTGGCTCGGCTTCGATGGCATCGAATCAGCGCGCGGCGCGCTCGCGGCGAGAGGAGGAAAGCAACGCGGCAATGGTATCATAGCGCGCGCTTTTTTCGCGGCGCTTTTCACGGTGCATTGCGCGTTGTTTCGAGCGCGCCGCGGCTGCAGAGTTCCAACCCGAATACGCTTCCGTGCGCCTCGTCCAGATCAAGCTCTCAGGCTTCAAGTCCTTCGTCGACCCCACCTCGATCCACGTTCCGGGACAGCTGGTCGGCATCGTCGGCCCCAACGGCTGCGGCAAATCGAACGTCATCGACGCGGTTCGCTGGGTGCTCGGCGAATCGCGCGCGTCGGCGCTGCGCGGCGACTCGATGCAGGACGTGATCTTCAACGGCTCGGTGAACCGCAAGCCGCTGGCGCGCTCCGCTGTCGAACTGATGTTCGACAACTCGCTCGGTCGCGCTGCGGGGCAATGGTCGCAATACACCGAGATCTCGGTGAAGCGGGTGCTGCAACGCGACGGCGAATCGTCCTATTTCATCAACAACCTGCAGGTGCGCCGGCGCGACATCACCGACATGTTTCTTGGCACCGGCCTCGGGCCCCGCGCCTACGCGATCATCGAGCAGGGCATGATCTCGCGCGTGATCGAGGCGCGGCCGGAGGAATTGCGGGTGTTTCTCGAGGAAGCCGCGGGCGTCTCGCGCTACAAGGAAAGGCGCCGCGAGACCGAGCACCGCCTGGCCGATACGCGCGAGAACCTCGCGCGGGTGAACGACATCCGCCTGGAGCTGGGGGTGCAGATCGAGAAGCTCGACGCGCAGGCGCGCGTGGCAACGCGCTATCACGATCTGCACGGCGAGCTGCAGGCCAGGCAACGGCTGCTTTGGTTCCTGCGGCGGCGCGATGCCGCGCTGGAGCGGGAGCGCCATGCCCAGGAGATCCTGCGTCAGTCGAACCTGCTGGAGGCCGAGACCGCAAGGCTGCGCGCGGTGGAGAGCCGCATCGAGACGGCGCGCAGCGAGCATTACGGCGCCGGCGACGGACTGAATGCCGCGCAGGCCGCGCTGTATGCGGCCAATGCCGAGGTCGCCCGCAACGAGTCCGAACTGCGGCACATGGAGGAAACGCGCCAACGGCTCGAGAGCCGGCACGTCGAGCTGCGCACCCAGCTCGCGGCATGGCGCGCGCAGCGCGCGCAGCTGACGCAGGCGCTGCACATGTGGGCACAGCGGCAGGTCGATGCGCGCGCGCGCGTCGAACGCAGCCGGGCCGGACTTTCCGTCGAGAGCGAGCGCCTGCCCGGAGCGGAGGCTGCGTTCCGCGCCGCCCAGGAGCGCCTGACGGAGCTGCGCAGCCACGCGATGCAAGCCGAGAGCCGCTGCCAGATCGCGCAATCGAATCTCGGGCATCTCGCGGCAACCCTCGCGGCCATCGCGCTGCGCTCCGAGCGGCTCGAAACGGAACGCAGTGCGCTACCGCGGCCCGACGGCGCGACGCTTGCGCGCGCGGAGGCGCGCGTCGCGGAACTGGACCGGCAGATCGAAGCCGCCCAACAGCAGGCGCTTGCGCTGCAGGAGGCCTGCTCGAAACTCGAGCAACGGCGCCAAGGCGCTTCAGGGCGCGTGAATACGGCGCTGCGCGAGCACAGTGCGGCCGAGGCCCAACTCTCCACCCTTCGCCAGGTACAGGAGGGAATCGCCGAGGATGGGGAGCTGCGCGGCTGGCTTGAGCGGCATTCTCTCGCGCGGATGCCGCGGCTGTGGCAAAAGCTGCGCATCGATGCGGGCTGGGAGACGGCGGTGGAAGCGGTGCTGCGCGAGCGGCTGCGCGCCCACCAAGTATCGAGCGCGACAGGCCTCGATGACCTGGCCGGGGAAACCCCGCCGGGCAAGACCAGCGTGTTCGTTGCGGCCGCCGCGGAGGGCGGCGAGGAATCGATCGGCGGCCTGCAGCCGCTCTCTGCGCGGATCCACGCGCAGGAAAAGTCGGTCGGCGGTGCGCTTGCCGACTGGCTCTCGGGCGTCTATGGCCTGGAAGGCACGCCGTCGCTCGAGGCGCGCTCCCGCCTGCCGGCGGGCGCCGTGCTGGTGAATCGGCTGGGACATCAGTTCACGCGCCATACGCTCTGCCTGCATGCGCCGGATTCCGCGGACGCCGGATTGCTCGCGCGGCAGACCGAGATCGAGGCACTCGATGCGGGGTGCAGCGAACGCGAGAAGCAGCTTGCCGATGCGCGCGCTGCGCTCGAATCCGCGAACCGGGAGCTCGCGCAACGGCAAGCTGCGCTCGACGCATTGCGTGAATCGGCGGGCGCAATGCAGTCGGCGAGCCGCGACGCGCACATCGAACTGCTCAAGCTGCAACAGCAGTTCGAGCGCCACCGCGAGCGCACCGAGCAGATCGAGGCGGAGCTGGCGGAAATCCGCGGCGACCGGGACGCGGCGCAGGCGCGTCGCGCGGAGCTCGAAAGCGAGTTCGAACAGGCGCGGCAGGCAATCGGTGCGCTGCAGCAGCGCCTGGAGGAGATCAAGCGGGCGCACGTGAGCGCCGAGGAATTGCTGGTCGAGCAGCGCAAACGCGTTCACGGCGCCGAGCGCGAAGCGCAGGACGCCGTGTACGGGGAACGTGAATGCGCCTCCAAGATTGCCGAAATCGACAGTTCGGTCAAGGTGATCGACCAGCAGATCGAACGGGCCGACGCGGAGATCGGCAAGTTGTCCGAAGACCTGGCCGTCGATCCGATCCCGGCCGTGCGCCAGGCCCTTGCCGCGGCCGTCGAGTCGCGCTTTCGTTGCGAAAAGATGCTGGCCGAGGCGCGTGCCGCGGTCGAGGCGGCCGCGGGTGCGCTGCGCGCGCTCGAGGAACAGCGTTTGCAGATCGAAGCCGGAGTTCATCCGGTCCGCGAGCGCATCGGCGAGCTTCGGCTGAAGGAACAGGCGGCCGCGATCAACCATGACCAGTTCGACGGGCAGTTGCGCGAAACGGGGGCCGACGACGCCGCGCTCGAGGCGCAGGCGCCGCAGGCGCCCCGCCCCTCGGCGCTGCAGGGTGACATCACGCGCCTTGCGCAGGAGATCGCCGAGCTCGGGGCGGTCAACCTCGCCGCTCTCGAGGAACTCAAGTCGAGCCAGGAGCGCAAAGGCTTCCTCGACGCG
Organism: Gammaproteobacteria bacterium; assembly: GCA_041476585.1. GTDB lineage: Bacteria > Pseudomonadota > Gammaproteobacteria > Burkholderiales > SG8-39 > JADGRQ01. Next base: position 1,656 of record JBGOTT010000195.1, on the reverse strand, counting down.
CAATCGGCCGATCTCGAGGAGGCCATGCAGACGCTGGAAAATGCCATCCAGCGCATCGATCGCGAGACGCGCGAGTTGCTGCGTGAGACCTTCGACAGCGTCAACCGGCATTTCGGTTCGCTGTTTCCGCTGCTGTTCGGCGGCGGAGAGGCGCGCCTCAACATGACCGGCGAGGAAATCCTCGACGCCGGTGTTCAGGTGATGGCGCAGCCGCCGGGCAAGCGCAACAGCAGCATTCATCTGCTCTCGGGCGGCGAGAAGGCGCTGACCGCGATCGCGCTGGTGTTCTCGCTGTTCCAGCTCAACCCGGCGCCGTTCTGCATGCTTGACGAAGTCGATGCGCCGCTCGACGATTCGAACACCGTGCGTTTCTGCGACCTGGTGAAAAAGATGTCCGCGCAGACGCAGTTCCTGTTCATCAGCCACAACAAGATCACCATGGAGATGGCGGAGCAGCTGATCGGGGTCACCATGCCCGAGTCCGGCGTATCGCGGGTCGTCGCGGTCGACATCGACGCGGCGCTGCGCATGCGCGAGGAACTCGCGGCCTGAGGCCGGGGCGGGCGCCATGACGGATTTCCAGCTCGGTCTGATTGCGATCGGCGCGCTGGCGATCGTCGCAGTGCTCGCGTTCAACAAGTGGCAGGAGCGGGCATCGAGCCGGCACGCCCGGGCGGCCTTCGAGTCGCACCACACCGACGTGTTGCTCGATGCGCCGGCGGGTTCGGCGGCGCGGGTCGAACCGGCATTTGGGGCTGCGCCGCGCGCCGCTCGCCAGCCGGATGCGCGGCGCCCGGAGATCGCGCTTCCCGACCCGCGCATCGACTACGTACTCGAACTCGCAGCCGATCGGCCGGTCGCCGGATACGCGCTGGCCCAGGCTTGGGCGCCTGCGGAGCATCGTTTCGCGCAACGTGCGCTGTTCGCAGGAAGCTCGGGCAACGAATGGCTGCCCTGTGCGGCGGACGGCCATTACACGCGCCTGCGTGCGGCATTGCAACTGGTGAATCGCCGTGGCCTGGTGAGCGACGGAGAACTGCTCGAGTTTCGCGCCGAAGTCGATACGCTTGCGGCCAGGCTCGGCGCCAGCGTGGACGCGCCCGAGATGGCGCAGGCGCTTGAACAGGGACGGGCGCTGGACCAGTTGTGCGCCGATACGGACATCCAAGTGGTGGTGCACGTCGTTCCCGGCGAGCAGGGGCGGCTCGACGGGGCCACGATACGCAGGGTCGCCGAGTCGGCGGGGCTTGTCCCCGGCCCCGATGGGCGCTATGCGCTGCGCGAGGCGAACCGGCGCGAGCGGTACTGCCTGTACGACCGCTCCGGCGCTTCGCTCTCGCCGGGAGAAAGTCCCGGCGATTCGCTGCAGGCGCTTTCGCTTGCCATGGACGTGCCGCGCGCGCCCGAGACCGCGCGCAGCTTCGAGTCCATGGCCCGCCTTGCCAGGGATCTGGCGGCGGCGCTCGGCGGCCGCATGGTAGACGACAACGATCGCGCGCTCGACGAGCAATCGCTGGCGGCGATCGGCCGGCAACTCGACGGCGTGCGCTCGCGATTGGAAGCGCGGGGCATCGCGCCCGGCAGCGCGCTCGCGTTGCGGCTTTTCTCCTAGGCCACCGATGCCATCCCTTGCGCAGGCGCGTAAGCGTGCGGAGG
>JBGOTT010000194.1:0-7897 GCA_041476585.1 Gammaproteobacteria bacterium | reverse complement strand
GGGCCGTCGAGCCGCTGGAGGTTGCAGTTGATGACGAAGATGAGGTTGTCGAGCTTCTCGCGCGAGGCGAGCGCGATGGCGCCCAGGCTCTCCGGCTCGTCCATCTCGCCGTCGCCGCAGAACGCCCATACCTTGCGGTTCTCGGTGTTGGCGAACCCGCGCGCATGGAGGTACTTCAGAAATCGCGCCTGATAGATGGCCTGGATCGGCCCGAGACCCATCGACACCGTCGGGAACTGCCAGAACTCCGGCATCAGCCAGGGATGCGGGTAGGAGGAGATGCCCTTGCCGTCGACCTCGCGGCGGAAGTTGAGCATCTGCTCTTCGGTGAGGCGCCCTTCCTGGAACGCGCGGGCGTAGATCCCCGGCGACGAATGTCCCTGAAAGTAGATCAGATCACCGCCATGCCCCTCGTGGGGCGCATGCCAGAAATGGTTGAATCCGGTGCCAAACAGCGTTCCGACGGAGGCGAAGCTCGCGATGTGTCCACCCAGATCGCCATCGCCCTTGTTGGCCTTCGCGACCATCGCCATCGCGTTCCAGCGCATGATGGAGCGGTTGCGCTCCTCGAGGACAGGGTCCCCCGGAGTGCGTTCTTCCATGTGCGGCGGAATGGTGTTGATGTAGGCGGTCTGCGCCTTGTACGGCAGGTAGGCGCCGGATCGGCGCGCCATCTCGATCAGCTTCTCGAGCAGGAAGTGCGCGCGCTCGGGACCTTCGCGGTCGAGCACCGCCTCGAGCGCATCGAGCCACTCCTGGGTTTCGAGTGCATCGGGATCGTTGGCCGCGGGAAATTGCGGGACGGCGGAAATGATGCCTCCGGCTTCTGGCGAGGTCGCTGGTGAGAGGGTCGGAATACCCGCGCCTCCAGGAGAATCGCGAAGAGCGCGAACTGCCCGGGCCCGAGCTTAATACGATCGCGATGCAGGCACAAGAATGCTAGACTTTCGCCGCACCGTTTCGCATCACTTCCGCCGCAAATCCCGATGCCTGCCACGCTGCTCGACGGCAAGGCGCTCGCCGCGAGCATTCGCGCCGAGGCGCGCAACGCCCTCGCCGCCCTCGGCGTGCGCCCGGGACTCGCGGTGGTGCTGGTCGGCGACGACCCTGCTTCACGCGTCTACGTGCGCAACAAGGTGCGCGCGTGCGAGGAAACCGGGATCTACTCCGAGCTGCACGCGCTTCCTGCAGATACGGGGGAAACCGAGGTTCTCGAGCGCGTGCAGGCGCTCAACCGCGATTCCCGCATCCACGGCATCCTTGTACAGCTGCCGCTTCCCGCCGCGTTCGACACCGCACGCGTGCTTGCGGCGGTATCGCCGCGCAAGGATGTGGACGGCTTCCATGCGGAGAACCTCGGCGCGCTGGTCGCGGGACGCGCGAAGCTCGTTCCGTGCACGCCTGCGGGTATCCTGCGGCTGCTCGATCACGCAGCCATTCCGATCGCCGGCCGCCATGCGGTGGTGATCGGACGCAGCACCATCGTCGGCAAACCCGCAGCGCTACTGCTCTTGCAACGCGACGCGACCGTCACCATCTGCCATTCGAAGACGCAGGACCTCGGCGACCAGGCGCGGTGCGCCGATATCCTGGTGGTTGCGGCCGGCCGCCCGAAACTGGTGGGCGCCGAGATGGTCAAACCGGGGGCCTGCGTGATCGACGTGGGCACCCACCGGCTGCCCGACGGTTCGCTCGTCGGCGACGTGGATTTCGCCGCGGCCAGGGAAGTCGCGGGCTGGATCACGCCGGTGCCGGGCGGCGTCGGGCCGATGACGGTGGCAATGCTGATCGTGAACACGATTGCGGCGGCGGGCGCGCCGTGTTGAACGGAGTCTTCTTTACCCCATGAACCCGTTGCTCGACTTCAGCGGCCTGCCGAGATTCGGCGACATCCTGCCGGCGCATGTCGCACCGGCAGTCGACAAGTTGCTCGAGGAGGCGCGCGAGGCGGTTGCGCACGCATTGCGTCCGGAGGTGCCTGCGGAGTGGGCGGCGTTCATCGCGCCGCTCGAGGACGCGAACGAGCGGCTCGGCCGCGCATGGGGCCAGGTGTCCCATCTGCACGCGGTGCTCGACAGCCCCGAATTGCGCGAGGCGTACAACGCTGGCCTGCCCAAGGTCACCCAATACTGGACCGAGCTGGGCCAGAATCAGGCGCTGTTCGAGAAGTACCGCGCGCTGCGCGCGTCGGCCGGTTTCGCGGCGCTCAGCGCGGCGCGCAAGCGCATCGTGGAAAACGCGCTGCGCGACTTCAGGCTGGGCGGCGCCGAGCTGCCGGCTGCCGATAAGCGCCGCTACGCCGAGATCCAGGAGGAGCTCGCCGCGCTGTCGTCGCGCTTCTCGGAGAACGTTCTGGATGCGACCAACGCGTTTTGGCTCGTGATCGACGATGAGCGGCGGGTCGCGGGCATCCCGGTCGACGAGCTTGCCCCCGCTCGCGAAGCCGCGCTGAAGGACGGCAAACAGGGCTGGAAGTTCACGCTGCATGCGCCTTCCTACATACCGGTGATGCAGTATGCCGAGGACCGTGCGCTGCGCCAGACCATGTACCGCGAGAGCGTCACGCGCGCCTCGGAATTCGGCAAGCCCGAATGGGACAACACGGCCTCCATCGGTCGCATCGTCGCGCTGCGCGGCGAAGAAGCGAAGCTGCTCGGCTACGCGAGCTTCGCCGAGTGCTCGCTGGTGCCGAAAATGGCCGATTCGCCCGTGCAGGTGCTCGAATTCCTCGACGATCTCGCGCGCCGCGCGCGTCCCTTCGCCGAGCAGGATGCAGCCGAGTTGCAGGCGTTTGCCCGCTCGGAACTGGGAATCGACTGCCTCGAAGCCTGGGACGTCGCGTTCGCCTCTGAAAAGCTGCGCGCCAAGCGGTTTGCATTTTCCGATCAGGAAGTGAAGCAGTACTTTCCGGAAACGCAGGTGGTGCCCGGGATGTTCCGCCTGGTCGAAACGCTGTACGACGTGCGCATCGGCGAAGCGCAGGCCGCCACCTGGCACGAGGACGTGCGTTTCTTCGAGGTGCGCGACGCGAGCGGCGCGATGATCGGCCAGTTCTATCTGGATCCTTACGCGCGCGAGACCAAGCGCGGCGGCGCGTGGATGGACGATGCGATCGCGCGGCGCAGGAAGCCGCACGCCCTCCAGACGCCGGTGGCTTACCTCAACTGCAACTTTGCGCGGCCGGTCGGAAACAAACCGGCGCTGTTCACGCACGACGATGTAATCACGCTGTTTCACGAATTCGGCCACGGCCTGCACCACTTGCTCACGCGCATCGAAGACCTCGGCGTGTCCGGCATCAACGGAGTGGAGTGGGACGCGGTCGAACTGCCGAGCCAGTTCATGGAGAACTTCTGCTGGGAATGGGAGGTGCTGCGCCAGATGACCCGGCACGTCGATACCGGTGAAACATTGCCGCGCGCGCTGTTCGACAGGATGCTCGCGGCGAAGAACTTCCAGGCGGGACTGGGAATGGTCAGACAGATCGAATACGCGCTGTTCGACATGCGCCTGCACTTCGACTTCGACGCCGGCGCGGGAGCGAGCGCGCTCGACCTGCTCGACGAGGTGCGCAAACGCGTCGCCGTTCTGTTCCCGCCGGCGTACAACCGCTTTCCAAACAACTTCTCCCACATCTTCGGCGGTGGATACGCCGCAGGCTACTACAGCTACAAGTGGGCCGAGGTGCTGTCTGCGGACGCGTTCAGCGCATTCGAGGAAATGCGCGACGCGCGGCGCGGCGCGAACGGCGTCATCGACTCCGCGATCGGCGCGCGCTTCCGCGATGAGGTCCTTGCGGTGGGCGGCAGCCGCCCCGCTGCGGAATCGTTCCGCGCCTTCCGCGGGCGCGAGCCGCGCGTCGATGCTCTGCTGCGTCACAATGGTATGATTGCCGTGTGATCGTATAGAGCGAAAACGCCATGCGAACAGCGCTGTTTTTGATCCTGGCAACCGCGGCGGGCTGCGCCCTCGCGCAGCAGTACCGCTGGACCGACGACAAGGGCCGCGTGCATTACAGCGACACCCCGCCCCCGCCTTCGTCGAAGGGCGTGCAGAAGAAGGACCTCAAGGGCAGCGTGGTATCGAGCGAGACTCCGTTCGAGTTGCAGCTCGCGGTCAAGAATGCCCCGGTCACGCTCTACACCTCGCCTTCCTGCAAGGAAGGCTGCCCCGAGGCGCGCGCGACGCTCAACAAACGCGGCGTGCCGTTCAAGGAGGTCCAGGTCTGGGACGCGGAAACGAACGAGCTGCTCATGAAGGTTTCGGGCGCGAAGCAGGTCCCGACGCTGCAGGTCGGCAGCAACGTGCAGAAGGGCTTCGAGCAGGGGGCCTTCGACCGGCTGCTCGACATCGCGGGCTATCCGAAGGCTGGCTCGATGCCGGCGCGCAAACAGGCAGCGCCACCCGTGCCTGAGGGCTACGAAGCGCCGGGTGCTGCGGCCGCGCCGGCACCGGACGGCGAACAGAAGCCCCCAGCGCAGTAACCTGATCGCAATGAAAGTCGCAGCCGGCGACGTTTGACCCCAGCGGGGCGAGGCACGTCGCCCCGGAGCATTCATCGTGATCGGCCGCCTGCGGCTCGCGCTTGTCCTCGGCTCGGTGACCGCGCTCGGTCCGTTGTCGATCGACATGTTCCTGCCGAGCCTGCCGACGCTCGAAGCAGAGCTCGCGGCCTCGCCGGCATCGGTGCAGCGCACGCTCGCGGCATATTTTTTCGGCATGGCTTTAGGCCAGCTTTTCTACGGACCGCTTTCAGACAGACTCGGCCGCAAGCTGCCGCTCACTGCAGGACTGGGCATATTTCTGCTCGCGTCCGTGGGCTGCGCACTCGCATGGAGCGTGCAGAGCCTGATCGCGCTGCGGTTTGTGCAGGCGCTTGGCGGTTGCGCGGGCATGGTGATCGCGCGCGCAACGATACGCGACCTGTACGTCGGGGCGGATGCGGCGCGCATGTTTTCCGCCATGGTGCTGGTCATGGGGCTTGCGCCGATTCTCGCCCCGCTCGCGGGTGGCTACGTACTGGTGCACGGCGGGTGGCGGACAATTTTCTGGGTGCTGGCCGTCTTTGGCACCGTCGCCCTGGTCGCGACACTCGCCGCGCTACCCGAGACGCTGGAGCGTTCCACGCGACGCATGGGCAGTCTGGGCGACACGCTGGCGCGCATCCGCAGCGTCGCGCGCGACGCACGCTTCCTCGTGCCGGCGATGCTGCTCGCGTTGCCTTTCGCCGCGGTGTTTGCGTACATCTCGTCCGCACCATTCGTGCTGATCCAGTATTTCGGCGTGCGCGTCGAGGCATTTGGCTGGTTCTTCGGCGCCAACGCCTTCGGCTTGATCGTCGGGTCGCAGATGAACTCGCGGCTGCTGCGTCGCGCAAGGAGCGCGGTCATCCTGCGCAGGGCGATACGCCTGCAGACGGTGATGGCGCTGGTTCTGCTTGCGACGGCGATGACCGGCGCCGGCGGCCTGCCAGGCGTTGTGCTGCCGTTGTTCTTCGTGGTGGCCTCGATCGGCTTCATTGCGCCCAACGCAAGTGCCATCGGGATGACGTCGTTCGGCGCGGATGCCGGCACAGCCTCGGCACTGCTGGGGACGTGTCAGGCGCTCGCAGGCGTAGTCGCCACCGCGGCCGTAGGATTCATGCCTGGCAGTGGCGCGGTGCCGATGGCGGCGGTGATCGCCGCGTGCACCGTGCTGGCCTGCGTCATCGACGCCTTCGGCCGGCGGCGTCCCTCCGTGTAGTACCATTTTTCGCCCACAGGCTATCGAATCCTTGATGCGCCTCGCCACCTGGAACGTCAACTCCCTGAAGGTCCGCCTCCCGCAGTTGCTCGACTGGCTGCCTCTCGCGCAGCCCGATGTCGTGTGCCTGCAGGAGCTCAAGCTGGAGGACGCGAAGTTCCCCCGCGACGAGATCGCGGCAGCGGGCTACCGCGCGGCGTTTTCCGGTCAGAAGACCTATAACGGCGTCGCGATCCTGTCGCGTGCGGATGCGCGCGACACCATCACCGGCATCCCCGGATTTGCCGATGAGCAGAAGCGCGTGCTCACGGCAACCATCGACCGCGTGCGCGTGGTCTGCCTGTATGCGCCAAACGGCCAGGCGGTCGGTTCGGACAAGTACGAATACAAGCTGCGGTGGTATGCGGCGCTGCGCGAGTGGCTGGCGGACGAAATGCTTGCCCATCCCGATCTTGCGGTGCTGGGCGACCTGAACGTCGCGCCAGAAGACCGCGATGTGCACGACCCGAAGGCCTGGGAGGGACAGGTGCACGTGTCCGAGCCCGAGCGCGAAGCCTTCCGCACCCTCATGGCGCTTGGCCTGAAGGACAGCTTCCGGCTGTTCGAGCAGCCGGAGAAATCGTTCTCGTGGTGGGATTATCGGATGATGGCCTTTCGGCGCAACGCCGGGCTGCGCATCGACCACATCCTGCTGTCGCCCGCGCTCGCGGCGCGCTGCACGGTTTGCACGATCGACAAGGCGCCGAGGAAACTCGAGCGCCCGTCGGATCACACGCCGGTGATCGCCGAGCTGCGCTAGGGATTCATCCCTTTCTGCACCCCCGGACGCGCGGCCATCGTCGCGCCCCACCGATTCAGATTTGCGAAACTTCCGGACGCATCGAGCAACGGCTTGCGCAGCGAGTAGTTCGGATACAGCATCAGATCCGCAATCGACAGTTCGTCGGCGACGAATTCGCGGCCCGAAAGCCGCTGGTCGAGGAGCGAGAACATCTTGACCAGCCGGTCCTTGAAGAACTCGGCGTTCTTCGCCGATTTTTCCGGCGCGAGGTTTTCCAGCAGAAACAGCGTGCCGCTCGCGCCGGCAATATCGCTCGCGCCCATCATGAACCACTGTTGCGCAGCCGCGCGGCGCGCGCCGTCCTTGGGCAGGAACTTGCCGCTCTTCTCGGCGACGTAGAGCATGATCGCTCCGGACTGCGCGAGCACCAGCCGCGCGCCGCCGGGCCCGCCCGCATCCACCATCACCGGGATCTGCCCCGCGGGATTCAGCGCGAGGAATTCGGGCTTCTTCTGCTCGCCCTTGGTGAGGTCCACCTTGTGGATGCGATGCTCGAGTCCCGATTCGGCGAGCGCCACCGATGCGCGCAGGCCGTTCGCGGTGCCCCACATGTACAAGTCGATCATGATGTTTCCCCCGTTCAGTCAATCAATGCGTACGCAGGCAGCGTGAGGAACTCGACGTAGGTGTCGTCGGTGGTGATTCGGTCGAACAGCTTCGCGCCTTCCTCGTACTTGCCTGCCTTGAACCCCGCTTCGCCCAGATAGTTTCTTACCTTCGGCAGCTCCTCCGCGAGCAACTGGCGGAACAGTTCCTTCGTGATCTTGCGGCCATCGTCGAGCCTGCCCTTGTTGCTCCTCATCCACTGCCAGATCTGCGAGCGCGAAATCTCCGCGGTGGCAGCATCCTCCATCAAATTGAACACGGGCACGCAGCCGTTGCCTGCGAGCCAAGCGCCCAGATACTGGATGCCGACCGAGATGTTGTTGCGCAGGCCGGCTTCGGTGATCGGGGCCTCCGGCCGGAAGTCGAGCAGATCTTTCGCCGAGATGCTGACATCCGGCCGCTGCCTGCCATACTGGTTCGGCTGCGGCATGTGCTGGTCGAACACCGCCTTCGCGATCGACACGAGGCCGGGATGCGCCACCCAGGTGCCGTCGCAGCCGTCGGTGACTTCGCGCAGCTTGTCCGCGCGCACCTTCTCGAGCGCCGCTTCGTTCGCGGCCGGATCGTTCTTGATCGGAATCTGAGCCGCCATCCCGCCCATCGCGTGAATCTCCCGGCGGTGACAGATGCGAATTAACAGGCGCACATAGGAATCCAGAAAATGCTGCTCCATCGTGATTTGTGAGCGGTTGGGCAAAACGAAGTCCG
>JBGOTT010000193.1:0-7946 GCA_041476585.1 Gammaproteobacteria bacterium | reverse complement strand
TCCGGTTCACCGATACGATCGGCTGGTTGTTGAGGTACTTCGATGCATGCAGCGCGACGTTGCGGCCCGACAGGTCGGAATCGCCGCCGGCGGCGAACGGGATCACGAACGTGACCGGTTTCGACGGGTATTGCTGTGCCGTCGCAAGCGACGAAAACATGCACAGGACCGCGGCGAGCGTGCGTAGCATCATCGATCCTCCCTCTGGCGCCGAGTCTAAACCACGCTGCCGGGTTCAACTATGCAACGACCCCCAGGGTTGCCGTTGGGAGCCGAATGAGGGTCAGGGAATCCTCTTAGCCATCAGCCTGACCGGATCCTGCCCGGCGATCGTCAATTCCCCCTCGATGCGATCGGGCCGCACGCTGCCGCTGAAGCGCTGTTCCAGCCGCCGGCCCGCCAGCTCCAGCGTTCCATTCCAGTTGATAGCCGTGCCGCGCAACGCGGCCTTCTCGACGAGAAAACCGCGCGCATCGGCCCGTCCCTCGACTTCGATCTCCTGAAAGTTCTGGTGGATGCGCAGCTTGAGATCGCCAATCGCCGGCAGACGCGCCTGCCATTCGCCGCGAGCTTTTGCCGGCACAATCCACAGGTAAATCGTGCTTTCATCGCCCTGGCTGGCGTGGCGCTGCGCGAGCCGCACCTTGCGCACCGCGTCGGGTTTCCAGCTCTGCATGTAAAACGCGTGCGTGACGACGCGCGCCCCGGGTTGCATGTCGTCGAGCACGCGCGGCTGCAGTTCGTTGACGAGTTGAGGCAGCAGGTAAATGGTCACGACGCTCGCGCGCGACAGGTCTGTTCTCAACGCATCCTGCACGCGGAACTCGGTACGCTCCGAAACACCCGCGCGGCGCGCGTTCTCGCGCGACAGCGCGACCAGCTTCTCGTCGAGGTCCACGCCCAGTGCGCGCGCGCCGAAGCGCTGCGCGGCGGCAATCACGATCCGCCCGTCGCCCGAACCGAGGTCGATGACGTAGTCGTCGCGGCCGGTACCGGCCAGCGCGAGCATTTCAGCGACCACCTCGTCCGGCGTGGTCACGAATGGGGCGCGCACCGCCGTCTCCTGGGCGAAAACGAGCGGTGCAAATGCAACCAGGCCGAGCAGCAGTGCGGTTCGGCGCAACATTCGTCAGCGCGCGCGCATGAGCGCAGCAATCATGTCTACGATGCGCGGCTCCGCCCAGTCGAGTTCGCCCGCATGGCCGTAGCGAATGCGGCCGTCGGTACCGATGATGAAAGTCGCCGGCAGGATACGCGCGCGCCAGCCCCGGGCGGTGTCGCCCGAATGATCGAGCAGGACCGGCAGATCGAGCTGCATTTGGGTGAGAAACGCCTCCACACGGCTGCGCGGTTCCGTCACGTTTACCGCCAACACCTCGAACGGCTTGCCGGACAGCTTCTGCCTGAGGCGCTGGATCGAGGGCATTTCGTCGCGACATGGTTCGCACCACGTCGCCCAGAAATTGACCAGCACCACCTTGCCCTTGAAGTCCTCCAGGCGCACCGGGCGTCCGTGCATGTCCTCCAGCACCAGCGCAGGCGTCGGCCCGTCAGTCCAGGGCTTCGGCTCTATCGCATCGGCCCGCAGCGCGCCGGGCAGTGAAATGATCGCACCGACCGCGAACGAAACAAAAAGGGCCCGGAAGCCCCGGGCCCTCGAACTGAAAAATACCGTTCTCAAGCGACCTTCAACTCGCGCGCGGTAATCGTGTACTTGAACGGATCGGGCTCGAGTTGGTCGAGCTTCTCCGCCGCGGTCTCGCCGTTCGGGTACATCAGATATGGAATCTTGCCGAATTTTGTGCCCGGCAGGACCACGTCATGCGCATAGTTGTAGGCGAGCCAGTTCATCTCCCACGCGCCGAACAGACGCGCGCGGTTCGCTCTCGCCACGTCGCTGGCGAGAGTGAGGCCCGGCGCTTCTTCTAGAACTACCTTGCGCACGTCGCCCGGATCGACGGGGATCCAGCCGTACTCCGGAAGATAAAAATCCGCGCGGCAGTGCTGCGCCTTGCTGATCACTTCGGTGCCCACGCCGAGGCTCTTGTAGCCGAGTTCGGATTTCGCCACTCGGATACCGTAGATGTCACGTGCCGGGATCCCGGCCGCGCGCGCCAGTCCGACGAACATTGCGTTGATGTCGCCGCACTTCCCGCCGAAGTTGCGCGTTTCGAGCATCGCCTTGATGTCGCCCCAACCGCAGCCGCGCGTCTTCGGGTCGCGGAAAGTGTTTTCCTCCACCCACTCGTAGTGCGCGCGCGCCTTGTCCATGTCGCCGCGCAGACCCTTGGTGATGTCCATCGCCGTTTCCTTGACGATGCCGTCGACCGGGATCAGATCGGTTCCCTGCAGGCTGCGCTGCAAGATCTTCGGATCCTCGGGACGTGCGTTGCCCGGCTTGGCAAGATCGACCGCGCGATCGCGCGTCGCGAAGCGCGAAACCACGATGAAAGTCGGATTCGCGACGCCCTCCGGAAACTCAGCCATCGCGATGCCCGCGCCGTATTTCGGCTCGATCGTCGCGGAAGCGCGCCCGCCCTCGGCGCTCCAGGTGCTGCCGAGGTTCTTGAAGTAGCTGGTGTCCTCAGACAGCGGCAGCGGCAGCCACGCCTTGGTCACGCCGGCGGGCCTCTGCACCTCGACGCGGTACGTCACTTCAAATGCGCGCCAGCGGCCGGCCTCGGCCATGTTGGCGAATGCGCTGCGCGCGAACGGGCTCCCGGAAAGCGCGGTCGCGGCCGCGGAAGTCTTAAGGAATTCTCGTCGGTTCATCGTTTTCCTCCAGTCGACACAGAGCAGGTCGCAATCTACCTCACATGCATTACTCCGTAAACCGCAAAATGGATGCGCGCACCTCCGCCTCGTGGATCCGCCGGGCGATGCGATGTGCGGCAGTGGCCATGCCCTGTCGTATCACTCGCCGGCTCCAAGCTTCAGGTAGCCGTCGCGCGATTGCGGCGTCCTGATGCCGAGAATCGACCCGGCCACCTGCGTGCGCAGGATCTGGGCCGTGCCGCCTGCGATGGGGAACATGCGCGCATCGCGCACTTTGCGCTCGAGCGCCAGATTGCGCGAATAACCCATCGCGCCGAAGATCTGGAGCGCATCGTTGGTCACGCGAACGCTCGTGTCGGCCGCGAAGACCTTCGCCTGCGCGGCGTCGAGCTTGTTGGGAAAGTCGTGGCCGGCATTGGCGGCGGCCTTGTAGATCAGCGCCTGGGCAGCGGCAAGCTGGATCGACATGTCGGCCAGCATCCACTGGACGCCCTGGAACTCGGCGATCGGCCGGCCGAATTGCCGGCGATCGCGCGCGTAGGCGAGCGCCATTTCGTACGCGCTTTCGCCGATGCCCAACGCCACGGTGGCTGCGCCGACGCGCTGCCCGTTATACGCCTCCATCAATCCGGCGAAACCCTTGCGCACGCCCTGCGGCGGAATCACCACCATATCTTCGGCAACCTCGAGATCCTCGAGGATGATTTCCGTCTCGGGGATGCCCCGTACACCCATGGCGGGCTCGCGCTTGCCGACCACCAAACCCGCGGGCGCGCGAGTCTCCGGGTTGCGCGCGACGATGAAGCCCCCGATGCCCTGCTCCTCGCCGTCGTGGTAGACGCGGGCGAAGATGAGATGCAGCCGTGATACGCCGCCACCGGTGATCCAGTGCTTCTTGCCGTTGAGGATGTAACGGTCGCCCTTGCGGTCGGCGCGCGTGGTCATTTCGGTGGCCGCGCTGCCGGCCTCGGGCTCGGTGATGCAGATCGCCGGCTTGTCGCCCGCCAGAACGAGGGAGGCAGCCAGACGCCTCTGCGCCTCGCTGCCGTACTTCATGATGGCACCCAGCGCGCCCATGTTGGACTCGACGCAGATGCGTCCCGTCGTGCTGCACGCCTTGGACATCTCCTCGATGAGCACCACGGCCTCGAGGAAGGAAGCGCCCCTGCCGCCGTACTCGACCGGAATGGTCATCCCCATGAATCCCTCGCGCTTCAGGATGTCGACGCAATGCCAGGGGTACTGCTCGCTGCGATCGGTCTCGGCCGCGTGCGGCGCGATTTCCGCGCCGGCCACCTGCCGGACTTTCGCCTGGAACTGCTTCACTTCCCCGGGCAAATCAAACAGCATCGTTCACCTCGTCCGCGTCGATGGTTCGTGAATTCCAGAAGATAGCAATAGATGCTAGGATAATCCACACGGTCTGTATCAATAATTCCAAGCAATGGACCCGGAGGATTTTCTCGCTGAAGTGCCGCGCGGCGACCTGTGGATCTTCGGCTACGGCTCGCTGATGTGGTCGCCGGATTTCCGCTTCGCGGAGAAGCATCCCGGCCACCTGTACGGATTTCACCGCGCGCTGTGCATCTACTCGCACCGCTACCGCGGCACGCCGGTCAAGCCGGGGCTGGTGATGGGGCTGTGCCGCGGCGGATCATGCTGGGGCATGACGTTTCGCATTGCCGCACCGCGCGTGCGTATCACCCTCGCCCGGCTGTGGCGGCGCGAGATGATCAACCGCGTCTATTTCCCGCGCATGCTTGCGGTGCGCATCGGCCGCCGCCGGGTAGTGCGTGCGCTGGCCTACGTGGCGGACACCGCGCACCGTCAGTTCGCAGGGGATCTGAGCCTGGAGGCAACCTCGCGCCTGGTCGCACAGGGATGCGGCGAGCGCGGCGACAACCTCGTCTACCTCGCCAATACGCTCGCCCACATGGAAGCGCTCGGCGTGCGCGATCCGCATCTGGCTCGGGTGTTCGGGCGCGCGGCCAGGCTCTGCGGGCGCTAGCCTGCTGAGATGCTGATGGCAGCTTCGAGCCGCACGAGCGCTTCGCGCAGCAATGCGCGCTGGGTGCCGAAATTCAGCCGCACGAACTGCGGCGCGCCGAATTCCGAACCCGGCGACAGCGCGAGCCCATGCGCGAGGAAATGGGCATGCGCGTCCGCGAGGCGCAACGCGCTTGCGTCGATCCAGGCGAGGTAGGTTGCTTCGACATGCGCCATCGACAGCCCCGGCAACCGCGCGACCGCCTGTTCGACCAGATCGCGATTGCCGCACAGGTAGTCGAGCTGCGCCGCCAGCCACTCGTCACCGCCGCGGTAAGCTGCGACTGCGGCTGCGTAGCCGAACAGCGAAGCGTCGTGCACGGTGTAGCGCAGATCGACCGAGAAGCGCCGGCGCAGCTGCGCGTTCTCGATCACCGCGAAGGCGCAACCCGCGCCCGCGATGTTGAACGTCTTGTTCGGCGACATCAGCGTCACCGTGCGCCGCGAGATCTCCGGTGAGAGGCTCGCGATCGGCACGTGCGGCTTGCCCGCATCGAGCAGCAGGTCGCAATGGATCTCGTCCGAACAGACGACGAGGTCGTGCCGTTCGGCGAACTGCGCGAGCCGGGCCAGTTCCGCACGCGTGAAGATCGTGCCGCCCGGATTCTGCGGATTGCACAACAGCAGCAGGCGGGATTCGGGGCGCACGGCGGCGCCGAGCGCGTCCTCGTCGAACACCCAGCGCCCGCGCTCGAGCACCAGCGGCATCTCGCTCGCCGCGCGCGGCGCGAGCTGCACCGCCTTGCGAAAATGCCCGTAGATCGGGTGCGGCAGCAACACGTGCTCCTGCGGGCCGGCGAGGTGTCGCACCGCAAGGTGCAGCCCCGGCACCACACCGGGCAGGAATACGATCCAGTCGGGCGAGACGCGCCAGCCATACAGCCGCGCCAGCCTCTCTACGATCAGGCCGCACAGTTCCTCGGGTACAACCGAATACCCGAATACCCCGTGCGCGACCCGCGCGGCAAGCGCCTCGAGGACGGCCGGCGGCGCGCGGTAATCGGTATCGGCGACCCAAAGGGGGATGACGTCCCGGCCGGCGTGCTTTTCCCAGCGCGCGCTCCAGGTGCCGCGCGGGTCGACGGGTGCGTCGAAATCGAAGGCGGATCGGCTCATTCGGATATTGTCGCGGAAAAAGCACCAACACTTTGCCATAGTCCACATGATCGTTGACAATACGCGGCCGCGTCTTCGACGGCGCGCCTGAGTCGCCGGCAACAAGGAGGGTCATAAACGATGAAACTTCTCCTGATTTTTTCGCGCGCGATCGACGCGCTCAATGAGCATGTCGGCAAGCTCAGCTATTGGCTGATCCTGGCCGCCGTGCTGATCAGCACCGCCAATGCGATCGTGCGCTACTCACTCAACATGAGTTCAAACGCCTGGCTGGAAATCCAGTGGTACCTGTTTTCGTTCGTTTTCCTGTTCTGCGCCGGCTATACCCTGTTGCATAACCAGCATGTGCGCATCGACATCCTTTCCGGACGCCTGTCGGGCCGTGGCAGAGCCTGGATCGACATCCTCGGCACGATTTTCTTCCTGCTGCCGATGGCGGTCGCGATCATGTGGCTGTCATGGCCGGTGTTCCTTGATGCCTACAGGAGCAACGAGGTTTCCACCAATGCCGGCGGCCTCACGGTCTGGCCGGCGCGACTGATGCTGCCGCTCGGTTTTTTCCTTCTGGTCCTGCAGGGCCTTTCGGAGCTGATCAAGCGCGTCGCCTTCCTGCGCGGATTGATACCGGATCCCACCGAGCAGGATGAGGGTCCGACCGCGGAGGAGATGCTCGCCGAGGAGCTACGCAAGCAGCGGGGAGAAGCGGCGTGACCGCGTTCCTGATCCAGAACATGGCGCCGCTGATGTTCGCATCGCTGATCATAGTGATGCTGATCGGCTACCCGGTCGCCTTTGCGCTCGCCGCCACCGGCGTTTTCTTCGGGCTGATGGGCGTCGAGCTTGGCCTGCTGCAACCGTCGCTGTTCCAGGCGCTGCCGCAGCGCATGTGGGCGGTGATGTCGAACGACACGCTGCTGGCGGTGCCGTTCTTCACCTTCATGGGCCTGATCCTAGAGCGCAGCGGCATGGCCGAGGATCTGCTCGACACTGTCGGCCAGCTGTTCGGGCCGCTGCGGGGCGGACTCGCCTTCGCCGTCATTTTCGTCGGCGCGCTGCTCGCGGCAACCACCGGCGTGGTGGCGGCCTCGGTCATCTCGATGGGCCTGATTTCGCTGCCGATCATGCTGCGCTATGGCTACGACCGGCGCTTTGCGAGCGGCGTGATCGCCGCCTCCGGCACGCTGGCGCAGATCATTCCGCCATCGCTGGTACTGATCGTCATGGCCGACCAGCTCGGCAAATCGGTGGGCGACATGTACGCGGGCGCGTTCGTTCCGGGCATCACCCTGGCCGGCCTGTATGCAGTCTACGCGGGCGGCATCGCCGTGTTCAAGCCATCCTGGGCGCCGGCCCTGCCGCTGGAAGCGCGCACCTTCCGCGAGTCGAGCGGCAGCAGCGGCACCCCGTCGCTGATCGTGCTGGCAATCGTCGCCGTTGCGGCGTCCGTGGCATTCGCCCAGTACCACTACCCGCAGGACGACCCGCCGATTGACGAGTTGCTGGTCTTGTCCACCGCGGTCGGCGTTGGTGTGGCCTTCGCGGCTTCTGTCGTCAACCATTTCTTCAAGCTCGGCCTACTCTCCCGAATGGCGGAACGCGTGACTTTCGTGCTGATCCCGCCGCTGGCGCTGATTTTTCTGGTGCTGGGCACCATTTTCCTCGGCGTGGCGACGCCGACCGAAGGCGGGGCAATGGGCGCGAGCGGCGCGCTGGCGATGGCGTTGTCGCGCCGCCGCCTGTCTTTCAGCTTGTTGCGACAGGCCATGAACACGACCGCCAAGTTGACCTCGTTCGTGGTGTTCATCCTGGTCGGCGCGCGCGTGTTCAGCCTGACGTTCTATGGCGTAGACGGCCATCTGTGGGTCGAGCACCTCTTGCTCAACCTGCCCGGCGGGCAGCTCGGCTTTCTCATCGTCGTGAACGTCCTGATATTCTTCCTGGCGTTCTTCCTCGATTTCTTCGAGATCGCGTTCATCATCGTGCCGATGCTGGCGCCGGTGGCGCAAAAG
>JBGOTT010000192.1:0-7952 GCA_041476585.1 Gammaproteobacteria bacterium | reverse complement strand
CCGGTACCTGGATCACCGACGAAATGCGCGCCGCCTATCTCAGAATGCACCGGCTCGGCCACGCGCACTCGGTCGAGACCTGGCGTGACGGAGCGCTGCTCGGCGGATTGTATGGCGTCTCGATCGGGCGAATGTTCTTCGGCGAATCGATGTTTGCGCGGGCGACCGACGCCTCCAAGGTTGCCCTGGTCGCCCTGGTGCAGGAATTGCGCGGACGCGGCGGTTCCATGATCGACTGCCAGATGGACACCCGGCACCTGGCCTCGCTCGGTGCGCGGCCGATCCGGCGAGCGGAGTTCTTGCGCAAGGTCGAGGCATTGGTAAACTACGACGTTCCGCCGGGTAAGTGGGAAGGAATCAGGCACCGCACAGATGTCCCGCCTCAATGACCTGCCGCATGCAGTACTGCAGTTCTACGTGACTGCGCCGTATCCGTGCAGCTATCTGCCGGATCGCATGGCGCGCTCCCAAGTGGCGACGCCATCGCACCTGATCAACACCGAACTGTACGGCGACCTGGTCAAATCGGGCTTTCGTCGCAGCGGGATCTTTACCTACCGCCCGCACTGCGATAGCTGCCGCGCCTGCGTACCGGTGCGCATCCCGATCGCCGAATTCGAAGCCAGCCGCTCGCAGCGGCGCGCCTGGAGGCGGCATGCGGGGCTCGCTGCGCAGACGCAGCCGCTCAAGTTCCGCCTCGAGCATTACGGGCTCTATCTGCGCTACCAGTCCAGGCGGCATTCGGGGGGCGGCATGGACAATGACAGCCGCGACCAATACTCGCATTTCCTGCTGCAGAGCCGCGTCGATACGCGGCTGATCGAGTTTCGCAACGCGGGCATCCTTGCAATGATATCGATCGTCGATTTCCTGCCCGACGGGCTGTCGTCGGTCTATACGTTCTACGATCCGGACCGGCATGCCGCGAGCTACGGCACCTTCAACGTTCTGTGGCAGATCGAGGTCTGCCGCCAGCTCGGGCTGCCCTACCTCTACCTCGGGTACTGGATCCGCGAAAGCCCGAAGATGGCCTACAAGTCGCGCTTCGAGCCGATCGAGGGATTCGTCGGGGGCGTGTGGCGGCGGCTCGATCGGCGCGACCCTCCCGGCGCCAGCGCCTGAGCGGTAGCGGCAAGAGTCGCAGCGGTAAAATGGCGCCATGCTTTACGCGCTGGCGCGGCCACTGCTGTTTTCGCTCGATCCGGAGACTGCGCATCGCGTAACCCTCAGCGGCGCCGGAGCGCTGCGCGCGTGCGGAATTCTCGCGCTCCTCGCGCCCCGCGTGCCGCCGCAGCCGGTGCATGCGATGGGTCTGGAGTTTCCCAACCCGGTCGGGCTCGCGGCGGGGCTGGACAAGGATGCCGTTCACATCGATGCTCTTGCCGCGCTCGGATTCGGCTTCATCGAGGTCGGCACCGTCACGCCGCGCCCGCAGCCGGGCAATCCGCGGCCGCGTCTGTTTCGCCTGCCGCAGGCGGGCGCGCTGATCAACCGGTTCGGTTTCAACAACGTCGGACTGGAAGCGTTCCGCGCCAATCTGTCGCGTGCGCGTTACCGCGGCATTCTCGGCATCAATATCGGCAAGAATTTCGACACGCCGCTCGAGCGCGCAGCCGACGACTATTGCCTGTGCCTCGAGGGCGTCTACGACCGCGCGAGCTACGTCTCGATCAACGTGTCGTCGCCGAATACCGAAGGGCTGCGCGCACTGCAGGAGAGCGTCGAACTCGACCGGTTGCTTGCACGGGTCGTCGCAACGCGCGAGCGGCTCGAGCGGGTCACCGGCAGGCGCGTGCCGCTTGCGCTGAAGATTGCGCCGGACCTGGATGAAGCACGGATCGGCGAGATTGCGAAGGCGGTGCGCCAGCATGCGCTCGACGCCGTGATCGCGACCAACACGTCGCTGTCGCGCGACGGTGTGGAAGGTCTGGCGCACGCGCGCGAAGCCGGAGGCCTGTCGGGCGCGCCGATTGCCCAGCGCGCCACGCGCGTGCTCGCAGCGCTGTCGGCCGAATTCGCGGGATCGATCGTGCTGATCGGCGCCGGGGGAATCCTGTCGGGGGCGGATGCAGTCGCGAAAATCCGCGCCGGCGCTCACCTGGTGCAGCTCTACACCGGCCTCGTCTATCGCGGGCCGGGGTTGGTTGCCGAATGCGCGCGCGCGATCGCCCTGGCGTCCCGGGAATTGCGCGCATGAAACGCGCGAGGCTTGCGCTGATCGATGAAGCACGTTGCATCGGCTGCACGCTCTGCATTCGCGCCTGCCCGGTGGACGCGATCGTCGGCGCCGATCAACTGATGCACACGGTGATCGAGGAGTACTGCACGGGATGCGAACTATGCCTGGCGCCCTGTCCGGTGGATTGCATCGCGATGGTGCCGGCACCCGTCGGCCGGCCGTGGACCGCGGCCGATGCGGCAGCCGCCAAACAGCGTGCCGCGATACGCAAGGCACGCATCCGCCACGCCGACGCGCGCCCGGCGCCCGCAGGCGCGCAAGCGCGCGCCGGGCGGCGCTCGGCGGTTGCCGCCGCGCTCAAGCGAGTGCGCGCGCGACGCGCGTCGAGGTCCGGAGCGAAGTCATGAACCCGGCGATGAGCAACGCGATTTTTACCCAGCTGCGCGAACTGAATCCGCATCCGAAGACCGAGCTTCGCTACTCGACGCCTTACGAGTTGCTGGTCGCGGTCGTCCTGTCCGCGCAGGCGACGGACAAATCGGTGAACGCCGCGACGGGCAATCTGTTCGCGGTTGCAAATACGCCGCGGAAAATGGTCGACCTCGGCATCGCCGGACTCGAGCGAAATATCCGCAGCATCGGCCTGTACCGCACCAAGGCGAAGAACGTGGTCGGTCTTTCGCGCATTCTGCTCGACGAGCATGGCGGCGAGGTGCCGGCCACGCGCGAGGCCCTGGAGCGTTTGCCGGGCGTGGGCCGCAAAACGGCCAACGTGGTTCTCAACACCGCCTTCGGCCAGCCGACGATCGGAGTCGATACGCACATCTTCCGGGTCGCCAACCGCACCGGGCTCGCGCCGGGCAGGACGCCGCTCGAGGTCGAGCAGAAGCTGTTGAAGTTCACGCCGGCCGGGTTCGCGCGCGACGCTCACCACTGGCTGATCCTGCACGGCCGTTACGTCTGCCTCGCGCGCAAACCGAAGTGCCCGGAATGCGCGATCCGGCAATGGTGCGAGTTCAAGCCCAAGACCAGGGCGCAATAGGGAACATGTTCAACCCCTCGCGCGAGCAGGTCCGCACGCTGTTCTTCGAAGCGTGGCGCAAGTACTGCCGCGGCGAGCCGCTTGCCGGGGTCGAGGCGCTCGCGCTCGAAGCCATCCTGATGCACCCCGAATACCACCGCATCCTCGAAGCGCCCGAGCGCTACCGCGAGCGGGAGTATTTCCCGGAGCTTGGCGAGACCAACCCTTTCCTGCACCTCAGCCTGCACGTCGCGCTGGAGGAGCAGCTGGCGATCGATCAGCCGGCAGGCGTGCGCGAGCGCTTTACGCGCATCGCTCTGAAGGCCGCCGACCGGCATGCGGCCCTGCATGCGGCGATCGATTGCGTGGCGGAGATGGTGCGGCGCGCGCAGAAGGACGGCACAGCGCCGAACGCGGCGGCGTACCTCGACTGCCTGGAGAAATCGGCTTAGCGGTGGCTCTGCAGCGGCGAGGACTGGGCGGCGAAATACGCCGACAGATCCTCGATGTCCTGCTTCGACAGCGGCTCAGCGAACCCTTTCATGATCGGGTTTGCGCGCGCACCGGATTTGTAGTCGAGCAGCGCCTTGCGCAGGTAGTCGGCGTGCTGGCCGGCGAGGATCGGGAAATCGGGCCCGATCGGCTTGTTGCCTTCCGGGCCATGGCAGGCGGCGCAGGGTTGAGCCTTGGCCTTGCCGTCCGCCACGTGGTCGCCGGCCTGCGCGGCAAATGGCAGTGCGAGCAGGCAGCCGAGCGCAAGCATGCGTGCGATGCGTTTCATTTGCCGCTCCCTGCGTAATACGCGGCGAAGTCCGCCATGTCCTTGTCGCTCAAGCTGGCGGCGATGCCGCGCATCGACGGATGCTGGCGCGCGCCGGACTTGTAGGCCTGCAGCGCCTTCACGATGTACTCGGCCTGCTGGCCGGCGATCTTCGGCACGCGATAGACGGTGGGATAGGCGGTCCTGTAGCCCGCGATGCCGTGACAGCCGGTGCACATCGAAACGTTGACGGCCGGCGGAGCGGCCTTGCCATGGGATTGCTGCGCGGCGGCGCCAGTGCAAAAAACCACCGCACTGGCGCAGAGCACGGTGCAAGCGATGCGGTGGAACATGAATTCGTCGGAAATTGAGAATTAAACCAGCAAATTCTAGCCGAAGCAACGCACCCCGCTCAACCCGAGCGGGGCGGCCTCAGTTGCAGCGCGAGCCACAACTGGCATACTAGGCTCAGTTTGCACGATCCTCCGGGAGGAAAACTGCGCCTTTGCCTTGCTTGCCTGCCAGCGATCGTGGCGATGTCGGCGACGCCGGCCTTTGCCGCGCCGGCGGACGAAATCCACGCCCCGGTTGTGTCGGATTTGCAGCGGGCGGCGCGGTATTGTGGGGTCCCTCACCAGGAAAACTTGACTATCGGCCGAGCGCTGGGGGACGATTGTGGGCAGGTCCGTCCGACCACGGCGGGTCAGGTAAAAAAAGGAAGCGCGACATGCGCATAACTGCGAAGATTGCCGTCTGGGCTTTGGCATGTTTATGGATGTCGGCCGCGGCGTTCGCGCAGGACACGGTGCTCAATCGAGCTTCGGAGCTTCTCACCCAGCAAGATGCGCAAGGCGCCTACGCCTTGCTGAAGCCGCTCGAGGAGGCGCGGGCTGGCGACCCGGAGTTCGACTTGCTGCTCGGGGCTGCGGCGCTCAATTCGAAGCGGCTTTCGGAGGCGGTGTTTGCGCTCGAGCGCGTGCTTGCCGGCAATCCCAATCATCCGCTCGCGCGTGCGCTGATCGCGCGCGCGTACTTCGAGCTCGGCGAAACCAAGACCGCGAAGCAGGAATTCGAGACGGCCAAAGGGCTGAGTCCGCCGGCAGAGGCCGCAGAGGCGATTCAGCGGTTTCTCGACGCGATCGAGCGCCGCGAGGCCGGCATCGGCACCAAGCTGACCGGGTATCTCGAAGCGACCATCGGCGACGACAGCAATGTCAATAGCGCAACCGGCAGCAGCCAGGTCGCAGTCCCCGCGTTTGGCGGCACGCTGGTCACGCTGAACGCGGCGGGGGTCAGGGCCCACGACAGTTTCGTGAGCCTCGGCGGCGGCGCGAACCTGCGCCATAATTTTAAGCCCGACCTTGCCTTTATCGCGGGCATGGACGTGAACAAGCGCATCAACGGGAGCCAGGACACATTCGATACCGGCTTCTGGAGCGGTTACGCGGGATTGAACTACACGCGTGAGAAGAACAGCTTTACCGTGGCGGCACAAGGGCAGGAGTTTTATCTCGACAACAATCGTTTCCGCGATGCCTACGGGGTCACGGGCCAGTGGCAACACGCCCTCGACGATTTCAACTCGCTCTCGGCGTACGTTCAGTACTCGCGCCTGGACTATCCGACGCAAAGCGTGCGCAACGCCGACCGGACGGTCCTCGGCGTCGGCTATGCGCGCGCGCTCGAAGGCGACCTCAAGCCGGTGATTTTCCTTGGCGGGTACGTCGGTGAGGAGCGCGAGCGTGCTGCCGGCGTGCCGCAACTGGGCAACCAGTTGTGGGGGCTGCGCCTCGGCGGCCAACTCGCTTTGCGCTCCGACATCACGCTGTTCGCCTCCGGCAGCGTCGAACAGCGCGACTACGGCGGTCCCGACCCGTTGTTTACGGTCACACGCGGCGATACGCAGAGCGACTTGCGGCTAGGTTTGAACTACAAGTTTTCGAATCTGTGGACAGCGACCCCCCAGATCTCGTATACGCGGAACCGCTCGAACATCGTAGTCAGCGACTTCGAGCGCACCGCAGTTTTCGTCACGCTGCGGCGTGACTTCAGGTAAGAGGCTCCCATGCGCGAACATCCACGTTTCCGATTGGCCCGGCAGGCGTCGCTTGCGCTGCTCGTTTCATCCGCGTTGTGCGGGGCTGCGGCAGGTGCGCCGGCTGCGCGCGTAGACTTCACCATTGGCGACGTCAGTGCAACCGGGGCGGACGGCAAGCAACGGCGGATCGCCAGAGGGACGGTGCTCGAATCGGGGGAGATGATCACTACCGCCGGCAACGGGCGCGCGCAGCTGCGCTTTTCCGACGGAGGCTACACTTCGCTGCAACCGGACACCCAGTTCCGCATCGACGATTACCGCTACGACGGCGTGACCGACGGACAGGAGAAGGGGTTCTTCAGCCTGTTGAAGGGCGGATTGCGCACGATCACCGGCGCGATCGGGCGCAATAACAAATCGACCTACCGCGTCACGACGTCCACCGCCACGATCGGCATCCGCGGCACCGAATACCTTGCGGAAGTGACCAACAGCCTAACGGTGAGCGTTGGCGTGAGCGTTAGCGGTCGCAACATCGCGGAACTAACGACTCAGGAGGTACCGCCGAGGGTTCTCCTTTTAGTCGAGGGCGTTACGGGACATCTCGCCGGGCCCGCGGCCCCGCTGCAATTCATCGAGCGCGGATTGTTCCTGCCGCCCACGCCGTCGACAGTCCCGGCGAAGCAGGGCAGCCAGCCTCCCGCTGCACCGGGCCAAAGCGATTCCCAGCAGGACACATCGCCGACCGTGCCGCCTGGTGTACCGCCCGTATTTTTTGCAGGCGACAATCAGGGGAACATCCCTTCTTCCGGCAACCCGTCCAACGGGCAGCCCGGCTTTTCACCGGGTACGCAAAACGGGATGGCAATAGTGTTCGCGACCGGGGCGCCGCATGCGCCCGGCACTTCCGTATCTAGCCATACCGTAGAAAGCGACCCCGGGTCAGCCATTTTCGACTCGACCGGGGTCAAGCGAGACAATTGCGGGAGTGGTTGCTTCATCGACCGCAATGCGGCCACCGTCTCCGAAGTCGGCAGCGTCCCCGGCGTGATCGAATGGGGCAAGTGGATCGGCGGGCCGATCCTCGCCGGGGGATTCTTCAACAACCTGACCTTCGGCGCAAATCAGGGCATGAATTACGTCGTCGGTGTTCCCGCCAGCCCGATGCCGAACACCGGCACGGGATCGTTCTCGCTGCTTGGCGCGACCACCCCCACCTTCAGCGACGGGGTCGGCGGCGGGCTGGGTTCAGGCACGATGACCGCGGGAACGGCGAACGTGAATTTTGGGACCGGCTCGATCACCGCCAACATGACCCTGGTGTTCACCGGCGGCAACTACTCGCTGATGATGACGAACGGATTCTTCACGCCCGGCAGTCCCGGACTGAACGGCAGTGGCACGCTGAACTTCAACAGTGGGGCGGTCAACGTCTGTAGCACGGCGGGCTGCTCGACGAGCTTCGTTGGATTCTTCGCCGGACCGAACGCCTCGCATGTCGGACTCGGCTACGATGCAACTTCGAATACGTCCAATGTCTTCAGCATCAACGGCGTTGCGGTGCTGAAGCGTTAGCAACTGCGCTTCGCGTCCCGGCCTCGGGCGGCCGGCGCGAGATGGCTTTGTTAGAATCGGGTTTTCCTCCTGAAGGCCCGCCATGCGCTTTTCCGGTTCCGCCGAATACGTCTCCACCAGCGACCTCACGCTTGCGGTGAACGCCGCGATCACGCTCCAGCGCCCGCTCCTCGTCAAGGGCGAGCCGGGAACGGGCAAAACCATGCTCGCCGTGCAGGTCGCCAAGGCGCTCGGCATGCCACTGCTCGAGTGGCACATCAAGTCCACCACCAAGGCGCAGCAGGGCCTGTACGAGTACGACGCCGTGAGCCGCCTGCGCGACTCGCAACTCGGCGACGAGCGCGTGCGCGACATCCACAATTACATCGTCAAAGGCATG
>JBGOTT010000191.1:0-8030 GCA_041476585.1 Gammaproteobacteria bacterium | reverse complement strand
GCTGCGCACTGGTTCGGCACCGACGAGGTCGGGCGCGACCTGCTGTCGCGCGTGATCTGGGGCACCCGCGCATCGTTGTCCGCGGGCGTAATCGCAGTATCCATCGCGCTCGGCGTCGGCGTGCCGCTCGGCATGCTCGCGGGCTACGTCGGCGGCCTGCTCGATGCACTGATCAGCCGCATTACCGATGCGATGCTGGCCTGCCCGTTCCTGATCCTCGCCATCGCGCTGGCGGCATTTCTGGGGCCGAGCCTCGGCAATGCGATGATCGCCATCGGCATCACGGCGACGCCGATCTTCGTACGTCTCTCGCGCGGCCAGGTGCTGGTGGTCAGATCGGAAGATTACGTCGAGGCGGCGCGCGCGGTCGGCAATCCGCCGCACCGGATACTGGCACGCCACATCCTGCCGAACATCCTGCCGCCGGTCATCGTGCAGGGCACGCTGGCGGTGGCCACCGCGATCATCGCGGAAGCGGCCCTGTCGTTTCTCGGTCTCGGCCAGCAGCCGCCCACGCCGAGCTGGGGGTCGATGCTGAACACGGCACAGCGTTTTCTCACCCAGGCACCGTGGCTGGCGGTTTTTCCGGGCGCGGCGATTTTCGTCACGGTGCTCGCGTTCAATCTGCTCGGCGACGGGCTGCGCGATGCGCTCGATCCGAAAAGCCAGTGAATGCGCGATCAGCGGATTGAGAGTCGAAGCCAAAGCTGCTCGAAACGTGTGCTTGACGCACTGATTACCGTGAAACTCGGGACAGAACAGTACGAATCTGCGTGCTTCTGGCGCAGACTTGGCTCGATGCCTGGGTTGCGGAATTATTCCGGGCAGGTGTGCTGTTGGTAGTCAATGAAAAGCTTCACCAACAACCTTGCAAGCTCCGTACGATCGTTGGGATTCAGGTTCTTTACCTTGCTTCCTTGCGGTGGTTGGATCGCGATGTGAGCATGCGCCTTATCCTCGAACTGCTCATAGTGAATTACTAGAAGACGATGTCCGCGTTGCGAAGTGATCGAACGAATTGCAGACACGACGCTAGTACGCGACCCGACGTATCTCAGCGGCGGTAACTTCTTTTCCGGCCGTTTAGCGTTTAGTGCGCTCTGAAGAGCGCAACCGCGGTCATGCACATCCGCATGCAAAGGGGCGTACTTTCGCCAGTACACCGATTCGGCGCGCTCATCCCGATTTCGATCATACTGAAAGCGGAAAGCAGACTCAGGCGCCAGTACGGGGGTAGGTTGCCCCAACTCTTCGAAGTAGGCTCTGCTTACCTGGTCCTCGTCTGCAATGTGCTCGGCTGGTTGTTCGCTTTCAGCGGCGGGCACCGTTTAGGGCTTCAATCGTTCTTCAAGAACCTTCTTGATGTTTGCAGGTAGGACACGCCCACTAAATTGCTCGTCGTCGATGTACACGTTGGGCTGACCTGGCTCTATGTACAGAAGATGCATCGCTTTGGGCTCGACGGTGACGTATGCGATCTTTTCTCCGCGGCGGAGCCGTAGAAAGACGTGGCCGTCTCCGTTGATTCCCGCCTGCGCGTCTGCCACCACGTCCGGCAGCTGGGGCAGGATCCATTCGGCAGTGGAAATAGACCGTTCAACGGGCTGCGGAGAACCATGTCCGTCCCAGTCGGCCTTGAGGCGACGGAGCTGCTTCAGCGACTGCAGTAGCGAGTGCTTCGTAGAAGCTGCAGTGTGTTCCGCTGGCCATTCCAAACTTAGCTGGAGCGGCTCGATGAACGCGTGCGCCGTCACACTGCAACCGATCATCACAGCCGCCGCAATGCTGGCCGCAAACTTTGCTTTTCGCTTTGGCCGTGCTTTCCCGTTAGCTGTCGGCGTCCAAGCTTTCAGTAGGCCATGGATATCGAACCAAATGGACCGAAGTTTTCCGCCTTCAAAAAGATCAACATCGCTAATCAGCATGTTCTTCCTCCTCCGCGATATCGATACTTGCGGGAAATTGGCTGCGCAGCTGCTTTAGACGCCGCATCAACGACAACAGCAATCCCGAACTCGTCGTAACACGCACCACTGGCTCCAAATAAAGCTGACTCGCGTTCGCCCTTTGTGCCGCCAAATGCGAAAAGGCGTTAGCGTGGTAGAAGTCTAAACAACACTCCTGCCCGTGGACGGCAACTGCCACCATGTCGGCAATCAGCGCCGCCGTCTGCTCCGGCTCATTCGTTGGAAACTTGGACAACGCCTTATCGGTTATCTTAGTCTGGCCGACCAGGCTTTCAAGTGATGGATTTGTCATTTTTTCCAAAGACTTGCCGAATTGTGCCGCCGCCGGCGGTGTCATCGTAATGAGCACAAGAGATCGCAATCCGTCACCACCGAGCTTCGGCTGGGCAAACATAACTCGGACGAGATCATCGGAGTAGTCGACGCCGCACGATTCCCCGAAATAGGACTTGTCCGGGATATCAGCGTTGGTGAGATCAATACCGTGAACCTCCGCCGAGCTGCCATCGCGCAACTTAATTCGATGAAGCGAGAGCGGGACGGCGGTCCCTCGCTCACGCCGCTGCCACGTTTCAACAAGATGGCCAGATTTCGCTTTTACCATATATTCAATAGCTTACCACAACTGCTGACACGTGTACCGAAGGCAGCATCTCCCAATTCCCGTGCACAAAATATCAAGTTTACGCGGGAGCTCCGACACAAGGCAGCCGGAAGCTCAAGGCGGATGGCCTGCTTTAGCCTGCCGCCAGCACGCGCCGCAGGTCGGCGACGCACTGGCGCACGGATTTGCCGGTGGTGTCGAGCGTCGCATCCGCCTTCGCATACAGCGCGGCGCGCTCCTGCAGGATGCGCCGCAGTTCGTCCATCGCGGCTGCGCGGCCCTGCATCGGGCGCATGTCGCCCTGCGCCATCACGCGCTGCATGTGCTCGTCGGGCGAGGCCTTAAGCCAGATGGTGAAGCACGAAGCGAGCAGCTCGCGGTAGGTTTCGGGTTCGCTCACCAGGCTGCCGCCGGTGGCGATCACCGCGCGCGCGTTTTGCTTCAGCACGCGTGCCAGGGCCCGCCGCTCGAAGCGCCGGTAGCCATCCTGTCCATAGATCGAGAAGATTTCGCCCAAGTTGGTGCCCGCTTCCTTTTCCACCTGGTGGTCCAGCTCGACGAAGGGCACATTCAGGCCTTCGGCGAGCCGCGCTCCGATGGAGGACTTGCCAGCGCCGCGCAGGCCCACCAGCGCCACGCGCCGGCGCTCGCGAGCCGCCGTGACCGTGGCCGACTCGCGCACCAGGTCTTCGACGCCGGTGCCGAGCGCATGCGCGACCAGCCGCAGCAGCAGCACCGAAATATTGCCCTGCCCGGATTCGAGTTGCGCAAGGTAACGCTCCGAAACGCCGGAGGCGGAAGCGAGCCGCTTGCGTGTGAGCTTGCGTTCGCCGCGCAGCGCGCGCACGCGCTCGCCGATGCTGCGCAGGTAGGCGGTTTCGGATTGCTGTGGCATCGGTGCGTCGGGAGAACGGCGTGCACTATAATGCTTGACGAAGATTCTAGGGTGCAATATATTGAGTGTCAACGAAAAGCGGGGTTCCGCGCTTGCCGCTCAAGCTCACCATCCTCGTCGGCACCATGACCGGCACCGCGCAGTTGGTCGCGCAGGAGTTGCAGCTCACCTGGGAAGACGACGACACGCAGATCGAGGTGCTGCCGATGGACGGCCTCGATACGGGCGTGTTCGCCCGCGAGGGCGTGTTCCTCGTTTGCACCTCCACCTACGGGCAGGGCGATGTGCCCGACAACGCAAAGCATCTCTACAATGCGCTGTGCCGCGACAAGCCGGATCTCGCGCACGTGCGCTACGGGCTGTTCGGGCTGGGTGATCGCACCTACGCGGAGACCTTCAACTTCGGCGGCAAGCGTTTCGACGACGTGTTGACGGAACTCGGAGCGAAGCGGATCGGCGAGCGGGTCAGGCACGACGCATCGTCGGGCGTCATGCCCGAGGACCTGGCGCTCGAATGGGGGCCGCAGTGGCTGGCGCTCGCCCGCGCCGTAGCCGAGCAGCCTGCGTGACGACATCGGGGGAAACCATGAGCTTTTCCACGGCAAACCATTCCGTCAGCCCGCCGCACATCGAGATCCCCCGCCTGTACAACGCCGCGGTTGATCTGGTCGAGCGCAACCTCGCAAGCCGGGGGAGCAAGCTTGCCTATGTCGACGATGCGGGCCAGTACAGCTTCGCGGAACTTTCCGAGCGCGTAAACCGCTTTGGCGGAGGGCTGCTGTCGCTCGGCCTCGCGATGGAGGACCGCGTGCTGATCGCGATGCACGACGGCATCGACTGGCCGGTCGCATTTCTGGGCGCGATCAAGGCGGGCATCGTGCCGATCGCGGTCAATACGCTGCTTACGACGAAGGATTACGAGTACATGCTGGTCGACAGCCGCGCCCAGGCGCTGCTGGTGTCGCAAGCCCTGCTGCCGCAGTTCGCGCCGCTCGTCGGGAAGCTGCCGTTCCTCAGGCACATCATCGTCTCGGGCAGTGACGCCCAGGGACATGTCGCATTCAACGATGTGCTGGCGAAGGGACGCAAGGAACTTGCGCCGGCGCCCACCACGCGCGACGACGCCTGCTTCTGGCTGTATTCCTCCGGCTCGACCGGGATGCCGAAGGGCACGGTGCACGTGCATTCGAGCCTGATCGTCACGGCGGAGCTGTATGCGGTTGGGGTACTGGGCCTAGCGGAGAGCGACGTGGTGTTTTCCGCGGCGAAACTGTTCTTCGCCTACGGACTGGGCAATGCGCTTTCGTTTCCGCTGGCCGTGGGTGCGACGACGATCCTGATGGCGGAGCGACCGACCCCGGCCGCAGTGTTCAAGCGGCTCACCGGGGGTAAGCCGACGGTCTTCTACGGCGTGCCGACGCTATACGCGGCGATGCTTGCCGATGCCGCTTTTCCGAAAAGCGGGGCGCTGTCGATTCGCATGTGCATATCGGCCGGGGAAGCGCTGCCGCCGCAGATCGCCAGGGGTTTCAAGGCGAAGACCGGCGTCGAGATCCTCGACGGCATCGGCTCGACCGAAATGCTGCACATCTTTCTCGCCAACCGTCCGGGCGATCTGCGCTATGGCACGACCGGCAAGGCGGTGCCGGGCTATGAGTTGCGCATCGCGGACGATCAGGGCGAAGCCGTGAAGCGGGGCGAACTGGGCGAGTTGCAGATCAGCGGCCCGACCAGCGCTGCGTATTACTGGAACAACCGCGAAAAGAGCCGCACCACATTCGCCGGCCAGTGGACCCGGAGCGGCGACAAGTATTCGCAGGACGCCGACGGCTACTACGTCTACGGCGGGCGCTCGGACGACATGCTCAAGGTGGGCGGCATCTACGTTTCTCCGGCGGAGGTCGAGGCCGCGCTCGTCTCGCACGACGCAGTGCTCGAAGCGGCAGTGGTCGGAGCGGAGGACGAAAACCGGCTGGTGAAGCCGAAGGCCTACATCGTGCTCAAGCAGGGGCTGCAGGCGAGCGACGCGCTGAAGTCAGCGCTGCAGCAGCACGTCAAGGACAAGCTCGCGCCCTACAAGTATCCCCGCTGGATCGAATTCCTGGGCGAACTGCCGAAGACGGCGACCGGGAAGATCCAGCGCTTCAAGCTGCGCGCGTGATCGGGTCGTCCCCGCGGAGGCGGGGACCCAGAACGCAGTCGATTTATCTGGATTCCCGCATTCGCTGGAACGACGATATCGCGTCAGCCCTTCAGGCAGCCGCTCATGAACTTCTTGCGGTCGTCGCCTTTGAGCCCCTTGTCGCCGGCCTGCTTGTTGCATGCCGTCATCTTGCCTTGCTGCGCTTTCTGCTTGTCCGACGCTCCCGGCTCCTCGCCCTTCAGGCACGAGCTCATGAACTTCTTGCGCTCGTCACCCTTCATTGCCTTGTCGCCGGCCTTGTCGTTGCAGGCCTTCATGCGCTCTTGCTGCGCTTTCTGCTTTTCGCTCGGTTCCTTCTTGGCGGACTTGTCCTGCGCCATCGCCAGCGGCGAGGTCGCCAGGATGAAGCACACTGCAGCGATCAGTTTTCTCATAGAGCCTCCCAAGTTTTTGAATAATAATGATGATCGACGTTGCAAGGACATTCCTTCAAACGCCGTCCACGTCCTCGCTGACCGGATAACGCATGGGCAGCGGATTGCGCTGACACGACTCGAAAAGGAAAGCGATGGTCAGGATATACGCACTGAGCTGCGGCGCAATGGAGTTCGATCGGCGTGCGTTCTTTCCGGACGAACCAAGCGGCGCGCGGCTGCGGATTCCGGTTCCGGCATTCCTGATCGTCCACCCGAAGGGTCGCGTGCTCTTCGACACGGGAATTCACTGCGAAACCCTGCGCGATCCGGTCACGCGGTTGGGTGAGCGCACGGCCGGCTTCTTCGATCTCCATTGCGGCGCAGCAGAAGGTGTAGTGAGCCAGCTCGGTCTGCTCGGCATGCGAGCGGATGCCGTCACACACGTTGTCAACTCGCATTTGCATTTCGATCACTGCGGATGCAATGCATGGTTCCCGCAGGCGACGATACTCGTGCAGCGGGAAGAGATGCTGGCAGCGAGCGCTGCCGCGAGCCAGCACAGCGGCCGCGACTGGGATCAGCCCTTGAACTACGAGCTGGTCGACGGCGAGCGCGACCTGTTCGGGGACGCAAGCCTGCTGCTGATTCCAACGCCGGGGCATACGCAGGGGCACCAGTCCCTGTGCGCGAATGCCGGTCCGGGCTCGAGTTTCTGCCTGACCGGGGACGCCTGCTACACGGAACAGCACCTCGAGCAGAGTCTTCTGCCGGCCGCGGGCGCCGTCTGGAACGCCGCCGAGATGAGGCACTCGCTGGCCATGCTGCGCGGCCTGCGCGATCGCAAGGCGATGACGCTGATCTACGGCCACGACGGTGCTCAGTGGGCGTCATTGCCCGTTGCTCCCGATCCGCTCGCGTGACTATACTGCGGCGACCTGGAGACGAAGTGAAACGGGGACCCGGATGATCCGTTCGACCATGCAGCGCGTGCCGCTGTCGATCAATCCGTTTCTCGAGCGCGCCGGCCGGTTGTTCCCCGAATCCGAGATCGTCAGCCGCCTGCCGGACAAGTCTCTCGTCAGGCACAGGTTCGCCGATTTCTACCGCCGGTCACGCCGGCTCGCATCCGCCCTGCTCGCCGCGGGCCTGGAAAAAGGCGACCGCGTCGCCACGCTTTGCTGGAACCACTATGCGCACCTGGAGTGTTATTTCGGCATCCCTGCCGCGGGCGGAGTGATGCACACGCTGAATTTGCGCCTCGCGCCGGACGAGATCGCGTGGATCGCCAACCATGCAAAAGACCGGTTCCTCGTCGTCGACGACATCCTGCTGCCGCTCTACGAGCGGTTCCGCGCCCAGGTGCCGTTCGAAAAAATCATCGTGGTCCCGTTCAGCGGCGCGAAGGTGAACGCGCCGTTCGTCGACTACGAATCGTTCATCGCCGCGGCGCCGGAGAAATTCGACTACGTGCCGCACCAGGAGGACGACCCGATTTCGATGTGCTACACCTCGGGCACCACCGGCCGGCCGAAGGGCGTGGTGTATTCGCACCGCTCGACGGTGATCCATACCCTGATGGCGAACCAGCCGGACCACTGGGGCCTGTCGGCGAAGGACAGCGTGCTGCCGGTGACGCCGATGTTCCATGCCAACTGCTGGGGCATTCCGTATGGATGCGTGATGCTCGGCATCAAGCTGATCTTTCCCGGCCCGCACCTGCACCCGGAAGACCTGCTCGCGCTGATGGCGGCCGAACAACCCAGCTACGTGCTCGGCGTTCCGACCATCTGGCTCACGATGGCGCAGTTGCTCGAGTCGGATCCGGAGAAATACAAGCTTCCGAAAGGCGTGCGCATGCTGGTCGGCGGCGCGGCGATGCCCGAATCGCTGATCCGCACCTATCTGAAACACGGCGCGCACGTCACTCAAGGCTGGGGCATGACCGAAATGAGTCCGGTGGGCAGCATCGCCTACCTGAAGCCCGAGTTGCAGGGAGCGAGCGAGG
>JBGOTT010000190.1:0-8043 GCA_041476585.1 Gammaproteobacteria bacterium | reverse complement strand
CGTATGGCCGCAGGCGTTCGACGCGGCATTCGGCAACCACGCGGCACGCTATCTTGCGGGCGATCGCGACGCCGTCGCGGCCGCGTTTGCCCGGGCCGCACATGTGGTGCGGCTGCGCGTGGTCAACCAGCGCGTGGTGGCGAATCCGCTCGAGCCGCGCGCGCTTGCCGCCGCGTACGACGCGCCAAGCGGCCGCTTCACGCTCTACTGCCCCACGCAGAACGTGCACACGGTCCGCGCGCAGCTCGCCGGCGGCGTGTTCAAGCTGCCCGAGGACCGGTTTCGCATCGTCTGCACGGACATGGGCGGCGGGTTCGGCGCGCGCGGATACGCCTATCCGGAGCATGCGGCGCTGTGCTTCGCCGCGCGCCGCACCGGGCGTCCGGTGAAATGGCTCGCCGACCGCTCGGAGAATTTTCTCGCCGAGGTGCATGGTCGCGACAACGTCACTGTAGCGGAGCTGGCGGTCGGCGCCGACCACCGGTTTCTCGCGTTGAAGATCCAAACGCTTGCGAACGTCGGTGCCTATGTATCGAGTTTCGGGGCGGCGGTGCCGGCGATGTCGGGCGCGCGCGCACCGACCGGCGTGTATGCGATCCCGCTGCTCGACCACGAAGTGCGCATGCTGTTCACGCATACCACGCCGGTGGATGCGTATCGCGGCGCCGGACGGCCGGAAATGGGCTATCTCCTTGAGCGCCTGGTTTCCCACGCGGCGCGGGAACTGGGCGTCGATCCACTCGAACTGCGCCTGAAGAACCTGGTTTCCCCGGCACAGATGCCTTACGCCAATCCCGTCGGCCAAACCTACGACTGCGGCAATTTCGAGTGCATGCTGCGCGGCGCGGCGGACGTGTCGGATTGGAATGGGTTCGCGGCGCGCAAGGCTGACGCAGAACGGCGCGGCAGGCTCTATGGACGTGGAATCGCGTGCTACATCGAGGTGACCGGCAGCGCGCGCCTGACCGAGAGCGTGCAGCTCACCGTGTCCGGCACGGGCGAGGTGACGCTGGTGTCGGGTACGCAGCCGATCGGACAGGGGCTTGCCACCGCCTACGCGCAGCTCGTTGCAGAACACCTGGGCGTCGCGCCCGAATCCGTGCGCGTCATCCAGGGCGACACCGACATCGTGAAATCAGGCGGCGGCGCCGGGGGGTCGCGCGGCCTGCAGGTGGGCGGCAGCGCGGCGGCGGCCGGCGCGCTTGCGCTGGTAGAAGTCGGACGAGCGCTTGCCGCGAGCGAACTCGAGGCGGCTGCGGGCGACATCGAGTTCTCCGGCGGCCGCTACCGCATCGCCGGCACCGACCGCTCGATCGGGCTGGCCGAGCTGGCGGCGAAACAGCCGGAGCGGCGTATCTTTTGCGAACACAGCGAGACCGTGAAGGGACAGACCTGGCCGAACGGCTGCCAGGTGTGCGAGGTCGAGGTGGATCCCGAAACCGGCGTGGTGCGCGTCGTCCGCCATGCCGCGGTGGACGACATCGGCGCGGTGATCAATCCGCTGATGGCGGAAGGGCAGATGCATGGCGGCATCGTGCAGGGGCTCGGCCAGGCATTGATGGAGCGGTCGGTGTATGACGAAACCGGCCAGCTGGTGACCGGTTCGTTCATGGACTATGCGATGCCGCGCGCGGATCTGATGCTGGAGCTGGAAACGCGCTTCGACCAGACGGTGCCCACGCTGCACAACCCGCTTGGCGCGAAAGGCGTCGGCGAAGCCGGCTATCACGGCGCGGTGCCTGCGGTGGTCAACGCGGTGCTGGACGCGCTCGCCGCGCGCGGCGTGCGCGCGCTCGACATGCCGCTCACGCCCGAACGGGTGTGGCGGGCGCTGCAGCAGCGCTAGCGGCGCGTGCGTTTGCGCGCCGGAGCGATCTCGATGATCGCTTCGATCTCCACCGGAATACCCATCGGCAGAGATCCCATGCCGACTGCGCTGCGTGCGTGGCGGCCCTTGTCGCCGAACACCTCGACGAACAGATCCGAGCAGCCGTTGATGACCTTGGGATGATCGGTGAATTCGGGCATCGCGTTCACCATACCGAGCAGCTTCACCACGCGCGCAACGCGATCGAGGCTGCCCAGTTCGCTCTTCATCACCGCCAGCAGGTCGATGCCTACCGCGCGCGCGTATGCATAGCCCTGTTCCACGGTCAGGTCGCGCCCCAGTTTTCCTGCGGGCCGCTTGCCGTCGACCAACGGCGGCCCCTTGCCCGCCAGATACAATAGCTTCCCGGTCTGCACCGCGTTCACGTAGCTCGCCACCGGCGAACTCGGCTTCGGCAGCGCGATGCCGAGCGCCTTCAGCTTTTTCTCCGCGCTCATATCGACACCACTTTGCCGGGATTGAACAGGTTCTCCGGGTCGAAAGTGCGCTTCAGGTCGCGCATCAGGTCGACCGCATCACCCAACTCTTCGAGCATGTATGGCTGCTTGCCGATACCGACGCCGTGCTCGCCGGTGCAGGTACCCTCCATTGC
Source organism: Gammaproteobacteria bacterium (assembly GCA_041476585.1). Taxonomy (GTDB): domain Bacteria; phylum Pseudomonadota; class Gammaproteobacteria; order Burkholderiales; family SG8-39; genus JADGRQ01. The sequence goes on along the minus strand of JBGOTT010000190.1, from coordinate 5,563 downwards.
CAGCGCGCGCTTCACCAAGCGCACGTTGAGCGCCTTCGCCTCCTCCACGTCGGCCGGGTTGTCCGGATCGATGAGGATCATCAGGTGGAAGTTGCCGTCCCCGACGTGCCCGAACAGCGGTATCGGCATCGACGCTTTCTCGATGTCCTTGGTAGTTTCGACCACGCATTCGGCAAGGCGCGAGATCGGCACGCAGACGTCGGTGGAGATCGCACGCGAACCGGGCTTCAACTGCAGGCAGGCGAAATAGGCGTGGTGGCGCGCTTCCCAGAGCCTGGTGCGCTCCTCGGGCTTGGTCGCCCACTGGAAGTCGAGGCCGCCGTTGTCCCGGGCGAACTCCTGCACCATCTGCGCCTGCTCGACCACCGAGGCTTCGGTGCCGTGGAACTCGAGCAGCAGCGTCGGCATTTCGCGGTGGCTGGTCTTGTTGTAGCGGTTGAGCGCAGCCATCGTGGTCGCGCACAGCAGCTCGCTGCGCGCGACCGGAATGCCCGCCTGCAGCGTCTGGATCACGGTGTCCGCCGCCCCCTGGATGGTGGGAAAGGTGCATACCGCCGCCGACATCGCCGCCTGCACCGGGTGCAGCTTCACCGTCACCTCGGTGATGATGCCGAGCGTCCCCTCCGAGCCGACGAACAGCCGCGTGAGGTCGTAGCCCGCCGCGGATTTCTTCGCGCGGCGCGAGGTCTGGATGATGCGCCCGTCGGCCAGCACAACCTTGAGCGACAGCACGTTCTCGCGCATCGTGCCGTAGCGCACGGCGTTGGTGCCTGAGGCGCGCGTCGCGCTCATGCCGCCCAGCGTGGCGTCGGCCCCCGGATCGATCGGGAAGAACAGCCCGGTGTGCTTGATGTATTCGTTCAGCTGCTTGCGCGTCACGCCGGCCTGCACCACCGCGTCGAGGTCCTGCTCGTGCACCGCGAGCACCTTGTTCATCTGGCTCATGTCGACGCACACGCCGCCGTGGATCGCGAGGATATGGCCTTCGAGCGAGGTGCCCACGCCATAGGGGATCATCGGCACGCGGTGGCGGCGGCAGATGTTGACCAGGTCGCGCACCTCTTCAGTGGTGTGGGGAAACACCACCGCGTCCGGCGGCGCGTACGGGAAATAGGATTCGTCCTTGCCGTGGTGCTCGCGCACCGCGGCCGAGGTGCTGACGCGATCGCCCAGCAGCGCGCGCAGCTCGCCGATCACGCTCTGGTCGAAGTCTCGGGTTTTGTTCATGCTAGCGGCTCCGTGCCGGGGAAGCGCTCATTTTAGCTTGATCTCCGCGTCGAACGGGACCTTCACCCCGAGCGCCGGGATCTCGAGCGTGACCTTGGCCGGCAGCGACTCATCGCCCTTCAGGCGGCCGGAATCGAGCGCTTTCTGCACCGCCTGCTCGATCTCGCGCTGCGAATTCACGCCCACCATTTTCAGGAACTTGCGGATCGAAAGGTTGAAGGTTTCCTGGTCCATCGTTCACGTCCTCCTTTTCAGGATGTCGTCGGCAAGGGCCTTGCCAAGCTCGACACCCCACTGGTCGAAGCTGTTCAGATTCCAGATCACGCCTTGCGTGAACACCTTGTGCTCGTACGCGGCGAGCAGCCTGCCGAGGTTGCGCGCATCGACGCGCTCCACTCGCAGCGTGCTCGACGGGCGGTTGCCGGGGTAGCGCCGGTGCGGCGGCAACGCGGGATCGGTGGTGCCGAAGGCGAGCGCCGCTGCTTGGGCCTCGGCGTTGGCGTCGAGCTGCGGGCTCACGCCCGCCACCACGAAATCGACCGGCACCACCTGCGTGCCCTGGTGCAGCAACTGGTGAAACGAATGCTGGCTTACGCTGCCCTCGCCACCCCACACGACCGGCGCGGTTGCATACTCGATCGCGCGCCCCTCCCGGTCCACGCATTTGCCGTTGGATTCCATCTCCACCTGCTGCAGATGAGAAGGCAGCAACCGCAGCGCATGCGCATAGGGCAGGACCGCGTGCGTACGGGCACCGAGAATATTCACGTTCCAGATGCCGATCAGCGCCATCAGCACCGGCAGGTTCGCTTCCAGCGGCGCCTCGGCAAAATGCACGTCGATATCGCGGGCGCCCGCGAGGAACTCATCGAAGCCGTCCGGGCCGATCGCAGCCATCACGGAAAAACCGACGGCGGACCATACCGAATACCGGCCGCCGACCCAATCCCACATCGGGAGCACGTCGCGTGCGCCGAACGCCTGCGCGGCCGCGGTGTTTGCGGTGATGGCGATGAAGTGTCGCGAAACATCGCTGCCGGCAGGCAGTCTTTCGGACAGCCATCGCTTCGCCGCGCGCGCGTTGGCCAGCGTCTCCTGCGTCGTGAAGGTCTTGGAGACGACCGTGAACAGGGTCGAGCCGGCGTGCGCGCCGGCGAGCGCACGCTCGAGTTCGAGCGGATCGGCGTTCGCGACGAACTCCACGGAATCCATTGCGGCGCCGCATATTGCGCCGCGCATTTCGTCCAAAGGCGCGTCGCCGCGTCCCTTGAGCGCATCGACCGCCAGGCGGGGTCCGAGGTCCGATCCGCCGATGCCGAGGTTCACCAGGTGCGTGAAGGGTTTCGATGTCGCGCCACGCATTTCGCCGCTGCGCAACTGCGAGGCGAGCGCGCGCATGCGCGCGAGCACTTCGCGCACCTCATCGGGTGCCGCGGCCCCGGCGCGCAGTGCGGTGTGGCGCGCCGCGCGCTGCTCGGTCGAATTGATCAGCGCGCCGGCGAACATCGCGTCGCGCCAGGCCGGGACTTCGCGCTCGCGCGCGAGCTGGACCAGCAACTGCAGCGTGAGCTCGCCGATTCGCTGGCGCGAGTAGTCGAGTTGCAGGCCCGGCGCGCCCGCGATACAGCGCGCCGCACGTCCGGGATCGCTCGCAAACAGATCCGCCAGGCGCGCCTCCCGCCAGATCTCGGCATGCACCTCGAGGCGCGGCCAGGCGGGACATTGCGTCGGCGGGCACTGCCTGGGAAATCCGGTGTTCATCGCGCGCTGCGTTCGTAGAGCCGGTAGCGCTCGGACTTGTCGCCGGGCCGCCCCTCCTCGGCGATCTTCACCCAGCCCGCGCCGGGTGCGTCGCGTTCGACGCGAGGATTGCCCTGCACCAGCAGGAAGCGGCATTCGACGGCTGCGCCGGTCGTGGTTCGCGAGGTAGGCAAGCCGGCATGGTAGCTGAGCGCCGCGAGCTGTGGCGCGCCGAAGCCGCGCCCCTGCACGCAGCCCGCATTCCTGGGAAGCTTCGACTTGAGCTGCAGCGCCACATTGCGGTAGGACTTCTGGTATTCGGCCCACGGCATGATCAGCGTCGCGAACAGTCCCCACACCAGCGCCACGCCGGCGGCCCAGCGCAATACGCCGCGGGTCGCGCCCCGCGGCGTGCGCGCGAGTAGGTAGATCCACCCGAGCGTGAACGCGAGCGCCACCACGAACGGCAGCCAGGCGAAATGCGCGACGAAACCGGGTACGTTCTTGACGAAGTTGTTGGCCACCCGCGGGGGAACGCCGGTCATCATTGCGACGTAGCCGAGCCAGATCAGGCCGGCAAAGAAGCTGAAGGTCATGATGCCGAACCAGTCGAGCGCCGCGGCCGCCCCGCGCCGCAGTTGCGCGACGCCCCGCGCACCGAGCAGTGCGAGCGGCGGCAGCAGGACCAGCGCATTGATGTCCTGTGCCGGACTGAAACGGCATACCGCGACGAGCGTCAGTACGAACGCAGCGAGAGGGGCGTACAGGCGCGGCTCCCCGAGCTGCCGGCGCTGCGACCAGAGCGCCCATGCCGCAAGCGGCCAGGCCGGCCAGGCGAACCAGCTCAGGATGCCGAGAAAGTAGCGCAGGTTTGCGCTGAAATCGCGTCCGATGGTGAGCATCGTCCACCACGAAAGGGTGAGTTCCGGAAAGCGCGCATGCAGAGCGAGAGGCCACGCGGCGGCGATCAGTGCAAGCAGCAGTGCGCCGATCGCGAGTGCGCCCAGATGCCTGCGTGTGCGCCACTCGCGGCACGCGGCCCAGGCGGTCAACATCGCGACGTAGAGCGCGAGCGGAACCACGATTCCGCTCGCGAGGAAAGCCAGGCCGAGCGCCACGCCGAACGCGGTACCCGCGGCAAGCGGCCGGCGGGGGAAATGCGCGAGCGCGGCGAACGCCGCGCTGGCCGAAGCGAGCGCGGCATGGTCCGGAATCGCCTCGTGCGCATGCACGATCAGCCCGACCGAACCGACCAGCAACAGCACCGCGGCGGCGCCTGCCGTGTCGCGGTCGTCTTCCCGCGCGAAGCCGCGCGCCGCCCAATACAGAAACGCGCAGGCCACCAGCACGAAGCTGCCGCTGGCGAGCCGCACGGCATCGTGAAACGGCAGCGCCCAGCCGGAGAGTGTCGCGAACGCCAGCGCAAACCAGTGGTAGAGCGGCGGATCCTCCAGCCACGGTTCACCGGCGAGTCGCGGCACCAGCCAGTCGCCGGTCACGCGCATCTGGTGGACGATCTCGATGCCGATCGCGTCATAGCTCTTCCACGGATCGTGCCCGACCAGTCCAGGCAATACGAAGGCCAGCGCGACGAGGGCCAGCAGCCCGGGGGAGGGCGGCAGGGCGATCGGGCGGATCATGTGTCTATTCTAGGAACAAAAAAGGCAGCCTTGGCTGCCCTTCCTGAATGATCGGCAGCCAAGGCCGCCTTGGCCAGCGTGCGGAACCGCGTTACTTGGCGGCGTCGGCCGTCTTTTCCGCAGCCGTTTTTGCGGCCGCCTTGCCCTTGTAGCGCTGGCGGAATTTCTCGACGCGCCCGGCGGTATCGACGATTTTCTGCTTTCCGGTGTAGAACGGATGGCAGTTCGAGCACACCTCGACATGGAAGTCCTTGCCGATGGTCGAGCGGGTTTTCCACGTGGCGCCGCAGGAGCAGATGACGCTTATTTCCGAATACTCGGGATGGATGCCGGATTTCATGAGGGTCCTCGTGCGGCCGCGGGATTGTGCCGCGGCCTTGGGGAAAAGCGGCGCATTATCCCGGAAAACGGCTTCCGGGGCAAGGACTTGGGAGGCGGGAACGAGAAGCGCGCGCTGTCAGCCGCGGCGCATGCTTTCGAAGAACTCGGCGTTGTTCTTGGTCCCTCTCACCTTGTCGATCAGGAACTCGGCCGCTTCGAGTTCGTCCATCGGGTAGAGGAGCTTTCTCAGCACCCAGACTTTCTGCAGCAGTTCGGGCTTGATCAGCAGCTCTTCGCGGCGCGTACCCGAGCGGTTGACGTTGATCGCCGGATAGATGCGCTTTTCGTGCATGCGCCGGTCGAGGTGGATCTCGAGGTTGCCGGTGCCCTTGAATTCCTCGTAGATCACGTCGTCCATGCGGCTGCCGGTGTCGATCAGCGCGGTGGCGATGATCGTGAGCGAGCCGCCTTCCTCGATGTTGCGCGCCGCGCCGAAGAAGCGCTTCGGCCGCTGCAGCGCATTCGCGTCGACGCCGCCGGTGAGCACCTTGCCCGAGGCCGGCACCACCGTGTTGTACGCGCGCGCGAGGCGCGTGATCGAATCGAGCAGGATCACCACGTCTTTCTTGTGCTCG
>JBGOTT010000189.1:0-8047 GCA_041476585.1 Gammaproteobacteria bacterium | reverse complement strand
TGGGCGACCTGGGAGCACTTCAACGAACTCGATCGCAAGGGCCTGATGATGTACGGCCAGATGACGGCGGGTTCGTGGATCTACATCGGCAGCCAGGGCATCGTGCAGGGCACCTACGAGACCTTCGCCGAGGCCGGCCGCCAGCACTACGGCGGTGACTGGTCCGGACGATGGATTCTCACCGCGGGTCTCGGCGGCATGGGCGGCGCGCAGCCGCTCGCCGCGACCATGGCGGGGGCGTCGATGCTCGCCATCGAGTGCGATCCCACACGCATCGAAATGCGGCTGAAGACCGGCTACCTCGATGAACGCGCCGGTACGATCGACGAAGCGTTCGCGATCCTCGCGCGTGCCGCGGCAGAAAAGCGTGCGGTGTCGGTCGGTCTGCTCGGCAATGCGGCTGAACTGATGCCGCAACTCCTCAGGCGCGCGCAGGCGAGCCGCATGAGGCCGGCATTGGTGACCGACCAGACCTCGGCGCATGATCCGGCAAACGGCTACCTGCCGGAGCACTGGTCGCTCGAGCGCTGGCGGGACCTGCGCCGGCGCGATCCCGAAGAGGTTGCGCTCTCGGCCCGCGAAGCCATCGCCAACCACGTGCGCGCGATGCTCGGCTTCAAGGCGCTGGGCATTCCGTGCGTGGACTACGGCAACAACATCCGCCAGGAAGCGAAAAACGCCGGCGTGAAGAACGCGTTCGACTTTCCCGGTTTCGTCCCGGCCTACGTGCGGCCGCTGTTCTGCGTCGGCCGGGGCCCGTTCCGCTGGGCGGCGCTCTCCGGCGACCCCGAAGACATCGCCCGGACCGACGCGAAGATGCGTGAGCTTTTTCCCCAGGACAGGCTGCTCAATCGCTGGCTCGACATGGCCGCCAGGCGCATCAAATTCCAGGGGCTGCCTGCGCGCATCTGCTGGATCGGCCTGGGCGAGCGTCACCTTGCGGGCCTCGCGTTCAACGAGATGGTGCGCACGGGCGAGATCAAGGCGCCGGTCGTGATCGGCCGCGATCACCTCGACTCGGGATCGGTCGCGAGCCCGAATCGCGAAACCGAAAGCATGCAGGACGGGTCCGACGCGGTATCGGACTGGGCGCTGCTCAACCTGATGCTCAATTGCGCGAGCGGCGCCACGTGGGTTTCGTTTCACCATGGCGGCGGCGTCGGCATGGGCTACTCGCAACATGCCGGCATGGTCATTGTCTGCGACGGGACGCAGTCAGCGGCGGAGCGCATCAAACGCGTCCTTTGGAACGACCCTGCCTCGGGCGTCATGCGCCACGCCGACGCGGGCTATGAGGCTGCGATCGCCTGCGCGAAGCAAAACAAACTCGATCTGCCGATGCTCGAGTAAACATGCGCTTGAAACACATCCTCGGAATCGCCACCGCTGCTGTCGCGTTGGCAGTCATCGCATCGGCCGGCAGCGCACTGGCGCAAGGCTACCCGTCGCGGCCGATCAGGCTGATCGTGCCCTTCGCCGCCGGCGGGCCGGCCGACATCATCGGCCGCACGGCCGGCAGTCTCATCATGGCCGCGCTTGGCCAGCCGGTGGTGATCGAGAATCGTCCCGGCGCCGGCGGCAACCCGGGCCACGACGCGATCGCCAAGGCCGCGCCCGACGGCTACACCGTCGGCATCGGCACGATCTCCGGGCTCGGCATCGCGCCGGCACTGTACGCCAAGCTTCCGTTTGATCCGGTCATGGATTTCACCCCCGTCGCAATGCTCGCCTCGACGACCGGCATGATCGTCGCGAGCGCCGCCTTCCCGCCGAACACCCTGGCCGAAATGATTGCGTACGCGCGCGCCAATCCGGAAAAACTGAGCTATGCCACGCCCGGCGTGGGCACCGTGGCGCACATGGCCGCGGAGATGCTCTCTTCCGAGGCGGGCGTGCGCATGACCCACATTCCCTACAGGGGGGCGCAGGTCGCGCTCGCCGACCTGCTTTCGGGCGCGGTGCCGGTCAGCTTCGAGAGCTCGCTTGCGACCACGGCGCCGAGCATCAGGGCGGGCAAATTGAAGGCACTCGCGATCACGCGAGGGTCGCGCACACCCTTGATGCCTGACGTGCCCACTGTGGCCGAGTCGGGATACCCAGGCTTTGATATTTCAGCCTGGTTCGGCCTCGTCGGCCCCGCCGGGCTGCCCGCGGACGTGACCGCAAAGCTCGCCGACGCGATCAACAAGGGATTGCGCTCGAAGGACGTCATCGACCGCCTTGCGCTTATCGGAGCCGAGCCGCAGGCGATGACGCCGGAGCAGTTCTCGGCGTACATCCGCGGTGAGTTGGCGCGCTGGGCGAAGGTCGTCAAGGCAAGCGGCGCGAAGGCCGAGTAGGCAGGGGCTATTGCGGCGCGCTGCGCAGCTCGCCGTCCTTCACCGTGCCCGAGTTCGGGTTGGCGCCCATCGCATAGGCGAGCTCGGATGGCGAATCGATTTCCCACAGCGCAAAATCCGCCGCCTTGCCGACCTCCAGCGTGCCATGCGTGTCCTGCATGCCCAGCGCGCGCGCCGCGTGGCGCGTCACGCCCGCGAGCGCCTCGGAAGGGGTGAGCCTGAACAGCGTGCAGGCGAGATTCAGCGCCAGAAGAATCGACGATAGCGGGGAGGAGCCCGGATTGTGATCGGTCGCCACCGCGATCGGGACACCGTATGTTCGCAGCGCTTCGACGGGCGGCAAGCGCTTTTCGCGCAGGAAATAGAACGCTCCGGGCAACAGCACGGCCACTGTGCCGGCGGCGGCAAGCGCCGCAACGCCGGCTTCGCTCGCGTATTCGAGGTGATCGGCCGAAAGCGCCGCGTAGCGCGCCGCGAGCTGCGCGCCGCCCAAGTCGGAGAGCTGATCCGCGTGCAGCTTGACCGGCAGCCCGAGCCTGCGCGCAGCATCGAACACGCGCGCCGTCTGCTCCGGCGAGAATGCGATCCGTTCGCAGAACGCGTCGACAGCATCGGCGAGCCCTTCGCCGGCGACAGCGGGCAGCATCTCGTCGCACACGCAATCGACGTAGGCATCGGCCCTTGCGGCGAACTCTGGCGGCAGCGCGTGCGCGCCCAGGAACGTCGTCGTGACGGTGATTGGCGCGGCCGAGCCGATCAGCCGCGCCACGCGCAGCAGCCGGAGCTCGGTCGCAGAATCGAGGCCGTACCCGGACTTGATCTCCACCACCGTCACGCCCTCGTCGAGCCACTGCGCGAGCCTGCGCGACGCGGCAACGGTCAGTTCGTGGTCGGAGGCCTCGCGCGTCGCTCGCACCGTCGCAACGATGCCGCCGCCGGCGCGCGCGACCTCTTCGTAGCTCGCGCCCTGCAGGCGCAGCTCGAACTCGCGCGCGCGATTGCCGCCATAGACGAGGTGGGTGTGGCAGTCGATCAGCCCCGGCGTGATCCACGCGCCCCGGGCTTCGAGGATTTCGCGCGCGAGCGACCGCGCCTCGCCGGGCAGCGCCGAGCGCGGCCCGACCCACGCGATGCGCCCGTCCTCGATGCCGATCGCGCCGTCGCGCACTTCGCCGTAGCCATCGCGGTCCGCGCGCAGCGTGGCGAGGTGGGCTTCCAGCCAGAGCGCATCCCACATGGTGCCGTTATCATAGCAGCGCGATGAAGACCTACTTTGCGCGCGAAGCGCTGCTGCCCGACGGCTGGCGGCGCAACCTGCGGTTCACCGTGGACGCGGCCGGAACCATCACGGCCATCGAGCAGCGCACGCCAAGCGACGACGTTCAAATGCTCGCGGGCCCCTTGGTTCCGGGCATCGGCAACCTTCATTCGCACGCGTTCCAGCGCGCGATGGCGGGCCTCACCGAAACGCGCACGGACCACGACGACGACTTCTGGTCCTGGCGCGAGCTGATGTACCAGTTCGTCAGCCGCATCACGCCCGAGCAGACCTTCGCCATCGCGCGTCACCTGTACATTGAGATGCTGAAACGCGGTTACACAGCGGTCGCGGAGTTCCATTACCTGCACAACCAGCCTGATGGCGCGCCTTGCGCACCGCCCGCCGAGTTCGCGCTGCGACACCTCGAGGCGGCGCGCGCTGCAGGAATCGCCATCACGCTGCTACCGTCGCTGTACATGCAGGCGAATTTCGGCGGCAGTGCGCTGCAACTGCGCCAGCAGCGCTTTCGCACCGATCCGGCAGCGATCCTGCGCATCGCCGAAGCGGTGCAACGCGCGGGCCAGGGCGACAAGGAACTCGTGGTCGGCGTCGCCCCTCACTCGCTGCGCGCGGTCGATCCGGCCGCGCTCGCCGAACTCGTCGCCGGCGCGCGCTCGCTCGGCGCTCGCGCGCCGGTGCACATTCATGCCGCGGAGCAGACCAGGGAAGTCGACGAGTGCCTTGTGTGGAGCCGCAAGCGTCCGGTGGAGTGGCTGCTGGAAAACACCCGCGTGGATGCCGGCTGGTGCGTGGTCCATGCCACGCACATCACGACGGCGGAAACGCGCGCGCTCGCCGCGAGCGGCGCGGTGGTCGGGCTGTGCCCCAGCACCGAAGGCAACCTCGGCGACGGCATTTTCCCGCTGCTCGAGTACCGTGCCGCGGGTGGGCATTTCGGAATCGGCGGCGACAGCCACGTCTCGCGCGACCCGGTCGAGGAGTTGCGCCTGCTCGAGTACGTGCAACGCCTGGTCCGCAGGCGGCGCAATCTCAACGTCAGCGAACTTTCGCCCTCGGTCGGAACCACGCTCTGGCTGGAGGCGGCCGCGGGCGGCGCACAGGCACTGGGCCGCGCGGCGGGGCGCCTCGCCCCGGGGGCGCGCGCCGATTTCGTGGTGCTCGATGGTAGCCACCCCGACCTCGCCGCGCGTTCAGGCGACGCGATTGCGAACGCGCTGGTGTTTTCAGGTACCAGCGATCTGGTGCGCGATGTCGCGGTGGCCGGTCGCTGGGTGGTCAGCGACCGCAGGCACGACGCTGAGAAGGAGGCCTCGAGCGCTTATGCGCGAACCTTGCGCGTTTTGCGTGCGTAAGCTAGGACTGGTCCACCCGCGATTTGAGCGCCACGCGAAACGCACAACCGGTTTTCAAATCCACTTGTTCGAGCGTCACGCCCGGGTGCAACTCGGTCAACACCAGGCCCTCGCCGGGCTCCACCTCGAACACGCAAAGGTCGGTGACGATCATGTTCACCACCCCCTTCCCGGTGATCGGCAGGCTGCAATGCTTCAGGATCTTCTGGCTGCCGTCTCTGGAACAGTGTTCCATCAGCACGATGACGCGTTTGACCCCCGAAACCAGGTCCATCGCGCCGCCCGGCCCTTTCACCATTTTTCCCGGCACCATGAAATTGGCAAGGTCGCCATTCTCCGCCACCTCGAGGCCGCCGAGGATGGACAGGTCGACGTGCCCGCCGCGGATCATCGCGAAGGAATCGGCGCTGGAAAAGAAACTGCTTCCGGGGATCGTCGTGACCGTCTGCTTGCCCGCATTGATGAGGTCGGGATCCACCTGATCCTCGGCCGGAAAGGCGCCGATGCCGAGCAGGCCGTTCTCCGACTGCAATATGACGTCGATGTCCTGCGGGATGAAATTGGCCACCAGCGTCGGAATGCCGATGCCGAGGTTGACGTAGAAGCCATCGCGCAGTTCCTTGGCCGCGCGCCTCGCCATCAGCTCGCGGATCGGCGAATCCTTCTTCGACACCGCACCGGTGACGGTGCGAAATTCGATGCGCTTTTCGTAGCGCGGGCCCTGGATGATGCGGTCGACGTAGATGCCCGGGGTATGAATCTGGTCGGGGTCGAGTTCACCGATTTCGACCAGCTCCTCGACTTCGGCAACGCAGACCTTGCCGCAGGTGGCGATCATCGGGTTGAAGTTGCGCGCCGTCTTGCGATAGATGAGGTTTCCGGCCTTGTCGCCCTTCCAGGCCTTGACGATGGACAGGTCCGCGCGGATCGCTTCCTCCAGCACATACTCCTTGCCGTCGAAGACTTTGGTCTCCTTGTATTCCGCGAGCTTGGTGCCGGCGGCAGTGCGCGTATAGAAACCGGGGATGCCGGCGCCGCCGGCGCGCAGTTTCTCGGCCAGCGTGCCTTGCGGGGTTAATTGCAACTCCAGTTCACCCGCCAGCACCTGACGCTCGAACTCCTTGTTTTCGCCGACATAGGAGGCGATGACTTTCTTCACCTGCCTCGCCTTGAGGAGCAGGCCCATGCCGAAATCGTCGACACCCGCATTGTTGCCGATGATCGTCAGTCCCCGGGTGCCGCTTTCGACCAGCGCGGCGATCAGGTTTTCCGGGATTCCGCACAGGCCGAATCCGCCTGCTGCGATCGTGATGTCTCTCTCCAGCAGGCCATGCAACGCGGATGCCGCATCGGGATAGACTTTGTTCATTTGCGAGTTACCTCCAGGTGTTCACTTCACCGAGGGTGTCGAACCCGTTGATGTTCCTCGGTAGTCATTGCCGGCGATTATAATTCGCCACATGACCCGCGAATCGATGCAATACGACGTGGTTATCGTCGGCGGCGGCCCCGCCGGGCTTGCCGCGGCGATCCGCCTCAAACAGCTTGCCAAGCAGCACGATCGCGAGCTCGGCGTGTGCCTGATCGAGAAGGGTTCCGAGATCGGTGCGCACATTCTATCGGGCGCGGTGATGGATCCGCGCGCGATCGATGAACTGATCCCCGACTGGAAGGCGAAACAAGCCCCGCTCACCTGTCCGGTAAGCGAAGACCGGTTCCTCATGTTGACCGAAGCGGGCGCGTATAGGACGCCCAACTGGATGCTGCCCGGCTGCTTCCAGAACCACGGCAACTACGTGATCAGCCTCGGCAATGTCTGCCGATGGCTCGGTGCGCAGGCCGAGTCGATCGGGGTCGAGATCTTTCCCGGTTTTGCCGGCGCCGAGGTGCTCTACGACAGCAAAGGAGGCGTGAGGGGCGTCGCCACCGGTGATATGGGCGTCAACCGCAAGGGCGAGAAGACCGACGTCTTCCAGCCCGGCATCGAGCTGCACGCAAAATACACGTTTTTCGCCGAGGGCTGTCGCGGTCATCTGGGCAGGCAGCTCGAAGCCAGGTTCGGCTTGCGCAAGGACGCGGATCCGCAGGTCTACGGCATCGGCCTGAAGGAACTCTGGGAGATCAAGCCGGAGAAGCACCAGCCCGGGCTGGTGGTGCATACCGCGGGCTGGCCGCTCGCGCGCGACACCTACGGCGGCTCGTTCCTGTACCACATGGACAACCACCAGGTGGCGGTGGGATTCGTGGTCGGGCTCGCCTACACCAATCCGTACCTGAACCCGTACGAAGAGTTCCAGCGTTACAAGACGCATCCCGCGATCCGCGGATTCCTCGAAGGCGGCAAGCGCATCGCCTACGGCGCGCGCGCGATCGCGGCGGGCGGCGTACAGTCGCTGCCGAAGCTGGTTTTCCCCGGCGGTTGCCTGATCGGAGACGACGCGGGCTTTCTCAACGCATCGCGCATCAAGGGCAGCCACTGCGCGATCAAATCCGGCATGCTCGCCGCCGAAGCCGCGTTCATTGCGCTTGGCAAGGAGCGCGCGAACGACGAACTCGCGGACTACCCCACCGCATTCCAGCAATCGTGGCTGTTCGACGAACTCTACCGCGCACGCAACTTCAAGCCGTGGATGGCGAAGGGCTTGTATACCGGATCGATCATGTTCGGCATCGACCAGATCGTGTTCGGCGGCAAGGCGCCGTGGACGCTGCGTCACGCGCATGCCGACCACGAGACGCTGAAAAAGAAGACCGGCGCCGAGCCGATCCAGTACCCGAAGCCCGACGGCGTGCTCACCTTCGATCGGCTGACATCGGTGTCGTTTTCGAACACCAATCACGCCGAAGACCAGCCGATCCACCTGACGCTGAACGACGCGTCAGTGCCCGTCAACGTCAATCTCGCGCTCTACGACGCGCCCGAGCAGCGCTACTGCCCCGCCGGGGTGTATGAGATCGTGCGCGACGCAAGTGGAGCGAATCCACGCCTGCAGATCAACGCACAGAATTGCGTGCATTGCAAGACCTGCGACATCAAGGACCCGACGCAGAACATCGTCTGGGTCGTCCCCGAG
>JBGOTT010000188.1:0-8058 GCA_041476585.1 Gammaproteobacteria bacterium | reverse complement strand
GGTGGCGCATGCCGATCCGAGTTCCGAGATTCCGCTCGCGCTCGTCACGCTCGCAGGCTCGGTCGAGCTGCAGTCCAGTCGCGGCACGCGGCGCGTTGCGGCGCGCGAGTTCTTTCTCGACGTGCTCACCACGGCGCGCGCGCCGGATGAACTGCTTACGGCGCTCGTCTGGCCCAGGCATAGAGACGGCGCGGGCTGGGCGTTTGCGGAGATCGCCCAGCGGCACGGCGACTTCGCGATCGTGGCCTGCGCGGCCGAAGCCGTGCTGACGCCCCGGGGCGCGCTCGCGCATCTGGGCTTCGGGCTCGGCGGCGTGGAAAGCCGCCCGATCGCGATAGAGACGGCGCCATTCCTCGGCAAGCGTGCCGATGCGGGCCTGGCAGCGGAGATCGCGGCCGCAGCCGCGCAACAGATCAAGCCGATGAGCGACTACAAGGCCACCGCGGAGTATCGGCTGGCCTTGATCAACGCGCTCGGGGCTCGAGTGCTGGCCGAGGCCTTCGAACGCGCGGGCAAGCGCTGACATGCTACGGCTCAAGCCCTCCAGCCGGCACAGCATAAGCCTCGAGGTCAACGGTAAGCCGCGCACCGGCACGGCCGAGCCGCGGACGCTGCTCACAGACTTTCTGCGCCACGAACTCGGACTCTACGGCACCCGCGTCGGCTGCGAGCACGGTGTCTGCGGCGCGTGCACGGTGCTGGTCGACGGCCGCGCGGTACGCAGTTGCATGCAGTTCGCCGTGGAATGCGACGGCGCGGCGGTGCGCACCGTCGAAGGGCTCGCAAACCGGGGCGCTCTGAATGCGCTGCAGCGCGCGTTCAACCGCCACCATGCGCTGCAATGCGGCTTCTGCACGGCGGGTATCCTGATGTCGGCGACGCATTTCCTTGGCGTGAACCCGGATCCTTCGGAGGATCAGGTCAAGATTATGCTTTCAGGCCACATCTGCCGCTGCACAGGTTATTACCCGATCGTTGCGGCAATCATCGACGCGGCGCGCGAACTGCGCGGCGGCGAGCCTCTTCACAAGGAGCCAACATGATTGAAAAATACGCCCGGCAACGCGGCGAGCTGCTGCAGCAGCTCGATGGCATGCGCCTGGAGGCCGACAGCGCGAAACGCGTCGCCACGCTGGTTCTCGACCGGCCTCCGCTCAACATCGTGTCCTATAAGGCGCGCTCGCAAATCGCAGCGTTGTTCGAGGAGCTTGGCCGCGATCCGGACATCGGCGTGATCGTGGTGCGCGGCGCGAACGGGGTGTATACCTCGGGCGGTGACGTGCGCGGCTTTTTCGATGTACCGCGCGACGGCATGTCGCACCTCGCCTGGAACATCGCTGCGCCCGAGCGCTGCCCGAAGCCGGTGATCGCGGCGATGGAGAAGTACGCGTTCGGCGTCGGCTGGGAGCTGGCGCTCGCCTGCGATTTTCGCATCGCCACCAGGGACACCCTGGTCGCGCTGCCCGAGATCACCATCGGCCAGATGCCGGGCTCGGGGGGCAGCCAGCGCGTGCTGCGCATGGTCGGCATGACGCGCGCGAAGGACATGGTGATGATGGGCCGGCGCCTGTCTGCCACCGAAGCACACCAGTGGGGCCTGATCACCGAGGTGGTCGAGGATGCCGCCGCGCTCGACAAGGCGATCGATGGCTACGCGGCCAGGCTCAATGCGCTCTCTCCGCTCGCGCTCGCCACGTTGAAGCGCGTGCTCAACCAGGGCGACGACGCGAGCCTCGAGGCAAGCTTCGATCTCGAAGGGCATGCCTACGAGAAGCTGCGCGATTCGCACGATTACAAGGAAGGGGCCGAAGCATTCTTCGAAAAGCGCAAGCCCAGGTACACCGGCAACTGAACTTCAACTGGAGGAGATGACCATGCAGATGCTCAAAGTGTGCGCGGCAGTCGCCGCGTTATTTCTGGCGGGGCCTGTCCAGGCTCAGCCGAGCCCCATCAAGATCGGCGTCGTAACGCCTCTTACCGGCACCTATGCCGGCATCGGCCAGCAGGTGAAGTGGGGCATCGAACTCGCGGTCAAGGAGATCAACGACAAGGGCGGCATCCTCGGGCGCAAGGTCGAGACCCTCTACGAGGACGAGGAGGCGAATCCGAACGTCGCGGTGCAGAAGGCCGAGAAGCTGTTCCAGGTGTCCAAGGTCGACTTCCTCACCGGCACCGTGAACTCCGGATCGACGCTCGCCGTCGGCCAGGTTGCCGAGCGCAACCAGCGGCTGGCCGCCACCACGGTGTCCTACTCGGACGCGATCACCGGCGCACAGTGCTCGCCGAACATGTTCCGCGTCAACGCCAAGGCCGGCATGCAGTCCGAGGCCCTTGCCGAGTGGTTGGTCAAGGAAAAGCCCGGTGCAACCGTCTACTTCCTCGGCCCGGACTACGAGATGGGCCGCAGCACGGTGGCGGCGTTCAAGGAGGCGACCACCAAACGGGGCCTGAAGACGGCCGGCGAGACCTACGCGCCGCTCGACAACAAGGACTACTCGCCCTTTTTCGGCCAGATTCGCGCCGCCAAGCCGCAGGTGTTCTATACCTCGGTGGCCGGCAACGACACCGTGCGATTGTTCAGCCAGATGGCCGAATACGGGCTGACCAAGGGCATGATCGTCGTCGGCGCAGCGGGCACCATCACCGGGCAGAATCTCGCAGCGGTGGGCAAGGCCGCCGAAGGGTTCGTCACGGGCGTCGGCTATACCACGGAGATCGACACGCCGGAGAACAGGAAGTTCGTCGCCGACTTCAAGGCCATGTGGAAGACGGACCCCGATCTTTTCGGCGTCGATTCCTACGGCGTCGTCTATTTCTACAAGACGGCCGCGGAGAAGGCGGGAGATACTGACACCGACAAGGTGCGCGCGGCAATGCGCGGGCTGGAGTGGCAGACACCGCAGGGCAAGAAAACCATGCGCGCCGGCGACCATCAGGCGATTCTCGACATGTACGCCGTCAAGATCGAAGGCGGCAAGTTCAAGATCGCCGGGAAGGTGTCCGGCGCGGCGGCGGTCGGCCCGGACACGTGCACGAAATTCTGAAACCGCAGCAAGCGTCTCGATGAGCGAGGTCATCGAGACGCTGCAGTTCGTCTACGCGCCGCAGGTGGTCAACGGCCTCGCGATCGGCGTGGCCGTGATCCTGATGGCGCTCGGCCTGACGATCATCTTCGGGCTGCTCGACGTGATCAATATGGCGCACGGCGAGTTCTACGCGCTCGGCGCCTATCTGGGCATCACGCTGGTGGCGAAAGGCGCAAGCTTCTGGCTGTGCCTCGCGCTGGTGCCGGTCGTGATGGCGGCGATCGGCTATCTCGGCGAGCGCTCGCTGATTCAGCGGGTGTTCCATTCGAAGGACAGGCACATTCTGACGCTGCTGCTGACGTTCGGCCTCGCGATCATCGCCGAGGACGCGTTCAAGCTGGTCTACGGCCCGAACCCCTACAAGCCCGAGTCGCCGATTCCGGGCGCAAGCGAACTCCTCGGCATTACGCTGCCGAACTACCGGCTGTTCCTGATCGTCGCGGGTGCGGCGATCATCGTCGCAGTCTGGCTGGCGGTGTACCGCACCAGCCTTGGCGCGATGGTGCGCGCCGCAGCGTTCGACAGCCAAATGGCGTCCTCGCTCGGCGTGCCGGTGGAAAAGGTCTATGCGGGCACCTTCGCGTTCGGCGTGGCGCTGGCGGGCCTCTCGGGCGTGCTGCTCGCGCCGATCTATTCGGTGTTCCCGACCATGGGCAAAGACTTCATCCTTCTGGCCTTCTCGGTGGTCATCGTCGGCGGCATGGGATCGATCAAGGGTGCGGTGATCGCCGGGCTGGTGCTGACGCAGGTCCAGTCGATCTCCAGCCTCTACATTTCGCCGGTGTGGAGCGATCCACTGGTATTCGGCATCATGGTGCTGTTCCTGATGGTGCGGCCGCAGGGCCTCGCAGGACGTCTCGGCCATGGCTGAACTCGCCGTGCTCAGAACGGCCGTCGAGGCCGGTGAACGCACTGTGATCGGCGGCCAGCACCTGCTCGCGGGGTCGTTCGTCGCGCTTGCGCTCGTGTTCGCCGCAATTGCCGGTGCTACCGGCGATACCTTCTTCTTCCGTCTCGCGACCGAAGCGCTGATCTTCGCGGGCCTGGCATTGTCGGTCGACCTGCTGCTCGGCTACACCGGGCTGCTGTCGCTCGGCCAGGCGCTGTTCTTCGGCTTCGGCGCCTACGTGTCGGGACTGGTGCTCAAGCACGTCGCGCCATCGTTCTGGGCCGCGGTCGGCATCACGCTCGCGGCAACGCTCGTGGTCGGACTCGTCGCCGGCATCATCGCGATCCGTGCGCGCGGCGTGTATTTCGCGCTGATCACCTTCGGTCTTGCGCAGGTCGCATTCAAGGTGGTGTTCAACTCCCGCGGGATCGGCGGCTCGGACGGCATCATCGGCATTCCCCAGATCAAGGTCGAGTTCGGGCTGTTCGCGGTCGACGCGCAGTCGCCGGCCGGGTTTTTCCTGGTCACGCTCGCATTCATGATGCTGTTGTACGGGACTTGCGCCTACCTGATGCATACGCCGTTCGGGCGCATGCTGATGGCGATCCGCACCAACGAGTCGCGCGTTCCTTTCCTCGGTTTTTCGCCTTGGCGCGCGAAGCTCGCGGCCTTCGTCATCGCTGCGGTGGTCGCTGCGCTGTCGGGCAGCCTGTATCCGATGTTGAGGGGCCTGGTATCGCCCGAGCTGCTCGCCTTCCAGACTTCGGGCAACGCGGTGATCATGGTGGTCATCGGCGGCGTCGGCACGCTGGTCGGCGCCCTCTACGGCTCGGTGGTGCTCACGGTACTGAAGTCGGTGATCGGCACGTTCACCGAGCATCACCTGATCATCATCGGCGGCCTGTTCATGCTTTCGGTAATCTTCTTTCCGAAGGGCCTCGCCGGTTACGCGCGGCCGCGCCTGGAGCGCTGGCTCGCCCGGCGCACGGAGAGGGCATGAGTGAAGCCGAACTGCTCAGGGTCGATCACCTCGCGATCAGCTTCGGCGCGTTGCAGGCCGTGAGCGACCTGTCCTTCTCCGCCAGGCAAGGGCACATCACGTCGGTGATCGGGCCCAACGGCGCGGGCAAGAGCACGCTGTTCAATCTCGTTTCGGGCGCGCTCAAACCCCAGCGCGGCCGCGTTTCGTTCGCCGGCGCCGACGTGACTGGCTGGCCTACCCATCGCCTGCTCGAGGCGGGTCTGTCGCGCTCGTTCCAGATCACCAACCTGTTCTTCGAACTCAGCGTGTTCGAGAACCTGCGGCTCGCGGCGCAGGTGCTTGAACCCGCTGGACGCGCGCTGCTGCCGGCCGCGCGCAGCACGGTCGCGCGCGATCGCGCAGAAGAGCTGCTCGAGGATTTCGGTCTGTCGGCGAAAGCGACCGGACTCGCGGGACACCGTTCCCACGGCGAGCAGCGTCGCCTTGAGATCGCGATGGCGCTCGCCTGCAGGCCGAAGCTGCTGCTGCTCGATGAGCCCACGCAGGGCATGTCGCACGGCGACACGCAGGACACCGCATTGATGATCAAGGGCCTCGCGGGCGCGTTGACCATCCTGCTAATCGAGCACGACATCGGCGTGGTGATGAACCTCTCCGACCACGTCGTCGTGATGCACCAGGGCGCCAAGCTCGCCGAAGGCGCGCCGAAGGATGTGCGCGACAATGCCGCGGTGCAGAAGGCCTATCTCGGGGGCGTGCACTGATGCTTGCGCTCGACGCACTGCACGCGCATTACGGGTTGTCGCACGTGCTGCAGGGGGTGTCGCTGTCGATCGGCAAGGGCGAGGTGGTTGGCGTGTTCGGCCGCAATGGCGTGGGCAAGACCACGCTCATCAAGGCGGTGGCGGGCTGGGTGAAGCCATCGTCGGGCTCGATACGCTTCGACGGCGCGGACATCGCGGGACTCGCCTCGGATCGCATCTGCCGCCTCGGCATCGGCCTGGTGCCCGAGGACCGGCGGGTATTTCCGGGCCTGACCGTCGAGGAAAACCTGCGTCTCGGGCTGATGCAGTCACCGGGCAGAAAGCGGGCCGAAAGCAACCGCGCCGTCGAGCGCATCTTCCAGCGCTTTCCGCAGCTCGCCGGGCGGCGTCGGCAGATGGGCACCACGCTCTCGGGCGGCGAGCAGCAGATGCTCGCGATCGCGCGCGTGCTGGCCGGGGCGCCGCGCCTGCTGCTGATCGACGAGCCGACCGAAGGCCTCGCGCCGATGATCGTGGACGAAATCTTCGCGCTGATCGGCGAGCTGCGTGCCGAGGGCATTCCGGTGTTGCTGGTCGAGCAGAACGTGATGCGCTCGCTCGAGGTCTGCGATCGCTTCGTCGCGCTCGAACGCGGCACGGTGGTGTTCGCGGGATCGGCGCGGTCCGAGTCCGACCGCAGGACGCTGGTCGAAAGGATCGCGGTCTAGGGGAAGGAATACCCATGCTTGACCTGGGACGCACATTTCTGCAAAGCGTGGAGCGGCGGCCGCAGCAGCTCGCGATCGTCGACGGCGAGCTGAGGCTGACCTATGCGCAGTGGTTCGAGCGCATCCGGCGCGTTGCCGGTGCGCTCGCGCGGCTCGGCCTCGGGCGGGGGCAGCATCTGGCGGTGGTTCTGCAGAATCGCTGGGAGATGGCCACGCTGCACTGGGCCTGCCAGCTCGCCGGTATCATCGTCACGCCGATCAACTGGAGGGCAAAGGGCGACGAACTCCAGTACTGCGTGACGGACGCGAACGCGCGCGCGATCGTGTTCGAGCCGGTGAGCGCCGAAGCGGCGAGGCAGGCACCCGCCTGCGCGAGCATTGCGCGCATCGCGGTGGGCGGCGCCGCGGGTGGCACGCACAGCTTCGGGCAGTTCCTGGAGGAGACTGCGCCCGCGCAGATGATCGGTGCGAGCGCCGAAGACATTTCGCTGATGCTCTACACCTCGGGCACCACCGGCAGGCCCAAGGGCGTGCCGCGCCGCCATCGCACCGAACGCGCCGCCGCGATTGCCCAGGTCGCGCAGTACCGCTATGGCATCGGGGAGGTGAGTCTCGGCGTGATGCCGCTCTATCACACGATGGGTGTGCGCTCGCTCCTTTCGATGGCGATCGTCGACGGCACCCTGGTGTGCATGCCGCGCTTCGATGCCGCCGATGCGCTGCGGCTCATCGCGGCCGAGAAGGTGACCAATCTGTTCCTCGTGCCGACGCTGTACCACGACCTGCTTGCGCATCCGGACTTTGCACGCACCGACATTTCGTCGGTCAGGAAGATCGGTTTTGCGGGCGCACCGATGAACGACGCGCTGCTCAAGCGCCTGGCTGCGGCATTCAAGCCCGATCAGTTCGTCAATCACTACGGTTCGTCCGAGATCTACACCTTCACCATCGACCAGCACGCGCCTGCCAAGCCGGGCAGCGCCGGGCGCGCCGGCTTCAACTGCCGCATCCGGGTGGTCAAGCTGGACGCCGCAGGTCCGGATGCGCTCGCCGCGCCGGGCGAGGAGGGGCAGATCATCGCGGACCTGTCCGGCGACGAGGCGTTCGAAGGCTACTGGAACCGCCCCGATGCCGACCGCAAGGCGCTGCGCGACGGCTGGTACTTCACCGGGGATACCGGCTGCATGGACGCCGACGGCGATCTGTTCGTGACCGGCCGGATCGACGACATGATCATCTCCGGCGGCGAGAACATTTCGCCGGCCGACATCGAATCGGTGCTCTCGCTGCATCCGGCGGTGGACGAGGTCGCGGTGGCGGGGCTTCCGGACGAGCGCCTGGGCAAGATCGTGGTCGCATTCGTCAAGGCGAGGGTGCCGGTCGATGCGGCGATCCTCGATGAGCACTGCCGTGCCTCGTCGCTGCCGAACTACAAGCGCCCGCGGCAATACGTGTTCGTGCAGGCGGTGCCCAAATCCCCGGTCGGCAAGATACTGCGCAGAAAACTCATTTCAGGGGAGTACGACAAGGCGTAGCTCCAGCGTCCGCTTCATTACGCCCATTCTCATCGCGGGATGCAAGCCATCTATTCCGCCTTTCCACAATAGGCCTCTACACGGTATCCGTCGGG
>JBGOTT010000187.1:0-8059 GCA_041476585.1 Gammaproteobacteria bacterium | reverse complement strand
CCCGACGGGCGTCAAGCCCCTGTACAAATCGCGCAAGCATTACCGGGAACTGATCGAGCAGCACATCGCCGAGCTGACCGTGCAGCAGGGCATGCTGTACGCCAACAGCAACCATTCCCTGCTGCTGATCTTCCAGGCCATGGACGCCGCGGGCAAGGATGGCGCGATCAAGCACGTGATGTCCGGCATCAATCCGCAGGGCTGCCAGGTGTTCAGCTTCAAGCATCCGAGCGCCGAGGAGCTGGACCACGATTTTCTCTGGCGCACCACCCGCTGCCTGCCCGAGCGCGGGCGCATCGGCATCTTCAACCGCTCCTATTACGAGGAGGTGCTGATCGCGCGCGTGCACCCGGAGATCCTGCGTGCCGAAGGGCTGCCGGCGACGCTGCTGGACGGACAGT
The DNA here is from genome assembly GCA_041476585.1 of Gammaproteobacteria bacterium. GTDB lineage: Bacteria > Pseudomonadota > Gammaproteobacteria > Burkholderiales > SG8-39 > JADGRQ01. The sequence continues at coordinate 7,658 of JBGOTT010000187.1, read as the reverse complement.
CCATCTGGCAGCAGCGCTATCGTTCGATCACCGGGCTGGAAAACCATCTGCACCGCAACGCAACCCGCATCGTCAAGTTCTTCCTGCACCTGTCGAAGGAGGAGCAGCGCAAGCGCTTCCTCGCGCGCATCGACGAGCCGGACAAGAACTGGAAATTCAGCCTCGCCGATGTCGAGGAAAGGAAGTACTGGAAGCAGTACATGAAGGCCTACGAAGCCTGCCTGGGCGCGACCAGCACCCGCAATGCGCCCTGGTACGTGGTGCCGGCGGATGACAAGCACAACGCGCGGCTGATCGTCTCGCGCATCATCGTCGACACGCTCGACGGAATCGATATGGCTTATCCCAGGCCCGACGCGAAACACCGGCGCGAACTGCGCTTGCTGCGCGCAAAGCTGATGAAGTAAACAGCCGCGCCGGAGGACGCTACACTCCCCGCCATGGACGCCCCGCGCCGCATCATCCACATCGACATGGACGCGTTCTACGCGTCGGTCGAGCAGCGCGACGATCCGTCCCTGCGCGGCCGGCCGCTTGCGGTCGGCGGTTCGCCGCAGTCGCGCGGCGTGGTGGCCGCCGCAAGCTACGAAGCGCGCGTCTTCGGCGTGCGCTCGGCAATGCCGATGTCCCAGGCGGTGCGCCTGTGCCCCGACCTCGCGATCGTGCGCCCGGATTTCGCGCGCTACCGCGCGGCCTCGCAACAGGTGATGGCGATCCTGCGCTCGTGCACGCCGCTGGTCGAACCGCTGTCGCTCGACGAAGCCTACCTCGATGTCACCGACAACCTGTGGAGCGAGCCGCTCGCCACCACCGTCGCGAAGAGGCTGAAGGCGCGCATCCGCGAGGAGCTGCAGCTCACCGCGTCGGCCGGCGTCGCGCCGAACAAGTTCCTCGCCAAGATCGCCTCCGGCTGGAGGAAACCCGACGGGCTCACCGTGATCGCGCCGGAGCGCGTCGAGCGCTTCCTGCAGCAGCTTCCGGTCGAAGCGCTGTGGGGCGTGGGACCGGTCACCGCAAAGAAGCTGCGCGCGATCGGCATCGAGCGGCTGGTGGACGTGCGCTCTGCCGACGCCGCGCTGTTGCACCGCACCGTGGGCAGCCTCGCCGAGTGGCTCAAGCGCCTCTCGGTCGGCGATGATCCGCGGCGGGTGCAGCCCGACCGGCCTTGGAAATCGATCTCCGGCGAGACCACGTATGCGCAAGACCTCGAGGATGCGCAGAAAATCCACGGCGAGATCGAGCGGCTCGCGCAACGCGTGGCAGCTACGCTGGAGAAGAAGGAGCTATCTGCGCGCACGGTGACGATCAAGGTGCGCTACGCGGATTTTTCCACGGTGACGCGCAGCTACACCGGCACGGCGCCTTCGCGCGCGGCTGGGGAGATCGCAGCTCAGGCGGTGGCTCTACTCGAACGCACCGAAGCCGGAAGACGGCCTGTGCGCTTGCTCGGCGTGGGCGCGCACGGCCTGGTCAGCGACGAAGAGCTTCCGCCCGCTCTGGAGTCGCTGCCCTTCGGGCCTTGATCCTCAAACCGCGTGTGGCGCGGCGCCTCACTCCGGCTTGATATTCGACTGGCGCCAGCAGGAAAAATGCCGCTGCCATCGAGTATCGAATGGCACGCCCTCGACCACGAATTTCCCGAGCTACCGCGTACCGCATAACACGCCCTCCTTCACCAGTCGCTCGATTTCCTCCGGCCGCCGCCCGAGCAGTTCGCGCAGCACCTTGCCGTTATGCTCGCCGAGCGCCGCGACGAAGCCGCCCGCGCCGGCATCCCGCATCTTGAAGGGCGTGTTCGGCGCCATGAACGTCCCGGCGCCGTCGCGTACAAGGGCTAAGCTGCCGCGCTGCGCCGCCTGCGGCCGCGCCAGCGACTCGCGCACCGTGTAGTAGCGCGAGCACGGCACGCCGCCCGCCTGCATCGCGCGCTCGCACTCCGCCGCGGACTTGTCCGACGCCCAGCGGTCGAGTTCGTCCATCAGCGCGTCCCAGTTCCGGCTGCGCAGCATAGGGCTCGAAAAGCGCGCGTCGCTCATCCACTCGGGATGGCCGGCGGCGCGCGTCATGGCCTCGAAATTGGCCGGGCTCACCGGCGCGAGGATGAGAAATCCGTCCTGCGCGCGCGTCGCCCGGAACAACGGCCGGCGCTGCTCGACCGGGAACTGCGCCGCGGCGCACTCGTAGGCGAGCATGCCGTGCAGCGCGTCCATCAGCGTGCAGTCGATGCGGTCGCCCTCGCCGCTGTGCCCGCGGCGCACCAGCGCGGCGCAGATCGCGCCGAAAGCGTGTACGCCGGCGAGGTAGTCCGCGGTGAAGATCCCGGTCATGAGCGGCCGGTCGGGGTGTTCCTGGTAGCTCATCAGCGCGAGGTCGTAGCCGCTCGCCGCCTGCACGATCGGCGCGTAGGCGGGCATCTGCGCGTCCGGCCCGTCCTGCCCGTGGCCGGAGATCGAGCAGTAGACGAGCGCCGGGTTGATGGCGGCAAGCGCCGCGTAATCGAACCCGAGGCGCTGCATCACCCCCGGTCGGAAGTTCTCGACCACCACGTCCGCCTTCGCCGCGAGTTCGCGCACCAGGCGCTTGCCCTCCGCATTCTTGAGATCGACGCAGACACTTTCCTTGCCGCAGTTGAGGATGCCGTAATAGACGCTGTGCCCGTCGCGCAGCGGCGCGCGGCCGCGCATGTAGTCGCCCTCGGGCGGTTCGAGCTTCACCACTTCGGCGCCGACGTCGGCGAGCAGCCGAGTGCAGTACGGCCCTGCGATCATCGCGGTGAAATCGAGCACGCGTATGCCCTGCAGCGGACCGGTCATGCCTTTAGTCCGCCTTCGCGCCGGAGATCCTGACCACTTTGCCCCATTTCGCGTAATCCGTGCGCAGAAACGCTGCGAACTCATCCGGCGCAAGCGTCCACACAGCGTAGGCCTGCGCGCGGATACGCTCGCCCACCTCAGGTGTCCTGAGCGCCTTGATGAGTTCGGCGTTCAGGCGATCCACGATCGGCCTGGGCGTGCCGGCCGGCGCGAACACGCCGAACCACAGGTCGCTGCCGGCTTCCTCGTAGCCCTCGACGCCGGACTCCCGCATGGTCGGGATCTCCGGCGCGTAGGGACTGCGCTTCGCGCTCGTCACGGCAAGCGCCCGCACCCTTCCGGCACGGATCTGCGGCAGGCTGGTGACCAGGATGTCGAACATGCACGTGGCGTTGCCGGCAATCACGTCAGTGAGCGCCGGCGCGCTGCCTTTGTAGGGCACGTGCAGCATCGGCGCGCCGGTAACGGACTTGAGCAGTTCGCCCGAGAGATGGTTGGTCGCGCCGTTTCCGCCCGAGGCGAAACTCACCTTGTCCGGGTTCGCCTTGGAATACGCCACGAGCTCGGCGACCGTCTTCACCGGCACGTTCGGATTGACCACCAGTACGTTGACGTACGAGACCGCGGGCGTGACCGGGGCGAAATCCTTCAGCGGGTCGTACGGCAGCTTCGCGTACAGGTGTGGATTGATCGCCTGCGTGCCGGTGTGACCCATCCCGATGGTGTAACCGTCGGGTGGGGCCTTCGCGACCGCGTCCATCGCCAGACTGCCGCCCGCACCGACCCGGTTCTCGACGATCACCGGAACGCCGAGCGCTTCGCCGAGCTTCGGTGCGATCGCGCGCGCCAGAATGTCGGTCGGGCCGCCCGCGGAGAATGGGATCAGCCAGCGGATCGGCTTGCCCGGATAGGACTGGGCGAAGGCCTGGCCCGCGGCAACCAGCATCGCCCCCGCCCATGCGGCGCACCGAATATCGATCTTCACGGCGCTAGCTCCTTTCCCTGATCATCTCGCGCGCCACGATCAGCTGCTGGATCTGGCTGGTGCCTTCGTAGATGCGCAGCAGGCGTGCATCGCGGTACAGCCGCTCGATTGGATATTCCTTGATGTAGCCGTAACCGCCGTGGATCTGCAGCACTCGATCGGCAATGCGGCCCAGTGCTTCCGTCGCGAAGTACTTGCAGCACGCCGATTCCTTGGTGATGCGGATTCCGGCATCCATGTCGCGCGCCACCTTCTCGACCATTGCGCGGGCCGCGAGCGCTTCGGCTTCCGAGTCCGCGAGCATTCCCTGGATCAGCTGGAACTCCGCGATCGGCTTGCCGAACTGGCGCCGCTGCATTGCGTAGCTCACACCTTCGTCGATCAGGCGCGCGCACAATCCGACCGCCACCGCGGCCATGTGGATTCGCGCGTGGTCGAGCGACTTCATCGCGGTCTTGAAGCCGATCCCCTCCCTGCTGCCCAGCAGCGCGTCCGCGGGCACTCTGCAGTCCTCGAAGATCACGTCGGCCGTGTGCGCGCCGCGAAAGCCCATCTTCTTGTAGGGCGGCGCCACCGTGATGCCGGGTGCGCTGCGCTCGACTAGGAACGCCGAAATGCCCGCGACCCCCGCCTCCTTCGGCGCGGTCCGCGCGAACACGGTAAAAATGCCGGCGTGCGGCGAGTTGGTCGTAAAGCGTTTCGTACCGTTGATCACATACTGATCGCCGTCACGCACCGCGCGCGTGACCAGCGCCGCGGCGTCCGAACCGGCGTCCGGCTCGGTGAGGCAGAATGAGGCGATCATGTCGCCAGTGGCGATCTTCGGCAGGTAGCGGCGCCGCTGCTCTTCGGTGCCGTCGATGATGATGCCGAGCGTGCCGACGCCGTTCGACGTGCCGAAGTAGGAGCGGAACACGGGCGAGGCGTATCCTATCTCGAACACGACGCGGGCCTCCTCGTACATCGTCAGCCCGAGGCCACCGTATTCGCGCGGGATGGTCATGCCGAACACGCCGAGCTGCTTCAACTGCGCAACGATGGTCTCCGGAATGTCGTCATCTTCCTCCACCTGCGGCTCCGCCGGCACCAGTTCCTCGCGCGCGAAACGGCGCACCGCCGCAGTCAGCATCTCCAGCGTCTCGTCGCTCATCGCTTTTTCTCCTAACTGGCCAGATGCGAGCGCTGCAGGTGCTTGAGCATCTGCTCCGTTGATTCAATCGATCATAGTCGACGGCCTGCATAACCTGTCAAGGCGATAGAATCGCGCGTATGAACACTCACGCCAAGAGCTCCATCGATCCGTGCATTGATCCCGAAGGCACCCGCCTCCCGATCAAGCTCGACTCGACCTCGAACGGCGAGTTCGCGCCGGTTCCGCTCTCGCCTGCGAACCGCGCCGCCAACCGCCTCGCGCACGAAGCCGCCAGCGCGAACGCGAAGCGCCTGGCCGTCTCGCGGAGAAACTTCCTCGTATCCGCCTGCGGCGCCGCATCCACGCTGCTTGCCTTCAACGCCGCCAACGCCGCGGCCGGGAAGACGGGCGGTTTCTTCGACTTGCCGGCCGAGGCCGCACTTGACCAAGCGCTCGCGCAGGCGCGGATCGGCGCCGGCAAGGGCGAGTTCATCTTCGACGTGCAGGGCCACTTCGTCGATCCGACCGGCGCCTGGGTGACGAACGCGCCGCCCGACGCCTACAAGTGGGCGCCCAAGGCGAACTGCGCGCTCGCGCAGCGCACCGGTCCGCGCAGCCATCTCGATTGTCTCGCGCCCGGGGAGTTCGTGAAGGACGTGTTCCTCGACTCGGACACCGACATGATGGTGCTGTCCTTCGTCCCCTCGCGCCGCAAAGCCGAGCCGGTCACGATCCAGGCGGCGGACGCGGTGCGCAGGATCGTCGAGCGGATGGAAGGCACGCACCGCCTGCTGATCCACGGCCGCGTCAATCCCAACCAGCCGGGCGATCTCGAAGGCATGGACGAGCTCAAAGAGCGCTGGGGCGTGTGCGCGTGGAAGACCTACACGCAGTTCGGTCCCGGCGGCAAGGGATTTTTCCTGTCCGACGACGTCGGCACGCGTTTCATCGAAAAAGCGCGCGCGCTCGGCATCAAGGTGGTCTGCGTACACAAGGGATTGCCGTTCGGCAAGCAGTCCTACGAGCACAGCCAATGCAGCGACATCGGCGTCGTCGCGAAACGCTTCCCCGATGTCGCTTTCCTGATCTACCACTCGGGCTTCGTCACCGGCGTTCCGGAGCGCGCGTTCGAGGGCAAGGGCGCGGACGATGGCATCGACACGCTGATCCGTTCGCTGGTCGAAAACGGCGTCGCGCCAAACAGCAACGTCTACGCCGAACTCGGCAGCACCTGGCGCTTCCTGATGCGCGATCCGGAAGCCGCCGCGCACGCGATCGGAAAACTGCTGAAGTACTGCGGCGAAGACAACGTGCTGTGGGGCACCGACTCCATCTGGTACGGTTCGCCGCAGGATCAGATCCAGGCGTTCCGAGCGTTCCAGATCGCGCCCGAACTGCGCGCGAAGCACGGCTATCCGGAAATCACCCCGCAGCTGCGCGCGAAGATCTTCGGACTCAGCGCGGCGAAGGTCTATTCGATCAGCCCGGCGGAGGTGAAGAAGTACCTGAGCCGCGACCGCGTAGCGCGCGAGCGGCTCGCCTACCTCGAGAACCCCGCGCCGCATTTCCTCACCTACGGGCCGAAAACGCGGCGCGAGTTCCTCAGTTTGCCTAGGGCTGGGCTACCCTGATCCGCCGCACCGGCTCCTTCGTCAGCCCGCCGGAGTTGTAGTCGGCGATCGCCTGCTCGATTTCCTCGCGCGTGTTCATCACGAACGGGCCGTACTGAACCACCGGCTCGCCAAGCGGCTTGCCCGCGAGCAAGAGCACGCGCGCGCCCTTCTCGCCCGCCTCGATGCGCACGGCGTCGCCGTCGGACAGGAGCCCGGCCGCACGCTGCTGCAGCGGTTTGCGATCCGGGCCGACCGCGGCTTCACCTTCATAGGCGTACAGGAACGCGTTGTGGCCCGCCGGAACCGGAGCTTCGAACACGGCGAGCGGCGCGAGGTGCACGTCGAAGTAGCGCGGGTCGGTGCTCGCACCCTGCATCGGCCCCGCGGTTTTCTTGCCGTCGTACTCGAGCGTCCCGGCGATGACTTTCGCCGTGACGCCTTTTCCGAGGCTCGCGACCGGGATCGCGGCTGAAGGAATATCGCTGTAGGCCGCGGGCTTCATCTTTTCTTTCGCCGGCAGGTTGAGCCACAACTGAAACCCGCGCATGCGGCCTTCGGTCTGCTGCGGCATCTCGGAGTGGATGATGCCGCGCGCCGCGGTCATCCATTGCACGTCGCCGGGTCCGAGGTCGCCGGTGTTGCCGCCGTTGTCCTCGTGGCGCATGTGGCCATCGAGCATGTAAGTGACCGTCTCGAAGCCGCGGTGCGGATGCGCCGGGAAACCGGCGAGGTAATCCTCCGGGTCGTCCGAGTAGAACTCGTCGAGCATCAGGAAAGGATCGTGGCGCAGATCCTGGCTCGCGCCGAGGCTGCGGCGCAGCTTCACGCCGGCGCCATCCGAAGCTGCGATCGAGGGGATGATTCGTTGCAGGGTGCGTGTCGTCATGGCTGACTCCGTCTTTTAAGTGCCTCCATTTAACTATTGATCGTATGGATTAAAAAGCAGAAAATACAGTTGATTTTGATCTATTTAATAGATATCAATGCGCTCTCCGCGTATTTCGCTCGACCAGTGGAATGTGCTGGTTTCTGTCGTTGAATCAGGTGGTTATTCAAAGGCCGCCGAACGCATCCACAAAAGTCAGTCAACACTCACCTACGCGGTGCAGAAACTG
>JBGOTT010000186.1:0-8076 GCA_041476585.1 Gammaproteobacteria bacterium | reverse complement strand
GTGCATCTCAACGGCTCGTTCTTCGTGTCGCGCGCGGCAGTCAATTACTTCCGCGACCAGGGCAGCGGGGCCTACGTGCACATGACGTCGACCTCGGGGCTGATCGGCAACTTCGGCCAGGCCAACTATGCGGCCGCCAAGCTCGGCATCATCGGCCTGTCGAAATCGATCGCGCTCGACCTCGCCAAGTATCACGTGCGCTCGAACTGCATCGCGCCCTTTGCGTGGAGCCGCATGATCGGCACCATCCCGGCGGATTCGGATGAGCAGAAGGCGCGGCTGGAAAAGCTGAAGGTGATGGAGACCGCGAAGATCGCGCCGATGGCGGTGTACCTGCTCTCCGACGCGGCGCAGGACGTGACCGGGCAGATTTTCGGCGTGCGGGCGAACGAGCTGTTCCTGTTCAGCCAGCACCGCCCGCTGCGCTCGGTGCACCGGGCAGGCGGCTGGACGCCGCAGGCGATCGCCGAGCAGGCGATGCCTGCGATGCGGGCGCACTTCTATCCACTCGATCGATCGCAGGACGTTTTCTCATGGGACCCCATCTAAGTGCCCATCGACTACGCGAAGCTGAAGGCCTGGTCGTTCAAGGAGGTCGAGCAGAGCTACAGCGCAAAAGACTCGATGCTCTACGCGCTCGGTCTCGGCGTCGGTTACGACCCGATGGACGAGCAGCAGCTCGCGTTCGTCTACGAGAAGAACCTCAAGGCGCTGCCGACCATGGCCGTGGTGCTCGGCTATCCCGGTTTCTGGATGAAGGACCCTGCTTCCGGCATCGACTGGGTGCGCATCGTGCATGGCGAGCAGTCGTTGAAGCTGCATCGCCCGCTGCCGGTTTCCGGAACCGTAGTCGGCCGCTCGCGCATCCGTGCGCTGGTGGACAAGGGCAGGGACAAGGGTGCGTTGGTAGTCCAGGAGCGCAGCCTGCACGACAAGGCGTCGGGCGAACTGCTCGCGACGCTCGAACATGTGACCTTCTGCCGCGGCAACGGCGGGTTTTCGGAAGAACCGGACAATGGGCCCAAATGCGGTGATCCGGCGCCGCCTGCAAGACCGGTGACACCCGAGGGCGCCCCGGACGCGACCTGCGACCTGCCGACGCTGCCGCAGGCCGCGCTCGTCTACCGCCTGTGCGCGGATTCGAATCCGCTGCACGCCGAGCCGGCAGTTGCCAAGGCTGCCGGCTTTCCGCGCCCGATCCTGCACGGGCTCGCCACCTACGGTGTCGCCGGCCACGCGATCCTGAAAACGTATTGCAACTACGATCCTTCGCGCCTGAAGTCTCTCGGCGTGCGCTTTTCCGCTCCGGTGTTCCCCGGCGAAACGATCCGCACGGAAATGTGGCGGCGCGGGAATGCGCTTCAGTTCCGCGCCCGCGTGCTCGAGCGCGATCTGATCGTCCTTTCGCATGGCACGGCGGAGCTTGTCGCATGAGGTTCATTGCCGGATTGTTTGCTGCGCTTCCCGCCTCAGGCGCGCGAGTGGACTGAGCATGCCCGGCCCGCTTTCGCATATCCGCGTCCTCGACCTCTCGCGCGTGCTCGCGGGACCGTGGGCGGCGCAGAACCTCGCCGACCTCGGCGCGGAAGTGATCAAGGTCGAGCGTCCCGGCACCGGCGACGACACGCGCGGCTGGGGTCCTCCGTGGCTCAAGGACGGCGCCAGCAAGGACACCAGGGAATCCGCGTACTTCCTGTCGGTCAATCGCAACAAGAAATCGATCACCATCGACATCGGCAAGCCGGCAGGCCAGGCGCTGGTGCGCGATCTGGCCGTGAAATCAGATGTGCTGATCGAGAACTACAAGGTCGGCACGCTCAAGCGCTACGGCCTGACGTATGACGACCTCAGGACAGCCAATCCCGGGCTGGTGTATTGCTCGGTCACGGGCTTCGGTCAGCACGGCCCGTATGCGCAGCGTCCGGGCTACGATTTCATTTTCCAGGGCATGGGCGGATTGATGTCGATCACCGGCGAGCGCGACGACTATCCCGGTGGCGGCCCGCAGAAGGTCGGCATCGCGATTGCCGACGTGCTGACCGGCATGTACGCGAGCCTTGCCATCACCGCCGCGCTCACGCACCGCGAGCGTACCGGCCAGGGGCAGTACATCGATACCGCGCTGCTCGACACCATCGTCGCCTTCAACGCCAACCAGATCGTTTCGTATTTCACCTCGGGACGCATCCCGATCCGCTGGGGCAATGCGCATCCGCAGGTGGTGCCCTATGAAGTATTCGCGACGTCGGACGGCCACATCATTCTTGCGGTGGGCAACGACGGGCAGTTCCAGCGCTTCTGCAAGGAGGCCGGCTGCGCCGAACTTGCGGATGAGCCGCGCTTCGCCAACAACTCGCAGCGCATCATCCACCGGCGCGAACTGATCCCGATCCTCGCCGACATCATGCGCCAGCGGACCAAGCAGGATTGGCTGGAGTCGCTGGAAAAAGCCACCGTACCCTGTGGCCCGATCAACAACATGAAGGAAGTGTTCGAGGACGCGCAGGTACGGCACAGCAAACTGCGCGTGGACATTCCTCATCCGCTCGGAGGTATTGCGCCGGTTGTGGCGAGCCCGATGCGGCTGTCGGAGACGCCGGTGGAGTACCGGCTCGCGCCGCCGCTGCTCGGGCAGCACAATGAGGAGGTGCTGCAGGGGCTGCTTGGGAAGAGTGACGCAGAACTGAAATCACTGAAGGCCTCGGGGATCATCTGATGACGGCCTTCCTCAACCGATCCACCCCCTCCACCAACCTCTCCTCGCTCGAAGCAAAACACCACCGCACAAACCCCTCCCCCTCCGGCCCGAACGCAATTCCCGGCGCAAGCCCGAGATTCGCCTCGACCACCAGTCGCTTGCAGAACGCCAGGCTGTCCTTCATCCCTTCGACCCGGAAAAACGCATACATCGCCCCCGGCGGCGTCGCCGCCTGCACACCGGGAATCACATTCAATTGCGGAACCAGAAAATCCCGAGCCTTGCGGTAGCGCTCGACGGTGCGCGAGATCACCTTCTCGCCCGACTGCACTGCCACCAATCCCGCACGCTGGATGAACACCGGCACGCAGGAAGTGTTGTACTCGATCAGCTTGCCGATCTGGATCGCAAGCGCAGGCGGCGCGACGAGCCAGCCGATCCTCCACCCGGTCATCAACCAGGATTTGGAGAACGTATTGGTGCTGACCAGCCGGTCGCCCGCCTCCGCAATATCCAGAAACGAAGGCGCGGCAGCGCCCTCGCCGAACCACATCCGGTCGTAGGCGTCGTCGGCAATGACCCAGATGCCCAGCCCGCGGCAATGCTCAAGGATTTTCACCTGCACCTCCCGAGTGACGGTCCACCCGGTCGGATTGTTCGGCGAGTTGATGTACAGCGCGCGCGTTCCCGGCGTCAAAGCTGCAATCAGCCGGTCGAGGTTCAGAGTCCACCCCTGCGGCGAAAAATCGAGCGGCAGGCACTCGACGTGCGCTCCCAGCACCTTCGGAATCTCGACCAGGTTGGGCCACAGAGGCGTCACCTCGACCACCCGGTCGCCCGGCCCGATCAGCGCCTGCGTCGCCAGCATCAGGGCCGACATTCCCGAACTGGTGACGACGATGTTCTCGCTCGCCACCGGCCGGTGCAGGTTTGAAACATAGGCCGCAAGCGCCGCGCGCAGCTCGGCGATGCCGAAGTTGTGGGTGTAGAACGTTTCCCCTGCCTCGAGCGACGCGATGCCGGCGCGGCGGATGAACTCGGGGGTCAGCTCATCGGGTTCGCCGAACCAGAACGCGAGCACGTCGGTGCGCCCGAGGCTGGCATTCGCCACCTCCCGGATCTTGGAGCCGCGCAGGCGCAATACTGCTTCGCGCGCGGTGAGTTCGTTCAACGGGGTGGAGAAGTCGGTGAGTTTCATGGTGGCATATTGTAAGCTGCCCATTTCAAATGTCCCCCGCCTCCGCCTACCGCTGGTCGATGATCGTGGCGATCCTGGTGATGGTGATCTGGGGCGCGAACTTCCCGATCACGAAGTACATCCTCGAGCGCATCGGCGTCGGTCCGTTCCTGTTCTTCCGCTTCCTGGCGATGCCGCTGATCGGCTTCGCGCTGCTCGCGCTGGTCTACCGCAAACGCTGGCGCTATGCGGTGCCGAAGCGCGACGACTGGGCGCGCTTTGCCGCCTGCGGCATGATCGGCCACGCGATGCACGTCGGCATCGTGATGTGGGGCATGAACCTGTCCACCCCGTTTTCGAGCGCGCTGGTGCTCACCAGCGGCCCGCTGTGGACCCTCTTGATCCTGGCGGCCCTCGGCGCCGAGAAGCTGCGCGGCCCGCAGGTCACCGGCACACTGCTCGCGTTCGGCGGCATCCTGCTGTTCCTGTCCGACAAGTTCACCGCGGGCCTCGCGCGCGCGGGCCTGGGCGACATGGTACTGCTGTTCGCGGCGTCGCTGTTTTCGCTCTATACGATCCTGGTGCGGCCGCTGGTGTCGAGTTACGGGCCGCTGATGGTGCTGGTCTGGACGCTAGTGGTGGGCGCCCCGCCGATGCTGCTGATCACGCTGCCCGCGGCGCTCGCGCTCGACTATGCTTCGCTCGGCTGGCTCACCTGGTGGTGGGTGTTCTGGGCGATCACCGTGTCGTCCTTCCTCGGCTGGCTCGGGTGGGCGTGGGTCAACGCGGTGCGCGGCATCGCGCGCAGCGCGCCGCTGCAATACATGATGCCTCCGCTCGCCGCGGTGTTTTCCTGGATCACGCTGGGGGAAACCTTCACCTGGCTGAAGCTTGCAGGCGCGGTCGTGGTGATGGCGGGTGTCGCCTGGGCGCAGTTTGCGAGCAGCCCGACCGCGCGCAATACGACCCAGGCCGATTCCGGCTAAGCCGCCGCGCGCGGCCTGTATGGGAGGAAACCGGCAAACGCACCGAGCGCGCGGTCGATTCCAGCAGCGTCCACATCGAGATGCGTGCACAACCGCGTGCGCGCTCCGACGAGCGCAAGCACTTCATTCGCCTTCAAATGCTCGCCAAGCGCGGCGCACGCGTCTTTCGCCACTCTTACGAACACCATGTTGGTTTGCGGCGGCTCGACTTCGAAGCCGAGATTGGCGAGCCCCTGCGCGAGCCGCTGCGCATTCGCGTGGTCCTCCGCCAACCGCTCGACATGGTTCTCGATCGCGTACAGCCCCGCCGCGGCGATCACGCCGGCCTGGCGCATCGCGCCGCCGAGGATTTTTCGCGCTCGACGTGCGCGGGCGATGAATTCACCTCCGCCCACCAGCATCGTACCGGCCGGCGCCCCAAGCCCCTTGGACAGGCACACCGACACCGAATCGAAGCCGCGGCACAGGTCCTTCACGTCCATGCCGAGCTTCACTGCGGCGTTGAAGATGCGCGCACCGTCCAGATGCGTGGCGAGGCCCCGCCGCGCGGCAAGTTCCAAGGCGGCCTGCAGGTAGACGCGCCCCAATACCCGGCCGCCGATCGTGTTCTCCAGCGCGAGCAGGCGCGTGCGCGCGAAATGCGGGTCGTCGGGCTTGATCGCGGCTTCCACCTCGGCGAGATCGAGCGACCCGTCGGGCCGGTTGGCGAGCGGTTGCGGCTGGATCGAGCCGAGCACCGCGCCCCCGCCCGCTTCATACCGGTAGGTATGGGCCTCCTGCCCGACGATGACCTCCTCGCCGCGCTGGCAGTGGCTCATCAGCGCCGCGAGATTCGACTGGGTGCCGGAAGGAAACAACAGCGCCGCTTCGAATCCGAACAGTTCCGCCGCGCGCTGCTGCAGCCCGTTCACCGTCGGATCGTCGCCGAACACGTCGTCGCCCAGCTCCGCGGCGGCGATCGCGGCGCGCATCGGCGCCGTGGGGCGCGTGACGGTGTCGCTGCGAAGATCGATCAAGCAACGAAACGCCGCGCTGCTCTAGCGCAGGCTGGCGTTCAACTTGTCGAGCGCCGCGCGTCCCGGGCAAAGCTCCTTCGGTCCGAGGCGGTTGAACGGGATCTGCGCGGTGTTGAGGTGCGCGTGCAGGTCTTCGGTCTCGGGGTCCACGAACAACAGGCCCGTCACCACCTCGCCCTTCGCCTGGTGCTGCTGGATGTAGTGCATCGCCGCGATCCGGTCGGTCGCGTCATACCCGGGATCGATCTTGCGCAGGCGCAGCACGCTGCCATCGTGCTGCTGCACGCTCGCCACCTCGCCTTCCTCGTAGTCGACCGTGATCGGCTCGCGGCTGGAGATGAAATCGAGCCGGTTGACCGCGTCGTTGTGCTCGCGCACGTAGTCGTAGCTCTTGGTGCTGCCCGAGTGGTTGTTGAACGCCACGCAGGGGCTCACCACGTCGATGAACGCCGCGCCCTGGTGCGCGAGCGCCGCCTTGATGAGCGGCACCAGCTGCTTCTTGTCGCCGGAAAAGCTGCGCGCGACAAAGGTCGCGCCCAGCAGCAGCGCGAGCGACACGGTATCCACCGGCGCTTCGGTGTTGGCGATGCCGCGCTTGGATTTCGAGCCGGCATCCGCGGTGGCCGAGAACTGGCCCTTGGTGAGGCCATACACGCCGTTGTTCTCGAGAATGTAGGTCATGTTCACGCCGCGGCGCATCACGTGCGCGAACTGCCCGAGCCCGATCGAGGCGGAATCGCCGTCGCCCGAGATGCCGAGATAGATCAGGTCGCGGTTGGCGAGGTTCGCGCCGGTCAGCACCGACGGCATGCGCCCGTGGACGGTATTGAAGCCATGCGAGTTGCCGAGGAAATAGTCCGGCGTCTTCGAGCTGCAGCCTATGCCCGAGAGCTTGGCGACGCGGTGCGGCTCGATGTCGAGCTCCCAGCAGGCCTGGATCAGCGCAGCCGAGATCGAGTCGTGGCCGCAGCCGGCGCACAGCGTGCTGATCTTGCCCTCGTAATCGCGTCGCGTGAAGCCGATCTTGTTGATCGGCAGCGTCGGGTGGTGCAACCTCGGTTTGGTGATGTAGGTCATGTCGTAGTCCTCGGCGCCTCTGCGTATCTAGGCCGCTTTGTCTTTCTTGATGTCCTTCTTGATCGGACGGACGTTCAGCGCCGCCACGATCTCGGCGATCTCCTCGGTGATGAAGCGCGCGGTGATCGGCGTTCCGTCGTAATGCAGCACCGGGATCAGACTCGCCGGGTTGATGCCAGCGTCGTTCACCAGCAGCGTCTTCAACTGCGCGTCGCGGTTCTGCTCCACCACGAACACCTTCGAGTGCGAGGCGACGAAATCGAAGATCTCGTCCTGGAACGGGAACGAGCGCACCCGCAGCGCGTTCACGTAAATGCCCTGGCGCGCGAGCGCATCGAGCGCCTCGGCCATCGCGGGACTGGTCGAACCGAAATAGATCGCGCCGAAACGCGCGGGCTCCTTCGAGGCGTTCAGGATCGGTTTGGGCACCAGCCTCTTCGCCGTCTCGAATTTCTTCAGAAGCCGCTGCATGTTGCTCTTGTAGTCGGCCCCCGCTTCCGAGTACGCGGCGTAGGCGTTCTTGCTCGTGCCGCGGGTGAAGTAGCCGCCCTTCGACGGGTGCGTGCCCGGGTAGGTACGGAACGGGATGCCGTCGCCGTCCACCTCGAGATAGCGCCCGAACTCCGCGCCCGAATCGAGCATTTCCGCCGTCATCACCTTGCCGCGGTCGTAGCGGCGCGCGTCGTCCCACCTGAGCGGCGCAGACAGGCGCTGGTTCATTCCGATGTCGAGATCGGTCATGAGGAACACCGGCGTCTGCAGCCGGTCGGCGAGGTCTAGCGCCTGCGCGGCGAACTCGAAGCACTCGGTCGGATCCTCGGGGAACAGCAGCACGTGCTTGGTGTCGCCATGGCTGGCGTACGCGCAGGCGAGGATATCGGATTGCTGGGTCCGCGTCGGCATGCCGGTAGAAGGTCCGCCGCGCTGCACGTCGATGATCGTGACGGGAATCTCGGCGAAGTACGCGAGCCCGATGAATTCCGACATGAGAGATATTCCGGGACCGGAGGTCGCGGTAAAAGCGCGCGCGCCGTTCCACCCCGCCCCGACGGCAATGCCGATCGAAGCCAGTTCGTCCTCGCCCTGCACGATGGCGAACTTGTTTCTGCCCGTGTCCTTGTC
>JBGOTT010000185.1:0-8076 GCA_041476585.1 Gammaproteobacteria bacterium | reverse complement strand
CTGTTGCGCCTGGTACATGTCCCCCGCCTGGTCGCGCATCGCGATCGCTTCCGCGACACGCGGGTCGCGCTTGGTTTCCCGCCAGACAGGCAGATTGATGCCGACGGTAAAGCTCAACATGTCGTCGCGGCGCATTCCGTCCAGCGTCTTGTCCCGCTGGCCGTAAGAGAGCTTCACGTCGAAATCCGGGTAGTAGTCCTTGCGCGCAAGATCGAGCGCCTTTGCGTTTCGGTCAATCAGACTTTTCAGACCCAGCAGCTGCGGACGCTCCCTAAGCGCCGTTTCCAGCAGCGCTTCCAAACGCAACGGCGCTTCCCGTAGGCGCAGCGCAGCCGGCACGGGCGCGCCGCCCTCGGGTCCGCGGCCAAGGGCGCGGATCAGCTCCGCCTCGATCGCCCGGCGTTCGCGCCCGAGCTTGATCAGCTCATCCATCATCTTCGACAGTTGGGTCTGCGCCTTGAGCACATCGGCCTGGTTTCCCTGGCCGACTCCATAGCGCGATTCGGAAATTTTCAGGAACTGGTCGAGTACCTGCTTGTTCTTTTCCACCAACCGCGTCGATTCCACGACCAGCGCAAGTTCGAAGTACGCGGTCTTGACATCCCGCAGCACCCGGTTGACGGTTTCCTGGTAAGCGTACGCGACCGATTCCGCGTCCTTCGCGGCGACGTCCTGCCGCAAGTCACGTTTGCCGGGGTAGGGAAATTTCTGCGACAGACCGAGCATTTTCATGGTCATGTCTTCGCGCCTGAAAGTCTGCGATGCCAGCGGCGCGTTGATCACCCCCGCTTCGAGCATCGGATCGTCGAGCGCTCCCGCAGGCGACACGCGATGCTGCGCCGCCAGGCGCTCGTTGCTCGCCGCCCGGATCTCCGGGTTGTTGCGCGCCGCCTCGGCGATGAGTTCCTGCAATTGCGGATTGCTCCCCTGCGCGGGCGCGGCGCGCGCTCCCGCGGATGCGGCCGCGAAGAACAGCAGCAGGATCAAGGCGTGACCAAGCTTCTCGTCAAATGGTCTCTTCATTGCTATCGCTCCTTCGTCTGCGGGAAGCACGGGAAATCCGGGGTTCGGTTGCGGCGTCAGTCAATTTGCGCCGGGCAGGTGCGTTCCATCCCGGATAAGCGAGAACGATCTCGGCCGGAACGACACCGTAGTGAAACACCAGCCCCTGCGAGGTCTGGCGCATTGTGTACGCCGGCTGCGTGGCTGCGGCTGAACCCTCTGAGGCGAACAATGCCGCGCAACCGAGAACGATGAGCCTTAGCATGGGAACATTCAACCACCGGTGCCGAATCTTTCCGATACCCAGCCGTAGATCGCGCCTAGCCCGAATGTCCACGCCATCATCACCACGAGCGCGTAGAGAAACGAACTGAAGCCGAACAGCGCCGGCGCGCCCTGCAGCTTGCGGAAATCGAGCCCGTGGAACAGCGCATTCATAAAATTCGCAGCCGCCTCGGGCCAGATCCAGAAGACAAGGGTGCACAAGGCGTAGCCAACGCCAGTAGTCAGCGAAAGCGCCGCACCGGTGATCAACGGAGTATTGCGCGCCACGTCATGTCTCCTTCAAGAATTCAATGCTTCGCGACGTCGATCGGCCGCTCGCCAGGCCGGCGAACGGATCCGCAAGAACAAGGAGATGCGCCTACTGGCGCAGACGCGAAACGAGCAGGTAAGGCGGTCGCCCGGAAGGGCGCGCGATGGAACTGGATGCTCGGTTGCGCTCCGCGAGCGCGACCGAATTGGGGTTCGACGGATTCGGGAATGCACCGGGGCACCCCACGTACGACGCAAGCGAGGGCTTGCCGGATTCGGAAACTACCGATTGCGCGTTTTGAATCGTGGCGGGACATTCGCAGCGATGCTCGCCGCCGATCGCCGTGAAATCTTCGAACACAGCGAAAACGTTGAATTCCATTACCTTCTGCGCCAACGCCGGTGCGACATGCGCCTCCGGGCAGGCGCTCGCAGATTGCACCCAGGTGCCGAGCAAAACGACGAAAAACAGAACGCGCCGAATAACCATATCGGCCACAGTAACGGCAAGAGCTCCTGGGCCATTTGATCGGGATCAAAACGCGACGCACATTTGAAACCTCACTCTCAGATGCGCCAAACTGGTGCATGACTATCTCGCGTGACCAGACCCGGGCAGCGTCAATTCCGTGCCGCACTTTACTGCGACCATCTCGCGAAGCACGGCTTCCTCGGCCAGGAAAGCCTCAACCGCCTCCGGATCGAACTGTTCACCGGAGCTCCGTCGGATCTCGGCCTTCGCGCGATCGAAGGGCAGTCCAGTTCGATACGGCCGGTCCGAAGTGATCGCGTCGAGCGCATCGATGACAGCAAAGAGCCGCGCACCGAATGGAATCGCGTCGCCGGCGAGTCCACGCGGATAGCCTTTGCCGTCGAAGCGCTCTTCGTGGCACAAGACGATCTGCGCGGCTTCGCGCATGAAGGGAACATCCTTCAGGATCGCGTGCCCGATCTCGGGATGGGTGCGCATTACTGCCCTTTCGTGATCGTCAAGCGGCCCCGGTTTCAACAGGATCGCATCGGAAATCCCGATCTTGCCGATGTCGTGGAGCAGCGCGCCCCAGTAGATCTGGCGCAGATGCGCGGGGTCGTCGGAAAACCGCTTTGCGAGGACCAGCGTGTGGCAGGCGACACGCTTGGAATGCAGTCCCGTTTCGCGTTCCCGCGCATCGAGCGCCGCCGCAAGCGCTTCAGCGAGCGCTTGATAGGCCGCCTCGCTCTTGTCTTCGGCCGCACGCAACTCCTTGTCCTTGAGAAGGCATCCTTCGCAAGAGCATTGGCCGCCGCGGAGTGCGTACGGCGGACCCGGCACAGCGGCACCGCATCGATGGCAGGCGAGCGCGGCGCGATCCACTACCTTACTTCCTCTGCGCGATCGTGCTCACGGTATAGATGCCGTCAAGCTTCTCCGCGGAGAACATGATCCTGTTACCCGGTTTCAGTTGCTCGAGCAGCTTCGGGTCCTTGACCTGGAACACCATGGTCATCGCCGGCGTGTCGATGTTCCGGATCGGGCCGTGCTTGATGGTGAGCTTTTTCGCGTCCTTGTCGGCCTTGCGCACTTCGCCCTCAGTCAGCGCGCTCGCACCTTGATGCTGCTTCTCGTCGGAGAACGCCGGGGGAGTGGCGAGCAGAACTGTCAATAGGTTCTTCATTCAGGACTTCTTTCGTCAGTGCTAGCGTCCGTAGCGAGCATAGGTCGTGTAACGTCCGTCGCGCTGAAAGAGCAGGACATCGTAAGGATCGCTTCCCGAGCCTTCCATGCCGGGCGAGCCCTTCGGCATCCCGGGCACCGCGAGCCCCTGCATCTTCGGCCGCTCGACCAGCAACCGCCTGATCTCACGCGCCGGCACGTGGCCCTCGATCGCGTAGCCGGCGACCGTCGCGGTATGGCAGGAACCGAGGTTATCCGGCACGCCGTAGCGACCGCGATATTCCGCCGATTCCGGAACGTCGTGCGCGCGCACCTCGAAACCGTTCGCGCGCAGATGCTCGATCCACTTGCCGCAGCAGCCGCAGGTAGCGCTCTTGTAGACATCGATCACGTCGCGCGCGGCGAACGCGGGGCCAGCAAGCAGCGCGGCCGCCGATACCGCAAAAAACCGTCGCCGGCTCATTTCAAATCGCCTGTTCATTTCGAATCTCCTTGTCACTCAACGGGAAACGGTGACGCGGCCGATTACGGCGGGTCCGCGCTCAAAGCGAGCGCCAGTGCGAGCATGAACACGCCGGAATCAGTCCGTGTCATTTCGCCGTTTCGATTCTCGTCACGGTGAACACCCCTTGAATCTTGTCGGCGGCAAAATTTACCTTATCGCCTTCCTTCACCACGTCGAGCATGCCCGGCTCCTTGACGCGGTACACCATCGTCATCTTGGGCATGCCGAGGTTTTCGATCGGTTCGTGCGCGATGCTGATCTTGCCGGCAGCCTTGTCGATCTTCCTGACCTCGCCGGAGGTGAGCTTGGCGGCCGAGGCGGCCTTCGCGCTGTGTTTGTCGTGGTCGTGTTCCTCCTCTGCGAAAGCGGCCGGCGCTGCCAGCGCGACGGCGGCGAGAAGTGCATATGCAAATCGATTCATCCTCGATCTCCTTGATTTACTCGACTACGACTTTGCCGATCATTCCGGTCTCGAAATGCCCCGGAATGAGGCAGCCGAAAAGATAAGTGCCTGCCTTGGTAAAGCGCCAGCCGATTTCACCGCTCTTGCCTGGATTGACGTGCACCATGTGCGGCTCATCGTGTTCCATGCCCGGAAATTTCCTCATCAGTTCGGCGTGCTTTTCCAGTTCATCCATGGTTCCGAGCACCATCTCGTGCACCACCTTGCCGTTGTTGTGCGCAACGAAACGCACAGTCTCGCCTTGCTTGACGGTCACCGCGGCGGGTGCGAAGCGCATCTCATCGCTCATGCCGATGCGGATCGTGCGCTTCGCGTTGCGCGGATCGGCGGCTATGCCGAAGGACTTTTCCTCCGCCCCCCTGTAGTCGATGCCCTTGGGCGCGCGCGGCTTTTCACCGTGCGCCAAAGCCGCGCCTGCAGCAAGCAGCGCAGTCCAAATCACCATTTCCCTGACCATCGCGGTTCTCCAGTTCGAAAGCGAACGCCGGCGCGCAAACGCGCCAGAAACAAGACCGGGTCGGCAGGAACGCCGCGCTAACCGCGCAGCGGTGATCTAGGAATGCAGTCCGTCCGCCCGGAAATCAGGCGGTGGCAAGAGGCGGGCGATCCGCCGGCGGAAGGACGAGCGAGTGAAGCGGTGGGAAGATGCCTTCGGCGACAGCGACGGAACTGAGCGCGCCGATCGAGGATTGCGTGCCGGGAAGCCAAGGGGTGGCCGCGAACAGACACAGCCCGCATTGCGCGCACCCGCCGACCGCGACAACCTCGTCATCCGCGTCCTGATCGGGACAGCCGTGATGCTGTTCAGAGCCCTGCTCTGCGGCGTGTGATGTATGCATCTGCTTCGCGTTGTCATGCGCGCACAGCGGCATCATTGCCGCGGCGACTGCGGACAACGGCAGCCAGAGCGAAAAGAACACCATCAGCAATTTACGCAACATCAAACCCATATATGCATATTAGCACCGCGCGAGCCACGTCGGAATTGCGCTGGATCAAATCCGGACCAGAGAGTCCAGGGGCTTCGTGCGCAGCATCCCGCGCTCGATGATGAACTGCGCGACCGGCTCCAATCCCTGGCCGGTCTTCAGGTTGGTGAATACGAACGGGCGCGCGCCGCGCATCTTTTTCGCGTCGCGTTCCATCACTTCGAGCGACGCGCCGACCATCGGCGCGAGGTCGATCTTGTTGATCACCAGCAGGTCGGACTTGGTGATGCCGGGCCCGCCCTTTCTGGGAATCTTGTCGCCGGCGGCGACGTCGATCACGTAGATCGTGAGGTCCGCGAGCTCCGGGCTGAACGTCGCAGCGAGATTGTCGCCGCCGGACTCGATGAACACCAGATCGAGGTCGGTGAAGCGCTTGTGCAGGATGCCCACCGCCTCGATGTTGATCGAGGCATCTTCGCGTATCGCCGTGTGCGGACAGCCTCCGGTCTCCACGCCGAGGATGCGCTCGGGGGCGAGCGCGTCGTGCGTGACGAGAAACGCTGCGTCCTCCTGCGTATAGATGTCGTTGGTGACGACCGCGATCTCGTAGTCCGCGCGCAGCCGCTTGCACAGCGCGAGCGTGAGCGCGGTCTTGCCGGAGCCCACCGGGCCGCCGATGCCCACTCTCAGGAAGCGCTTGCTCATGAACGAAACAGCCGGGAGTACTGGGTTTCGTGCCGGCAACTCGCGATCGCGAGGCCGAACGCAAGACTGCCGATATCTTCGTCTTCGAGCGCAAACGCCTGATCGAGCGCTCCGGGCAGCGCCGCGATCACGCGCGCGAGAATGTCCTGCGCGGCGCTCTGCCCGAGCGGCACCAGCTTGACTGCGGCAATCGCCTGGTTTTCCGCCCACGAAAACAGATAGGCCGTGAGCCCTGCGCGCGGTGCGATGCGCCAGGCCGAAGCAGCGCAGGCGAACGCGGCGGGAAAGACCGGCTCGTCCAGCATCGCGAGCAGCGCGCGGGGCGCTTCGGGCAGCTCGCCTGCGCGCGCGAGCAGCGCGACCAGCGAGCGGCCCATCTGGACGGTTTCGGCGCGCAATTCCGCGGTCTCGCGGGCGGCAAGGAAGAAATCGTTCCAGCGCGCGAAGGCTTGCGGGTCATTCGCAGCGCAAGCGGCATGCAGACGCAGCCACACCGGCGCTTCGCAACGCACGATGCTCACCGCGAGCACGTCGACAATCCAGTCTCCCGCCGTCGTTGCGTCGCGCACGGTGCCCGACTCGACCGCCCATTCGAGCGCCTGCGAATAGCTGTAGGCGCCCACCGGCAGCGCCGGACTTGCCAGCCGCAGCAAGCGTGCGAGCGACACGTCCGTGTCAGTGCTTGTGCTCGCCGTGCGCATCGTGGTGGTGATCGTGGTCGCAGTGGTCGTGATCATGATGCGCATGTTCGTCATCGGCGTGCGTGTGACCTTGCGCCGCCGGCTCACCGAACTGGTGAATGATTCCGCCATGCGTTGCCGGGGCATCGTGGTGGTGCGCATGGCCGCCATAGGCGCCGGGCTCCGGCTCGAACGGCGCTTCCAGTTCCGCGACCCTCAGCCCGAGCCCTTCGAGCATTTTCGCGAGCACGTGATCGGCGGCGATGCGCAGCCAGCCCGCGCCAAGCTGGATTGCGACATGGCGGTTGCCCAGGTGGTAGGCGGCGCGAGCGAGCTCGAGCGGATCCGCGCAATCGGCCTGCAGGACCTTCTCGGCTTGTGCGATCACCTCGATCACGCGGCCATCCGAGGCGACCAGCAGGTCCCCGCCGCGCAGCATCTCGCCCGGCGCAAGCATCAGCCCGACTTCGTCCCCGGAAACCAATTGCGCGCGCAGGCGACTTTTCTGGCGCAGTTCGTAGGGCAGCTGCAGGCGGCCGCGCACCTCGATCCGGTAGGCCTCGCGCCTGACCTTCAGCTTCGACTTGATTTCGAGCATCTCAGAACAGGAAGTATCGCTGCGCCATCGGCAGGACCTTCGCCGGCTCGCAGGTCAGCAATTCGCCGTCGGCGCGCACTTCGTAGGTTTCCGCATCGACCGTGATCTTCGGCGTTGCGCCGTTGAGGGGCAGGTCCTTCTTTCCCAGCTTGCGCGTGCCCTTCACCGCCACCAGGCGCTTGGCCAATCCGAGTTTCCTCAGCTGCGGGTTTGCCAGCGCAGCCTGGGAAACAAATGTCACCGAACTCGCCGCGAGCGCAGCGCCGAACGCGCCAAACATCGGCCGGTAGTGCACCGGCTGCGGCGTTGGAATCGACGCGTTCGGGTCGCCCATCGCCGCCGCGGCGATCATCCCGCCTTTCAACACCAGCGAAGGCTTTACGCCGAAAAAGGCCGGCTTCCACAGCACCAGGTCGGCGAGCTTGCCCGGTTCGACCGAGCCGACCTCGTGCGCAATGCCTTGGGTGAGCGCCGGTGCGATGGTGTACTTGGCGACGTAGCGCTTCACGCGCGCGTTGTCGTTGTCCTTGCCGTCGCCCTTCAGCCGGCCGCGCTGGACCTTCATCTTGTGCGCCGTCTGCCATCAGCGCAGGATCACCTCGCCTACGCGGCCCATCGCCTGCGAGTCCGACGAAAAGATGCTGATCGCGCCGAGGTCGTGCAGGATATCTTCGGCGGCGATGGTCTCGCGCCGGATGCGGCTCTCGGCAAACGCCACGTCCTCGGCGATGCCCGGGTCGAGGTGATGGCACACCATCAGCATGTCGAGGTGCTCGTCGAGCGTGTTGACAGTGAATGGCCGGGTCGGATTGGTGGAAGACGGCAGCACGTTGGCCTCTCCGCACACGCGGATGATGTCCGGCGCATGTCCGCCGCCGGCACCCTCGGTGTGATACGTGTGGACAACGCGCCCCGCGATCGCCGCGATCGTGTCCTCGACGAAGCCGGATTCGTTCAGCGTGTCTGTGTGGATCGCGAGCTGCACATCCATCTCGTCGCACACGGT
>JBGOTT010000184.1:0-8104 GCA_041476585.1 Gammaproteobacteria bacterium | reverse complement strand
GATGGTCAACCCGAACATCGTCGAACAGCAGCTCGAGAGCAACATCGTATTCGGCCTGACGGCGATGCTCTACGGCGACATCACACTGAAGGACGGCCGCGTGCAGCAGACCAACTTCCACGAATACAAACTGCTGCGCATGCCGGAATGCCCGAAGATCGAGATGCACATCGTCAAGAGCACGGAGAAGCCGGGCGGCATTGGCGAACCGGGAATGGCTTTGCTCTCCCCGACGGTGGCGAACGCGGTCTACGCGCTGACCGGAAAGCGGCTTCGCAAGATGCCGCTCCGCCTTGCCTAGGGGTCGATTGCAGGCAGGACAAAAAGCCCGCTTCGGCGGGCTTTTTGCTATGCGCACAGTCCTGGGCCTCGTCCTCGCGGCGATGGTGTCAGCCGCAGGAGCGCAGGACTACGAGCGCGAGAAGCGCTGGGCCGACGAGATCCTGAAAACCCTGATGGTCGGCAATGCGCAATGGCTCGAGCAGAAGAACCACCACCGGTTCCTCGCGCTCTACACCGAGGCGCGCAGTACTCCGAGCGCGGCGCGCGGCGCGGTGATCGTTGCGCATGGGCGCGGCTGGAGTCCCGATTTTGAACTCTACGGGACCTTGCGCACGCGGCTGGCGGAGCAGGGCTATAGCACCCTTTCGATCCAGCTTCCGGTGCTCCCCAGTACCGCCATCCTCGGCCTGTACGTGCCGCTATACCCGGACGCGCGCGAACGCTTCCAGCTGGCGGTCGATTTTCTCAAGGCGAAGGGTTACACGAACATTGCGATCGTATCGCACAGCCTCGGCGCGACCATGGCGAACCAGTACCTCATCCGTACGGAGGACAGCTCCGTCGGGGCCTGGGTCTTCATCGGCATCCTTCAGGGACTGGAGGAAATGTACCGGATCAAGATCCCGGTGCTGGACGTGTTCGGCAGCAACGACTGGACCGTGACGATGTGGGGTGCCGATGAGCGCAGGAAGCAGATCCTGCTGAATCCGGGATCCGGCCAGATCATGGTGCCGAACGCAAAGCATTTCTTCGAGGATCGAGAGGACGAGCTGACCGGAATCGTCGTGAAATTCCTGGACAAGGTCTTTCGTTCAGGCGATCCGGCTGCCGCCCGGCGCTGAGCTAGAACGTGCCGGGATACTGACCGCCGTCCTGCAGCAGGTTCTGGCCGATGAAGTAGCCGGCCTGCGCGCTGCACAGAAAGGCGCAGGCCTCGCCAAACTCCTCCGGCGTGCCGAAGCGTCCGGCGGGGATGGCTGCCAGCAGAACCCTCACCTGTTCGTCGAACGTCCTGCCCGCTTTTTTCGCGTTGGTCTCCATGTTCCCTCGCAGCCGGTCGGTCATGAAACGCCCGGGCAGCAGGTTGTTGATGGTGACGTTGTGCTGCGCGGCCTGGCGCGCGATGCCGGCGATGAAGCCGGTGAGGCCGCTGCGCGCGCCATTCGATAGCCCGAGTTCGGCGATAGGGGCCTTTACCGCGCCCGAGGTGATGTTGACGACGCGGCCGAACTTGCGCGCGATCATGCCGTCGAGGGTGGCCTTGATCAACTCGATCGGCGTGAGCATGTTGGCGTCGATCGCCTTGAGCCAGGTCTCGCGGTTCCAGTCGCGAAAATTACCCGGCGGCGGCCCGCCGGCATTGTTCACCAGGATGTCCGGATTCGGGCAGGCGGAGAGCAGTTGCGCCCGGCCTTGCGGCGTCGTCACGTCGCAGGCGATCGCGGTGACCTTCACGGCGCTCTCTCTGCGTATCTCTTCGGCGGTGGCTTCCAGCGCTTCCCTGCCGCGCGAGTTGATGACGAGGTTTACGCCGTCGCGCGCAAGCGCCGCGGCGCAGCCCTTGCCCAAGCCCTTCGAAGCGCCGCACACGATGGCGTTTTTTCCGCGGATTCCCAGATCCATGATCAACTCCCTGTTGGTTTAAGTGAGACGGGTTTGAGCGAGACAAGCAGCACGGCGGAGATTGCCAATGCACCTCCTGCAGCCTGCAGCCAGGCGAAGGGCTCGTCGAGTCCCAGCGCGCTGGCGATTGCCACGCTTACCACCATGCGCAGGAACAGCAATGTGGTCGGGCTGACGGGGTGCGCGGCCGCGGTCGGCACTGCCACTGCATAGGCGAGCTTGATCAGGATCGGTCGAAACGAAAATGCCATCACTCCGATCAAGGCGTGGAGAGGGGAGGCCATGGCGTAAAATCGTATTATGGCCGGTCACAGCAAATGGGCGAACATCCGCCACAAAAAGGCGATCGTCGACGCCAAGAAAGGCAAGACCTTCACGCGCTTGATCAAGGAGATCACGGTGGCAGCGCGCCTGGGCGGCGGAGACCCGAACGCAAATCCGCGTCTGCGGCTGTCGATGGACAAGGCGCGCGAAGCGAACATGTCGAAGGACAGTGTGCAAAGCGCGGTCAAGCGCGGCACCGGGCAGCTCGAGGGCGTGACCTACGAAGAGATCCGCTACGAAGGCTACGGCATCGGCGGTTCGGCGATCATCGTCGACTGCATGACCGACAATCGCATCCGCACGGTCGCGGAAGTGCGCCACGCTTTCACCAAATACGGCGGCAATCTGGGTACCGACGGCTCGGTGGATTTCATGTTCAAGCACTGCGGGCAGTTCGTGTTCGCGCCGGGCGTGAGCGAGAGCAGGGTAATGGAGGTCGCGCTCGATGCCGGAGCAGACGACGTGATCACCGACGAAGACAGCTCGATCGAGGTGCTGTGTGCGCCGAACGACTTTGCCAACGTGAAGACCGCCCTCGAGAAATCCGGACTCAAGCCCGCGCTTGCCGAGGTGACGATGAAGCCTGTCAGCGAGAACGCGCTTGGCGGCGAGGACTCGGCCCGGATGCGCAGACTTCTCGATGCGCTCGAGAATCTCGACGACGTGCAGGAGGTCTACACCACCGCCGTCCTTGCGGACGACTGAGAGCGTGGCCGAACCGGCGGTTCGTATCCTGGGAATCGATCCCGGCCTGCGGATCACCGGGTTCGGGGTCATCGACAGGCTCGGCGGCCAGCTCCGCTACGTGACCAGCGGCTGCGTGAAGACTTCGGGCGACGAACTTCCCGTGCGGCTCAAGATCATCCTCGAAGGGCTCGCGGAAGTGATCGCGGCGAACCGCCCCGGGCAAGTGGCGGTGGAGAAGGTGTTCGTCAACGTCAATCCGCAATCGACGCTGCTGCTGGGCCAGGCGCGCGGCACCGCGATCTGCGCGGCGGTGCTCGCTGGGCTCGCGGTCGCGGAGTACACTGCGTTGCAGGTCAAGCAGGCGGTGGTCGGCAATGGCCACGCAAGAAAACAACAGGTGCAGGCGATGGTGCGGCGACTGCTGAGACTTCCCGGCGATCCCAGCCCCGATGCGGCCGATGCGCTCGCCTGCGCGATCTGCCACGCGCACGGCGGGCAAGGGCTGGGTGCGTTGCCCACCTCGGGGTACCGGGTCCGGAAGGGGCGTCTGGTTTGATCGGCAGGCTCTCAGGCCTTCTGGTTGCGAAGCATCCGCCGCAGGTGCTGGTCGACGTGGGCGGCGTCGGCTACGAGGTCGACGTGCCGATGAGCACGTTCTTCAATCTTCCGGCGACCGGCGAAAAGGTGGTGCTGGTCACGCACCTGGTGGTGCGCGAGGACGCGCACGTACTGTACGGCTTCGCCACCGAGGACGAGCGCAGCGCGTTCCGCTTGTTGATCCGCATCTCCGGCGTCGGCGCGCGCACCGCGCTATCGGTATTGTCGGGCCTCTCGGTGGCCGAGCTGAGGCAGGCGGTGGTGATGCAGCAAACCGGGCGGCTGACCAAGGTGCCGGGTATCGGCAAGAAGACCGCTGAGCGGTTGCTGCTCGAATTGAAGGGCAAGCTCGCGGAGCCGTTGCCGGGGGCGGGCAGGGGCGCGCCGAGCGTCTCAAATGATGTTCTCAATGCATTGCTTGCATTGGGGTATAGCGAAAAGGAGGCGCTCGCCGCGACGAAAGGGCTCCCGCCGGGTGTCGCGGTGGCGGACGGCATCAGGCAGGCGCTGAAGGCTTTGGCAAAATCCTGATATGGCCGTCGAAACCGATCGTCTGATCTCCGCCGAACCCACTTCGGCCCAGGAGGAACACGCCGAGCGCGCGCTGCGACCAACGACCCTGTCCGAGTACGTCGGGCAGGCGAAGATCCGCGAGCAACTGGAAATCTTCATCCAGGCGGCGCGCGGCCGTGTCGAAGCACTCGACCACGTGCTGCTGTTCGGCCCGCCGGGCCTGGGCAAGACCACGCTCGCGCACATCATCGCAAGGGAAATGGGCGTGAACCTGCGCCAGACCTCCGGACCGGTGCTCGAGCGCCCCGGCGATCTGGCTGCGCTGCTCACCAACCTCGAGCCGCGCGACGTGCTGTTCATCGACGAGATCCATCGCCTGTCACCCGTGGTCGAGGAGATTCTCTACCCGGCGCTCGAGGACTACCAGATCGACATCATGATCGGCGAAGGCCCGGCCGCGCGCTCGATCAAGCTCGACCTGCCGCCGTTCACGCTGGTCGGCGCGACCACGCGCGCGGGAATGCTGACCAATCCGTTGCGCGACCGCTTCGGCATCGTTGCGCGCCTGGAGTTCTATAACCAGGCCGAGATCGGCATCATCGTGCGCCGTTCCGCCGGATTGCTGGAGGTATCGCTTGCCGAAGACGGCGCGGCGGAGATCGCGCGCCGCTCGCGTGGCACGCCGCGCATTGCCAACCGGCTGCTGCGGCGCGTGCGCGACTACGCGCAGGTGAAGGCCGACGGCACCGTCTCCAAGCCGGTGGCCGACGCAGCGCTCAAGATGCTCGACGTGGACGCACTCGGCCTCGATGTGATGGACCGAAAGCTGCTGCTCGCGGTGATCGAGAAGTTCTCCGGCGGGCCGGTGGGGATCGAAAACCTCGCGGCGGCAATCGGCGAGGAGCGCGACACCATCGAGGACGTACTGGAACCCTATCTCATCCAGCAGGGCTACCTGCAGCGGACCTCGCGCGGGCGCGTCGCGACGGTCGCGGCCTACCGCCACTTCGGCTTGGCCGAGCCGCAACGCCCGGGGACCCCCGAGCTGTGGGAGTCGGGCTCCGCCTGACCCGTTATTCCGGTTTGTCCGTTTAACGCCTTGTGATGATCAAACCGCGCGCGCCTCCACCTGCGCCGTTCCGTGTCGCGGTCCGCGTCTATTACCAGGACACTGACGCGGGCGGGGTGGTGTATCACGCGCAATACCTCCTGTTCATGGAGCGCGCGCGCACCGAATTCCTCAATGCCGCGGGCTTCGACCTTGCGCGCTTTGCCGAACAGGACGGCATTCTGTTCATGGTCTACCGGCTCGCCGTGCGCTTCCACCGACCGGCGCGGTTGAACGACCTGGTCTCGGTGTCGGCCGAAGTGGTTAAAATGGGCCATGCGAGCTTCGTGTTCCGCCAGACGGTGGAACGTGGCGCCGAGTTGCTGGTCGAAGCCGACGTGACGGTCGCGCTGGTCGAGCGCGCGCGCGACAGGCCCGCCCGAATCCCCGAAAAGCTCAAGCGCCTGCTGGAGCGTGCCGCATGACAGTGACGCAAGACCTGGAGATCTGGACGCTCGTCGCCAACGCGAGCCTGGTGGTCAAGCTGGTCATGGTGTTGCTGCTTGTGGTGTCGTTCATGAGCTGGCTGTTCATCTTCAACAAGCTGTTTGCGATCCGCACGGCGCGCGAGCAGACCGAGAAATTCGAGCGCGAATTCTGGAGCGGCAACGACCTGAACGCGCTCTACCAGGGTGCGGTGAACAACCGCCACACAATCGGCAGCCAGGAACGCATCTTCGAAGCCGGATTTCGCGAGTACACCAAATTGCGCAGCCAGCGAGGCACCGACGTGACCACCATGGTCGACGGCGCGCGCCGCGCGATGCGTGCCACCTACCAGCGTGAAATGGACCATCTCGAGCGGCACCTCGCGTTTCTCGCCTCGACCGGATCGGTCAGCCCGTATGTGGGGCTGTTCGGCACGGTGTGGGGGATCATGCATGCCTTTCGCGGGCTCGCGAACGTCCAGCAGGCGACGCTCGCGCAGGTCGCACCGGGCATCGCCGAGGCGCTCGTCGCCACCGCGATCGGCCTGTTCGCGGCGATCCCCGCGGTGGTGGCCTACAACCGCTATTCGCACGACATCGATCGCCTTGCGATCCGCTTCGAGAGCTTCATGGAAGAGTTCTCCAACATCCTCCAGAGGCAGGCGGTCAGGTGAGGCTGCACAGCAAGCGCCGGCCGATGCACGAGATCAACGTCGTGCCTTACGTCGACGTGATGCTGGTGCTGCTGGTGATATTCATGGTCACGGCGCCGCTCGTCACCCCGGGCGTGGTCGATTTGCCGAGCGTGGGCAAGTCCTCGCAGGCGCCGGCCGCGCCGCTCGAGGTGATCGTGAAGGAGGATGCCTCGATCATCGTGCGCAGCCGCGACGCGAAAGGCGTGGTGCACGACGAGCGGCGGGTGGCGAAGAGTGAGCTCTCCGCGCTGATCAAGGCTGAGCACGCGAAGGCCCCGGACCGCCCGGTGCTGATCGCGGGCGACAAGGCGGTGCGTTACGAGATGGTGCTCGGCGTGATGGACGAACTCCAGAAACAGCAGGTCAGGCGCGTCGGGCTGCTGGTGAAGCCCGCGAACTGAGCCATGGCCGAAGCGCTGGCGCCGCGATTCGAGCACTACGAGCCGAGCGTCATGCCCTCGGCGGCGCTCGCGGCGGCGGTGCACCTGGTGCTGCTGGCGATTCTGGTGTTCGGCGTGCGCTGGCAATCCCGGCCGCCCGAAAGCGTGATGGTCGAGCTCTGGCAGCCGCCCGCGCCGGTGGTGGAAGCGCCGCGCGTCGAGCCGCCCGCGCCCGCGCCTGAGCCGAAACCCGAGCCACGCGTTGAGCCGCCCAAACCGGACATCGCCGTGAAAGCACCTCCGCCACCAAAGGCGGTTGCGAAGCCCGAGCCGAAACCCGAAGCCAAGCCCAAGCCGCCCGCCCCGCCGCGCGAAGACGTGCAAAAGCGCCTGCGCGAGGAACTCGCGCGCGAGCAGCAGGCGCTGAACGTGGAGCGGGAAAGGCGCAGCATCAAGGACCAGCTGCAGAGCGAGCAGGCATCCGCGCTTGCGAAAGCGCAGGCGGACTACGTCGGACGCATTATCGCGAAGATACGCGGGAACAGTGTTCTACCGCCCGAGATCAAAGGCAATCCCGAGGCGATTTTCGATATCGTCCAGTTGCCCAACGGCGACGTGCTGGACGTAAAGCTTCGAAAGACGAGTGGCCATGCACAGCTGGATGACGCGATCGAGCGCGCGATCAGGAAGTCCTCGCCGTTGCCGAGACCTTTGCCGCCGGTGCCATTCAACCGTCAGATCGACATTAAGTACAGTCCGCAACCAAAATGACCCGTGATGTCTCGCTATAATCGCGACGTGTTGCTCCACCTCAGTCGAGTCCCAGGCGCGATTGCAGCGCTGATTCTCGCGATCTTCGCCCCGGTTGCGCTCGCCCAGCTCTCCATCGAAATCACCGGCGCGGGCGCCAATCGCATCCCGATCGCAGTGGTCCCGTTTGCGGGGGAAGGAGCGCTGCCCGCGACGATTTCGGCAATCGTGCGCGCCGACCTGGAACGCAGCGGTCTGTTCCGCGGTCTCGAGATTCCGCCCACTGGCGCGGCGACCACCGAGTCGAGCCCGGTCAATTTCGGCGAATGGCGCTCGCGGTTGGCCGACGCGCTGGTGCATGGCAGCGTTGCGGCGCTGCCCGACGGGCGCTTCGAAGTGCGCTTCCGGCTCTACGACGTGCCCAAGCAGGTCGCCTTGGGCGGAGTCGCGTACACGCTGCAACCGAGCCAGTTGCGCGCGACCGCACATCGCGTTGCCGACTATATCTACGAGAAGCTCACCGGCGAGCGCGGGGTGTTTTCCACGCGCGTCGCCTACGTCGTAAAACGCGGGGCGCGCTTCGAGCTGCAGATCGCCGACGCCGATGGCGCGGGGGCGGAAACGGCGCTCGCCTCGTTCGAACCGATCATTTCGCCGGCTTGGTCGCCCGACGGCCGGCGCCTCGCCTACGTGTCGTTCGAAAACAAGAAGCCCGTC
>JBGOTT010000183.1:0-8113 GCA_041476585.1 Gammaproteobacteria bacterium | reverse complement strand
GCTTTGATCTGAATCAAACCATGGCCACCAACTGAGTTATTGTTGTCATTGACCGGCATTAAGGAGCCGGGGATGATCGGCTTCATGGAGCCGATTCCGGGTGAATGGAACGGACATCCCGGCGGGGTCAAGAATGCGTGATTTCGGAGTTGTCGGCCATTGATAAATCCAAAGTTCAACTTCAAAATATTCATCGATGCGCTACGTCCGACGCGAACGGGAGAAATCGTTGACACGGGCCGTGCGCAACTTTCCAGCGGTCGTGCTGGTGGGGCCGCGTCGCGCCGGAAAGACGTTGTCCTCCGCAAAAACTCGATTCTCGTGACGGCGCCCGGCTGATCCATTATTTGCGGAGCACAGCCGGCTGCCGGTGTGAAATCACACGCCGGCAATGCCCGCGCCGGCGATCATTACCCCGGTCTGGCCGTTGTTCCCCACTTAGGCCGGTGCTCTCGCGCCGTACATCGCGTCGATCACCTCCGCGTACTTGTCGGAGATGCTCTTGCGCTTGATCTTCATGGTCGCGGTCACCTCGCCGTCGTCGTGGTCCAGCTCCTTGACCAGCAGATGGAACTTGCGCACCTGCTGCACCTGCGGCATGCGCGCATTGATCGCGTCCACCTCGGACTGGATCAGCTCGCGCACGCGGGCGTGCTCGGCCAGGCTGCGGAAATGCGTGTATGCAAGGCCGTGCTCCTCGGCCCACTTGCCGACGGTCTCGTAATCGATCTGGATCAGCGCAGAGACGAAGTTGCGCTTGTCGGCGACGATGATCGCCTCCTTGATGTAGGCGGAGAACTTGAGCGCGTTCTCGATTTCCGAGGGCGTGATGTTCTTGCCGCCCGCGGTGATCATGATGTCCTTCTTGCGGTCGATGATCTTCACCTCGCCGCCGACCATCCGCGCGACGTCGCCGGTGTGCAGCCAGCCTTTCGCGTCGATCGCCTCGCGCGTCGCGGCCTCGTTGCGGTAGTAGCCCTTGAACACCGTCGGCCCGCGCACCAGCAGCTCGCCGTCCTCTGCGATCCGCGCCTCGACGCCGGGAATCGGCGCGCCCACCGTGCCCACCGGCGAAGCCGCGCTTCGCTGCACCGTGACCACGCCCGCGGTTTCCGTCATGCCGTAGCCTTCGCGGATCGGGACGCCCAGGCAGCGGAAGAACTGCAGCATCTCCGGCGCGATCGGCGCGGCGCCCGAGAGCGCGAGCCGGCATTCGCGCAGTCCGATGAAGTTGTTGAGGGCGCGCAGCACCGTCCAGTACCAAAAGGCGAACGTCACGCGCTGCACCGATGTCCACGCCTCGCGCGGCTTGCCGGCGAACGACGAGACGGCGGCGAACGCCCGTTGGCAGAGCCTGCGGCGCAAGCCGCCGGCCTCGCGGATCTTGATTTCGATCGATGCGTGCAGTTTTTCCCAGATGCGCGGCACGCCGAGGAAGATGGTGGGCGCGATTTCGCGCAAGTCTGACTGCACCGTGCGCAGGCTCTCGGCGAAGTTGACGACCGCGCCGGAGAGCAGCGGCAGGTAGACCGTGAAGATCTGCTCGGCCACATGGCACAGCGGCAGGTAGGACACCATCGAGTCTTGCGGCGTGCACTGGTAGATCGCATCGGTGCCCGAAGCCATCGCGTTGATGTTGCCGTAGGAGATCATCGCCGCCCTCGGCCGGCCGGTGGAGCCGGAGGTGAAGATCATCAGCGCGATATCGTCTTCGGTCTGCCGCGCCAGGCGTTCCTCGATGAGCCGGGGCTCCTCCTTCTCGAGCGACGCACCGAGCGCCAGGACTTCGGCGAAGGTGTGCAGGTTTTCGACCTTGTAATGGCGCAGGCCCTTCGGATCGATCACCACGAGATGCGTGAGCATGGGCAGGCGCGCGCGCACCTCCAGCACCTTGTCGATCTGCTCCTGGTCTTCGCAGACGACGATGCTGGCGTCGGAAGCTTGCAGCAGGTACTCGACCTCCATGGCGGGGGAGGTCGGGTAGACGCCCACCGTCACCGCGCCGACCAGGCCGTGGCCCAGTTGCGCGAACACCCACTCCCTGCGGTTCTCGCTGATGATCGCCGAGTGGCCTTTCTCGGGAAGCCCCAGCCTGGCAAGGCCCAGCCCGAAGTGCCGCGCGTTGCGTTCGTAATCTGCCCAGGTGTGGGACTCCCAGATGCCGAAGTCCTTCTGGCGAAGCGCGACTTCGTGCGGGCGATGTGCGGCCCAGTAGCGCAGCTTCTGCGGGACAGTGGAGCGCGGCTCGGGATGCATCTGCTGCAGCGTTAGCTTACGAGAGCCAGCGCTTGCGGCGCTTGTAATGCTTGACCTCGCGGAAGCTGGCGACGCTGCCGGAGTCTTCGCCGTAGCCCAGGTAGAAGCGCTGCACGTCCGGGTCCTTCATCAGCTTCTCGGTCGGGCCGTTGATCACCACCTTGCCGTTTTCCATGATGTAGCCGGACTGCGCGATGCCGAACGCGGCCATCGCGTTCTGCTCGACCAGCAGCATCGAGACGCGCTGATCGCGGTTGATGCGCGCGATGATCCCGAAAATGTCTTCCACCACCAGCGGCGCCAGCCCCAGCGACGGTTCGTCGAGCAGCATCAGGGTCGGCTTGCCGAGCAACGCCCGGCCGATGGCCAGCATCTGCTGCTCGCCGCCGGAGAGATAGCCCGCCAGCTGGCCGGGCCGCTCTTTCAGGCGCGGGAAATATTCGTAGATCAGCCCGACATCGGGCTTTTCATTGCGGCCGGTCAGCGCGTTGGTCGCGGCGATCAGGTTTTCGTCGACCGTGAGGTCTTCGAACACATGTCGCCCTTCGCGCACATGGGCGATGCCCCGCCGCGCAAGCAGATGGGGCGCCACATCGTTGATGCGCTCGCCGAGGTACCGGAT
The DNA here is from genome assembly GCA_041476585.1 of Gammaproteobacteria bacterium. Taxonomy (GTDB): domain Bacteria; phylum Pseudomonadota; class Gammaproteobacteria; order Burkholderiales; family SG8-39; genus JADGRQ01. Next base: position 5,235 of record JBGOTT010000183.1, on the reverse strand, counting down.
CGTGCCGCCGTGGATCGCGCCCGTTTCCAGGGGCAGCAGACCCGAGATCGCCTTCAGCGTCGTCGTCTTGCCTGCGCCGTTGGAGCCCAGCAGCGCGACGATCGCTCCCCTGGGCACAACGAGCGACAGGCCGCGCAGCACCTGCACCGTGTGGTGGTAGATGACCTCGATGTTCTCGACCGAGAGCGCGGGCGCCTCGCGAATCACGCCGTCCTGATCCATCCGCTGGCGGGTTCGAGCAGCTTGGTCTTGGCGTCGTACATGTAGATGCGTCCCGACGCGATCTGGTGGCCCTTGAGCGAAACGAGCAGTCCCGTGACGCCGCCGGTGTCCCAGTTGTCGATCGATTCAAGCGCGGCCTTCATGTTCGGGCCGGTCAGCGCTTTGCCGGCCTTGAGGCAGCGCTCGATCACCTCGCTGAAGATCATGCCGACCAGCCAGCCATTGGTATAAAAGGTCGGCACGTACTGCATCTGTGGCCGCGCCTTGGCTGTGTACGCCTTGATCAATTGCATGGTAGGCGCATCCTTGGTGTCGTACGAATAGCGGTAGGGCAGCACGCCCATCCAGCCTTCCGCGGCGGCGCCCATCGCGTCCACGGTGGTCTTGTCCATGCTCCAGATGGTTCCCATCGGCGTGGTGCTCATCCCGGCCTCGCGCATCTGCTTGATGAATTCCGGGATCGGCGCGAGAACGTAGCCGTGAAAGATCACGTAGTCCGGCTTGGCGCGGCGCAGTTTGGCCACTTCGGCCGATACGTCCACGCTGCCGGGCTTGGTCACGATTTCCTGCACGATGGGAATGCCGAGCGCCTGCGCCTTGACCTTGGTTGCGGGAATCGGGTCGCGGCCGAACTCGGTGTCGCTATACACAATGGCGACCGCAGGCTTGTTGGCCCCTTTAGAGGTGCGGTCGATGTACTCGAGCAGCATCTCGCACATCGCCGCGTAGGTCGGGCCGGCCATGAAGTAGTACGGCACGTTCTTCGGGTCGGCGAGGTCGGAGGAGAAGGAGGGGCTGCAGGTCAGCACGGAGCCCATCTGGCTGATTTCCTTGGCTGCCGCCTTGGCCCAGGCGGTCGAGTCGCCATAGAACACCGGCGGCTTGTGCGCACCCATGATCTTCTTGAACACGCTCATCGCCTGGTCCATCTTGTAGCCTGAATCCTCCCCGATGTACCTGATCTTGCGGCCGGCGATGCCGCCCTTGGTGTTTCGCCATTCGCAGTAATCGCCCAGTCCTTGGTGCAGCGCGAGCCCGGCGAACGCGAACACGCCGGTGATCGGCGGCGCCGCGCCGAAAACGATTTCGCCCGACTGGGCGATCGCGGGGATCAGCGCAAAGCCGGCGGAAAGACCGACGGCGCCCAGGCCCGCGCCGAGGATGCGGCGGCGGGTAGCGTCGGGTGCGGACTGGGTCATGGAGTTTCTCCTTGGTTGGTTGGTACTTCCGGTCGAAGTTTACCGCCCGTCACGCGCGAAATGGCCACAAATGGAAGGTTCGCCGCACGCGCCGCCATATTTCCACCAGCCCGTGCGGCTCGAACACCAGGAAGCCGATGATCAGCAAGCCGAACACCACCTCCTGCATCGGCGAAAGGATCTCGGTGGCCCGCGGCGCCCACTGGGCGATCAGTGAGACCGTCGAGCGCAACAGTTCCGGCACCAGCGTCATGAACACCGCACCGAGAACCGTTCCCAGCATGGTGCCCAGGCCGCCGATGATGATCGCGGCGAGGTAGAAGATCGACAGCGCGAGCGTGAAATATTCCGGCGTCATCGCGCGGTAGAAATAACCCAGCAGCGCGCCCGCGACGCCGGCGTAGAACGAGCCGATCGCAAACGCCAGGAGCTTGTAGCGGAACAGGTCGATGCCCAGCACCTCGGCCGAAATGTCCTTGTCGCGGATGGCGATGAAGGCGCGGCCGATGCGCGTGCGAAACAGGTTGCGGGCGGCCACCAGCAGCACGGTGGCGCAGAACGCGACGAGGTAGTACATGCGCGTATCGTTGTTGAGATCGAGGCCGAACAGGCTGGCGGCAGGCACATTCACACCGCGCACGCCGCCGGTGACCGGCTCCCACTCGCGGAAAATGAACACCAGGATGAACTGCATCGCCAGCGTCGCCACCGCGAGGTACAGGCCCTTGATGCGCAGGCTGGGAATGCCTACCACCAGGCCCAGAAGCGCCGCCATCAGGCCTGCGAGCGGAATGGTGAGGAAAAACGGCACGCCGCGCTGAGCGAGAAACGCGGCCGTGTAGCAACCCACGCCCATGAAGGCCGCGTGGCCCAGCGAGATCAGGCCGGTGTAGCCGGTCATGATGTTGAGGCCCGCTGAAGAGATGACATGGATCCCCAGCACGCAGGCGAGGCCGACGATGTAGGCATTGGCGGCGAACGGAAACACCGAGAGAAACACGAAAAAAACCGCCAGCCACGCGCGCGAAGTCGGCGTCTGCCAGATGGCTTCGTCGTGTTCGTAGGATTGGCGGAAGTCCCCGATGCGCATGGCTACAACCGCTCGATCTGCCGGGTGCCGAACAGGCCGTAGGGCCGGATCATCAGGATCAGCAGCACCGTGACGTAAGGCACGATGTCGCGCACCTTGCCGCTCAGGTACCCGGCGGTGAGGCTTTCGATCAGGCCGACGATGAGCCCGGCGACGATGGCGCCCGCAATACTGTCGAGCCCGCCGAGAATGATGACCGCCAGCACGCCCAGCGCCGCTCCGCCGAGCGCGGGCGAGAGGCTGGTGATCGAGGCCACCACGATGCCCGCGACCGCGCCGACGATGCCGGCGAACATCCAGGTGAGGCGCTGGGTCCTGCGCACGTCGATGCCCAGCACGTAAGCGGTGACCGGGTCGTTCGCGGCGGCGCGCATCGCGATGCCGGTGCTGGAATAGCGGAAGTAAAGCGTGAACGCGGTGATGATCACGGCCGCGAGCGCAAAGCTCCACACCACCTGGCCGGGGATCAGAATCTCCCCGAGCGTGAACGGCTTGCGCGGCAGCAGCTGCGGCATCTCGTAATTGTTGCCGCCCCAGACCGCGTCCACCGCGCCGTGCAGCGCGCTGGCGAGCCCGATGGTCGCCATCAGGATGGCGATCACCGGCTGCCCGGAAAGCGGCCGCAGGATCGCGCGCTCGATCAGCGCGGCGGCCATCGCCACGGCCGCCAGGGTCAGCCCGAGCGCGAGCACGGTCGGCAGCTGCCACATGACATTCGCGGTGTAGAAGAAGTAGGCGCCGAGCATCATGAATTCGCCCATCGCGAAATTGATCACGCCGGTGCCCTTGTAGATCAGCACGAAGCCCAGCGCGATCAGCGCCAGCAGGCCGCCGGAGAGCAGGCCGATCAGACTGAATTCGGCGAGCGCGATCCAGTCGAAGTTCATGCGGCGGCCTGTTCATGAGGGCCGCCGAGGTACGCGCGGATCACCTCCGGATTCGCGCGCACCTCGTGCGGCGTCCCGGTCCCGATCACCTCGCCGAAATTGAGCACCACCACCTTGCTCGAAATATCCATCACCATGCCCATGGCGTGCTCGATCAGCAGCACCGTGATGCCGCGCTCCTCCTGGATGTCGAGGATGAAGCGCGCCATGTCCTCGGTCTCCTCGCGGTTCATTCCCGCGACCGGCTCGTCGAGCATCAGGATCCTGGGCCGCATCGCCAGCGCGCGGGCGAGTTCCACGCGCTTTTGCAGGCCGTAAGGCAGCCCGGCGATGGGCAGGTTGCGGATGTGGTCGATTTCGAGGAAATCGATCACGTCGCGCTCGATCTCCCGGCGCAGTTTCATTTCCTCCGTGCGCGCCGGTCCGAGATACCACATGGCCGAAAGCGCGTTGGAGTTGAGCCGGCCGTGGCCGCCCAGCTTGATGTTGTCGAGCACCGTCATGCCGCGGAACAGCGCGACGTTCTGGAAGGTGCGCGCGAGGCCAAGCCCGGCGCGGCGGTGCACCGGGGCGCGCGAAATATCCTCGCCTTCGAACACCACGCGGCCGGCGGAGGGTTTGTAGAAACCGGAGATCGAATTGAACAGGCTGGTCTTGCCCGCGCCGTTGGGTCCGATGATCGCGGTGATCTCGCCTTCGCCGGCGGCGAACGAGACATCGTTCAGCGCGCGGATGCCGCCGAAGTTCAGGGCGAGATGTTCGACCGAAAGTATTTCGTGCACGGGGAGCGAACCGGTGACTGAAACAAACGGTGGATTGCCAAACCGACAGGAGCGAACTCTACTCGAAACCTCCGCAGCATTGTATCGGGCAATTGTGCAGTTCCCCGACATCGACTACTTCGAGAATCTGACGCGAGTTGGCCGGACTTCCCGACCGGCCGATATCCAGCGAAAAACCCTCCACACTCCTGCGGGATCGCCGCGCCCCCAACTCCTCGACGTAGCGCATCCGATACCGCCCAACCACGAATCGCGCGCCAACATCGTGAATAGCGCACGCGGGGCGGATGCGTTTTCTTATCGCTTTTTCTGGAAAGGCGGCAGCGGTTTCAAGTCCTCCATGGCCTCCGGTCATGATCGCCACATGGGTAACTTGATTCAAGGAGGCTTGCATCACGCCCCGCGGACTGAAATCATTCGGGAAATGCCCGAGGCGAAATACAGCACGCCGGACGAAGTGCTTGCCGAGGCTCGATCGTTGGCCGCTCTCCCTGCGGGCGCGGTCGAATCGAGGTTGGAGATGCTCCGGTTGCGTTATCGCGAGGCGCCGTTGCTTTTCACGCAGCAGACCCTTCAGCTTCTGCGCCAGGCCGGAGAGCGCGCGAATCAGGCTCGGGCCGGCGCCTGTGACGACCGCGCGTTGGCGGCGCTGAAGGAAGTGTTCGGGTATCCGACGTTCCGGGCGGGGCAGCTGGAGATCATCCGGGCAGCGATGGCGGGGCGGGATTGCCTCGGGGTGATGCCGACGGGGGCCGGGAAGTCGGTGACGTACCAGATCCCGGCGCGGCTGATGGGCGGGGTGACGCTGGTGGTGTCGCCGCTGATTTCGCTCATGAAGGACCAGGTCGACGCGATGGGCGAAGTCGGGATCCGCGCGACGTTCCTGAACTCGTCGCTCGACCCGGCGGAGCGGTCGCGGCGCGCGGCGCGGCTGCGGGCGGGCGAGTTCGAAATGCTCTACGCCGCGCCGGAGGGAATCGACGCGTCGGTCGGGCGGCTCCTAGACTCGCTCGACCTGAAACTGGTCGCGGTCGACGAGGCGCACTGCATCAGCG
>JBGOTT010000182.1:0-8154 GCA_041476585.1 Gammaproteobacteria bacterium | reverse complement strand
GGCCTCTGGAAGAATCGCTTGCCGGGCTTTGCGCCGGGTGAGGGCTCCTGCCGCCGCGCCTGCTCCGGACGCCGGCCTTGTTGCTGGCGTCTGGCGGACTCCTGGCCGCGACCGGGATCCGCCTGCGGCGACGCAGCGCGGTTTTCGGGAGCCAGTTGGATTTCCAGACTGACGATTTCATCCCATATCGCATCGCTGCGGTCGCGTTCAGGAATGGCGAGGAGTTCGCGCAACCGGCGACGCGGGTCCGGGGACTGGGGGTCGAGGGGCTTTGCCTCGGCGGGCTGTTCTGGAGCGGGCTGTTCGTCGTTCATGGAGACATTATCCTCTGAAGGTCGGGCGTCAGGTCATGGAACGATGCGCTCGGCGCGGAACCGCGCGAGCAGGCGCACGAACATGTCTTCGCTGTCCACCACATCGTGAAAGCCGTGCCCGCGCGCCTTGGTGGTGCTGGTCATCACGTCCCAGTCGCAGCCGAACACATAATCGCCGAACGGCCAGGCGACGATGTCCTCGTAGCGGTGCGGCAGCAGGCCGTACTTCCGCGTCATCGCGTCCCACAGCGGGCCTTTGTCCGCCATGTGCGCAACCAGCGAGATGGTCTGCGGCTCGGCATGCGCCATTTCGAACACCTCGGCGATGCGCGGCCACAGGTTGATCCAGCGGAAATAGTCGCCGTTGGTGATGTTGTAGGCCTGGTTCGCGCAGCGCGGTTCGCTTGCCGCCCACAGCGCTGCGTTCGCCATGTGCATCGACTCGGTCACCTGGTAGATCGCGCGGTAAGCGCCGGGCTTGCCCGGAAACCTGAGTGGCAGCCCGAGCTCCCTGGAGATTGCCGCGTACACCGCGATCACCGGCACGATGCTCATCGCCGTGCCGGGCGCGAAGCCGCACAGCGTCTGCGGCCGCAGCTCGGTCCACGTCCAGGTCTTGCCCGATTGGTGCGCGGTCAGCCAGTCGATCTGGTCGTAGTAGTAGTCGGGCGGCATATGCCGCGGGTCGTCCTCCTTCGCCGGGGTGCGGAACGGACCGAGGTGCGAGCCATAGTATTTGGTGCCGGTGACCAGCACCACGCGTTCCAGCCGCTTCGCGACGCGCTCGATCGCAGTCACCGAATTCACCAGCATGTCGCGGTTGACCCCGATGCCCTTCGCATAGTCCGCGGCCTGGGCGCCGGTGGCCTGGAATGCGCAGTAGAAAACGTGCGTAGCCTCGCCGAGTTTTGCGAGCTTGCGCTCGGTGTCCGCCGCGTCGAGCAGGTCGACAGGGATGTGGCGTATCGATCCGCGGTCCTCGCCTTTGCGCCGCGACAGGCCCACCACCTGCCAGTCGGGCAGGGCGGCGAGGCGTTCGACGATGTAGCGCCCCATGACGCCGAGCGCGCCGACGACGACCGCGGTTCTTGCTGCCATGGCGGGGATCGAGCCGCTCCGCTACTTCGCCAGCACCTTCATCGCGCGCTCGAGCCCGTCGATCGTGGTCGGGTACATGCGGTTGTTCATCAGTTCCTTCATGATCTGCACCGACTGGCGATAGCCCCAGATCTCCTCGGGCTCGGGATTGAGCCAGATCGCCTTCGAGTACACGTCGGTGACGCGCTTCATCCAGACCGCGCCGGGCTCTTCGTTGAAATACTCGATGCTGCCTCCGGGCTGCAGGATCTCGTAGGGGCTCATCGTCGCATCGCCGACGAACACGATCTTGTAGTCGTGGCCGTACTTGTGCAGCAGGTCCCAAGTCTTGGTGCGCTCGGAGTGGCGGCGGCGGTTGTCCTTCCAGACGAAGTCGTACAGGCAGTTGTGGAAGTAGAAGAACTCCAGGTGCTTGAACTCGGTCTTCGCCGCGGAAAACAGTTCCTGCGCGAGCTTGATGTGATCGTCCATCGAGCCGCCGATATCCATCAGCAGCAGCACCTTGACGGTGTTGCGGCGCTCGGGGCGCATGTGGATGTCGAGGTAGGCTTTTTTCGCCGTCGAGTTGATCGTGTTCTCGAGGTCGAATTCGTCGGGTGCGCCGTCGCGCGCGAATTTGCGCAGCCGCCTGAGGGCCACCTTGATGTTTCGGGTGCCGAGTTCCACCGAATCGTCGAGGTTCTGGTATTCGCGCTGGTCCCACACCTTCACCGCGCTGCGGTTGCGCGAACCGGCCTGGCCGATGCGGATGCCCTCCGGGTTGAAGCCGTAGGCGCCGAACGGCGAGGTGCCCGCGGTGCCGATCCACTTCGAGCCGCCCTGGTGGCGGCCCTTCTGCTCCTCGAGCCGTTTCTTGAGCGTCTCCATCAGCTTGTCCCAGCCGCCGAGCGCCTCGATCATCTTCTTCTCTTCTTCCGAGAGCGTCAGCTCGGCCTGCTTGAGCAGCCATTCGAGCGGGATCTGCGCCTCGATGCCCGGTATGGTCTCGACGCCGTTCCAGAATTCCGAGAATGCGCGGTCGAACTTGTCGAAATTCTGTTCGTCCTTGACCAGCGTGGTGCGCGACAGGTAGTAGAACTCGTCGATCGAGTTGCTGATCACGCCCTTCGACATGCCCTCGAGCAGCGTCAGGTACTCCTTGATGGAGACCGGGAGCTTGTGGGATTTCAGTTTCAGGAAGAAGTCGATGAGCATGCGGCCCGAGCCGATGAAATTGACCAGTAGAGTGGATTATACTCCCGTCAATTCAATTGGTTATCCTCAATCCGGCACCGCAGTCCTACGGGCTGCCGACAAACCGGGTGAACCGTGGTTTGAAGTGTGATTGAATAGCGGCGTCGCTGCATGAGATCTCTGCGGTCCCCATGATGAAATCGCCGATACGACGCCGCTTGCCGGCGCTGCTGATTTTGGCTGCGGCCTTGCCGTTCGCCGCCGCCGCGCAAGGTTTCAAGTTTTCCAACGAGGACAAGTCGCAACAGGAGGCGAAGGCCGAGCGGCAGCGGCGTATCGATGCGCAACTCTCGACCCCGTGCCGCGACCGGATCAGGAACCGAAAAATCATGGTGCTGATCGGAGAGGAGGTCAACGGCGCCGTGCAGGCCAGGCAATCGGCATTCAGCCCGCATTTCGAGGCCATCAATGCCCGGTTGCAGAATCTCGGCTTGCGCACCTATACGCAGGAGGAAATCCGCAGGCAGATCGCGCAGGCGGAAATCGACGCCTATTTCAAGAACAACCCCGACGCGGCGCTGTCGGCGGCAAGGCGGCTGTCGGCCAACTACACGCTGAAAGGCCTGATTTCCTCGCGCGCGATGCGCAACCCGATGATGCCTGTCAACCAGGTTGCGGTAAGCATGCAATTCGTGCTGTCCGGCGCCGACGGCAAGCGCGTGGCGCAAGCCGACGCGCAGTCGCAATCGTTCAGTGGCGCCGACGTCCAGGGCATGGCGCTGACGCTGATCAACGAGCAGGCGGAGGAAGTGGTTGCCAAGCTCTACAGCGAATATTGCCAGCAGCCGGAAACGGGCAGAAAATGAGCGTTGTCCGGAATCATTTCATCAGCGCCGACAGGAGATTCGTATGAACCATTCATTCTGGCTCGCGGCCGTCGCGAGCTTGCTCACCGGCGCGAATGCGTCGGCACAGCCGACATTCGGCAATCCGTCGCCGACGGCGGGCACCTCGACGTCGCAAAAGGCGAACGCCGCCGCCGACGTGGCCGCCTACAGGCCGGTCGAATACGCGAACAAGGACAAGCGGGGGCCGGCGCTGGTGGTGATTCCCGGCGAGGTCAAGAGCAACAACGCCGGCTTCATGCAGAAGTTCGGCCCCAACAACATTGCCGATTTCGCGGAGTTGGAGCTCTCGCAGGCCAATTTCCCGGTGCTCGAGCGCACCAACCTCGGGCCGATGCTCAACGAGATCGCGCTCGCCTACAATCTGGGCGACGCCAACAAGGCGCGCGAGACGATGCAGATGGGCAAGTTGAAGACGACCAAGTGGATCGTGAAGTTCGACATTCTCAAGGCCGAGCAGATCGCGGAGCAAAAGAAGGGTTTCGACGGCCGCGCGGTCGGCGGGCTGTTGAACATTCTGGGCGGCGGGAGGGGCGGGGCTGCGGCGGGTACGGTGGCAGGATCGGTTCAGACCTCGGAGGCGACAGGGGTGTGGCTGATCGGGATGCGCTACAAGATCATGGATGCCACCACCACCGAGCAGGTTGCGCAGGGCTATGCGGAGGAGAAGATGGAGGTCGGCGCCGCAAGTACCTCCGTGATGGGCGTATCGGAGAGCGCGAAGGGTGGCGTGGGGCTCGATACGATGGTGCAGCGCCTGGTGCAGAAGACGGTCTGGGAAATCGACTCGAAGTATAAATAACGAATTGGTGTTGCTGCGTCTTAGGCAACGAATCAGTCTTTTCCGTTGACCAATCTCGGCAAGTACACGATCCGCCGCGAGCTCGGGCGCGGCGCGATGGGCGTGGTGTACGAAGGGTTCGACCCGTTGATCGAGCGCGCGGTCGCGATCAAGACGATCAGGGCGGAGCACATCGATCAATCCAACGCCGCTGACGTGCTCGCGCGCTTCAGGCGCGAGGCGCAGGCGGCCGGCCGGCTCAACCACCCGAACATCGTCTCGATCTACGAATACGGCGAAGAGGACGGCGTCGCATTCATCGCCATGGAGTTCATCAAGGGCAAGGAGCTCAAGGAATACTTCGAGAGCGGCCGACGCTTCCCGATCGGCGAAGTCGCGCGCGTCATGGGAGAGATCCTCGGCGGGCTCGAGCATGCGCATCGCAACGGCGTGACGCACCGTGACATCAAGCCTGCCAATGTGATCATCCTGGAGAACGGCAAGGTGAAAGTCGCCGACTTCGGCATCGCGCGCATTGAAACGTCGGAATTGACGCAGGCCGGCACGGTGCTCGGCACGCCGTCCTACATGTCTCCGGAGCAGTTTCTCGGCGTGCCGGTGGACGGCCGCAGCGATATCTTCTCCTGCGGCGTCATCCTGTATCAGTTTCTTACCGGCGAAAAGCCTTTCAGCGGCGCGGCGACGACCATCATGCACAAGGTCCTGAAGGAGGAGCCTATGCCGCCCTCCACGCTGAACGCGACGCTTCCGCCGGCGTGGGACGCGGTCGTGAAGAAAGCCATGGCCAAGAGTCCCAGCGACCGCTACCAGACCGCGGCGAATTTCGCCGCCGACATCGCTGCGGTGGCGGAGGGCCGCACGCCCTCCGTGCTGGCGGCGGCCGCGGATGCAACGCTGGTGGAGGCCAGGCCCGACGCAACACTGGTAGACGCGACCGTCGTTGCTGCAACGTCGCATGCGCCGCCACCGCCGCCGCCGCCCGCTGCGTCTGCTCACGCGCCGGCTCCTGCCGGTCCGCCCCGCAAAGGTATGAATGCGGGCGCCATGGCCGCTGTCGCTGCGGCCGTGGTGCTGGCCGCGGTCGCCGGCGGGTTCTACATGATGAGCGCGAAAAAAAACGAGGTCGCCCCATCGGCGGAGAGCGCGGCAGTCAAGCCCGCGCCGGTCGCTGCTGCGCCTTCACCGGCGCCGACGGCGGCCGCGACGCCGGCCGAACCCGGCTTGCTGACCATCAGCGCGGTCGGCTTTGCCGATCCGGCCAGATTCGGCGGCGACGCTGCTGCGGCGGGCGCGGAGGCGCGTGCCGATGCCAAGCGCCAGCTGATAGAAAAGGCGCTGACCCTTTATGTCTCGAACGACTCGATCAACCGCAATTACCAGTGGGTGCTCGACAAGTTCCTGCCGCGCTCGGCCGAATTCATCAAGACGACGCTGGTGGAAGACGCGCCGCAGCTCGGCAAGGACGGACTGGTTGCATTGACGACGCGCGCGTCGATCAAGGTCAGGGACGTGCAGAGGTCCCTCAATGAGATGAGCGACAAGGAACGCATCGAGTTCATCCGCAACAGCGGCGATCCCAAGATCTCGGTGCAAATGCAGATCAGCCAGGCCGATACCGCGCAGGCGTTGCCGGCGGCGCGATCACAGCTTGCCGAGAATGCGATCAAGGAGCGCATCAAGTCGTTCGGTTTCCGCACCTGGTCGATCGAGGGCGAAACCCCGACCGGGCCGGACGCCAAGTCCGCGGACTTCCACATCATCGGGGAGGTCAAGGTCAAGCAGCTTTCGGCGCGGCTGCCCGCATCCGGCTTGACGATCACCAAGACGGCGCTCACGTCCTGGACCGTAAAGGCCGTGGACAAGACTACCGGAGAGGAGATCTACAACAACACGAAGCTTCCCAAGAATACGAGCTGGCCGACCGAGGACGCCGCCCTGGCCGACATCGGCAAGCTGGTGGGCGACGAGTTTTCGAAGAATTTCTTCCTCGCGCATTTTGGTTTCGCGTCGCAGAAGGTCAATCTGAGCGTCAGCGGTCTGCCGGATGCGGATGCGGCCAAGGCATTGTTGCGCGAGTTGAAGAGCCTCAGGGAAGTGCTGGACGTGCAACTTGCCGGCGACAACGCCTTCGTGGTGGAACTGCCGGAAGGCAGCGCGGCCGACCTGATCGCCGAACACGTGTTGAAACCTCTCAACGCAAAGATGGGCCAGGCCTGTTTTGCGCCGGGCGGAGTGACCGGCAAGACGGTCGGCGTGACGTTCAGCGCGGCCTGCGCGCAGGATCCGGTGCGCGGCAGGATGGAAACGGCGCCGCCGGCGGGCCTGTTGTCGGCGCCGCCCGCGCGCGGAAAATCAATTCTGAAAGTTTGAACGTCGTTCGCCCCGGCGAGGCCGGGAGCCGATTCAGTTTCTGACCGCGAACTCCACGCTGTCGCCCGATGGGCCGGCCCGGCTGCGGCCGAACAGGATGCTGCCCGAGCCGCGCAGCGTGACCTCTTCGCGGCGCAATACGATCTCCTGCTCACCAGCAAAGGTGACATAGGTACCGTTTGTGCTCTGGTCGGAAATGAAGAACTTGTCGCGGCGTTTTTCGATCCGGGCGTGGTGGCGCGAGGCCTTGGCATCCGATATCACGAGGTCGCTGCCCGGGTCGCGTCCCAGCATCGCCGAGGTCTTGCCGGCGCCCAGGATGATTTCCCGGCCGGCGTGCCGCAGAACCAGCTCGGCGGACGATTCGCCGGCGCCGAGCGAGTTGGCGGCCATCGTGAGATCCTCGCTGTCCTGCCATAGCACCTCGCACACCGTCATGTCGTCGGCCTTGCCCTTGACGGCGACCGTCGCGATGGCCCGCGTGGCGCCGCGCAGCGCCGGCGGCAGGGTCTCCACGGTGCTGCCCGAGGTCATGATCTGCATGCCCTTGGCCAGGCCGGCCATGCGTGCGGCCACATTGACGGTGTCGCCGAATACGTCGCCGTTTTCCTCGATCACCGGGCCGGCGTGGAAGCCGACGCGGATCATGCGTTTGGTGTCGGTCACGACGGGCAGCGCATTGACGGAATTCTGCATGTCGGTCGCGGCCAAAAATCCGCGCTCGGCGTTGGCGAACACGCACATCACCTCGTCGCCGATGGTCTTGATGACGCGTCCGCGGTAGCGTTCGGTGATCGCGCGCAGGGCGGCGAGCGCCTCGTCGATCAGGACCTTCGCCTGGGCGTCGCCAAGAACCTCGTAGAGTTTCGTGCTGCCGGCGATGTCGGCGAACAGCACCGCCACGTTCCGGTCGCCACCGGCCGGAGTTTCGATCGGCTGCGTTTTTTCCACGGAATCCGTCATCACTGCCGCTGTGCCCTCGTCATGAAAACCAGGCGTTCGAACAGGTGCACATCCTGCTCGTTCTTGAGCAGCGCACCGTGCAGCGGCGGGACGATCGTCTTCTTGTCCTTCGAGCGCAGCGCCTCCGGCGGGATGTCCTCGGCGAGCAGCAGCTTCAGCCAGTCGAGCAATTCGGAGGTCGAGGGCTTCTTCTTCAGCCCCGGCACCTCGCGTACCTCGAAGAAGGCCTCCAGCGCCTCGCGCAGCAGCGTCTTCTTCAGGGTCGGAAAATGGACATTGACGATCTTCTCCATCGTTTCCTTGTCGGGGAAGCGGATGTAGTGGAAGAAACAGCGGCGCAGGAAGGCATCGGGGAGCTCTTTTTCGTTGTTCGAGGTGATGAACACGATCGGCCGCTGCTTCGCCTTGATCAGTTCCTTGGTCTCGTAGACGTAGAATTCCATGCGGTCGAGCTCGCGCAGCAGGTCGTTGGGAAACTCGATGTCGGCCTTGTCGACCTCGTCGATCAGCAGCACCACCGGCTGGTCCT
>JBGOTT010000181.1:0-8226 GCA_041476585.1 Gammaproteobacteria bacterium | reverse complement strand
TGGGCGAGAACAGGCGCGAATCGTGCACCTTCTTGATGAACTGCTTGAGCATCTGCTCGGTGACGGTGAAGTCGGCAATCACGCCGTCCTTCATCGGCCGGATGGCGACGATGTTGCCCGGCGTCTTGCCGAGCATCTGCTTGGCCTCCTTGCCGACCGCCTGGATCGTCTTTTTCGCGTTGGGCCCGCCTTCCTGGCGGATCGCCACGACCGACGGCTCGTCGAGCACGATGCCCTTGCCGCGCACATAGATCAGCGTGTTCGCGGTGCCGAGGTCGATGGCGAGGTCGTTGGAAAAATAACTGCGCAGGAAACCGAACATTTGCGTAGCGGGCCCCTCTCGGGTTGCGCCTCGACTCCGGTGGCTAAGGCTGTGTCAATAAAGGACTCTATGATACCCTAACACGACCGGCGAATGACAGGTCGGTGGGCCCTTCGGGCAGCCCCTGATCGCCCGGTGCGCCTTCGTTTCCCGCCATGTCCCTCAGCCTCGACGACGTCCAACGCATCGCCCTGCTTGCGCGTATCGCGATTGAGCCCGGCGAGGCGCAGACCGTGCTCGACGGTCTGAACCGCGTGATGGAATTGATCGGGGAGATGCAGGCCGTGGACACGACCGGCATTGAGCCGATGTCCCATGCGCTCGACGTGACCCAACGCCTGCGCGAGGACGTGGTCAGCGAAGCCGACCGGCGGGACCAGTATCAGTCGGTTGCGCCTGCGGTAGAACGGGGCCTGTATCTCGTTCCGAAGGTGATCGAGTAGCAACGTTCGTGCTCAATTCCTCCCTTGCGGAACTGTCCGCCGCGCTCGCGGCCGGGAAACTTTCGAGCGTCGAACTGACGCAGATGTTCCTCGCTCGCATCGCGCGACGCAACGGCGAGCTGAATGCGTTCATCACCGTCGACAAGGAAGGCAGCCTCGCCGGCGCGCGGCGCGCCGACGAAGCGCGGGTATGCGGCGCGGCGGGCCCGCTCAACGGCATCCCGATCGCGCACAAGGACATCTTCTGCACGCAGGGCATGCTCACCACCTGCGGCTCGCGCATGCTGTCGAACTTCAGATCACCTTACGACGCGCACGTGGTCGAACGCTTTGCCGCCGCTGGCGCGGTACTGCTTGGCAAGACCAACATGGACGAGTTCGCGATGGGTTCATCCAGCGAGACCTCGTGGTTCGGCCCGGTGCGTAACCCCTGGGACACGACGCGCGTTCCGGGGGGGTCCTCCGGGGGCTCGGCGGTCGCGGTGGCGGCACGCCTTGCGCCCGCCGCCACCGGAACAGACACCGGCGGATCGATCCGACAACCGGCAGCGATGTCCGGGATTTCGGGGCTCAAGCCCACCTATGGGGTGGTTTCCCGCTATGGGATGGTCGCGTTCGCGTCGTCGCTCGATCAGGCGGGGCCGATGGCCAAGAGCGCTGCGGACTTGGCGCTGCTGCTCAACGTCATGGCGGGCTTTGACGAACGCGACTCGACCAGCCTCGAGCGCCAGCGCGAGGACTACGCGCGGGACCTGGACAAACCGCTCGACGGCCTGAACATCGGCCTACCGCGCGAGTATTTCGGCGAAGGCGTCGACGCGGACGTTGCGGCACGCGTGCGGGAAGCTATCCGCGAATTGGAAAAGCTCGGCGCGCGCACCGTTGAAGTGAGCCTGCCCAACACGCGGCTGTCGCTGCCGTCGTATTACGTGCTCGCTCCGGCCGAGGCTTCGTCGAATCTTTCGCGTTTCGACGGCGTTCGCTACGGCCACCGCGCCGCGCAGTACGACGACCTGCTGGACATGTACCGGAAGTCACGCGCCGAGGGATTCGGCCCGGAGGTGAAGCGGCGCATTCTGATTGGCACCTACGTGCTTTCGGCGGGGTACTACGATGCGTATTACCTCCAGGCGCAGAAGCTACGGCGCCTGGTGGCGCGCGATTTTGCTGCGGCGTTCGCCGACTGTGACCTGATCATGGGCCCCACCGCGCCTGGGACGGCGTTCCCGATCGGCGCCAAGACGGGCGACCCGGTGCAGATGTACCTCAACGACATCTTCACCATTGCGGTAAACCTCGCCGGACTGCCGGGGATGTCGATTCCGTGCGGCTTCGACGCGCGTGGCCTGCCGGTCGGGCTGCAAATCATCGGAAATTATTTTTCCGAGGCGCGCATGCTCGGCGCGGCGCACCGCTACCAACTCGCAACCGACTGGCACTCGCGGGTGCCAACGGGGGCGCCGCTGTGAACTGGGAGATCGTGGTCGGCATCGAAACGCACGCGCAGCTTGCCACGGCGAGCAAGATTTTCTCGGGGGCCTCGACCGCGTTCGGCGCTGCGCCCAACACCCAGGCGAGCGCGGTGGATATTGCGCTGCCCGGGGTGCTGCCGGTGCTGAACAAGCATGCGGTCGAATGCGCAATCAAGTTCGGCCTGGCGGTCGGTGCGAGCATCAACCGTCGTTCGGTGTTTGCGCGCAAGAACTACTTTTATCCCGACCTGCCCAAGGGGTATCAGATCAGCCAGTACGAGCTGCCGGTGGTGCAGGGTGGATCGCTGACGATTCGTACCAAGGAAGGAGAGAAGATGGTCCGAATTACTCGCGCACACCTCGAAGAAGACGCAGGCAAGTCGCTGCATGAGGATTTCCATGGAATGAGCGGCATCGATCTCAACCGCGCGGGGACACCGCTGCTGGAGATCGTCACCGAACCTGACATGCGCTCGGCGGAAGAGGCAGTGGCCTTCGCGAAGGCGCTGCACACTCTCGTCGTGGAAGAGATCGGAATCTGTGATGGCAATATGCAGGAGGGATCATTCCGATGCGACGCAAACGTTTCGGTGCGTCGGTCCGGCGAGTCGCTCGGTACGCGTGCCGAAATCAAGAACCTCAACTCATTTCACTTCATGGAGCAGGCGATCGAGTACGAGGTGAGGCGACAGATCGGAATTCTCGAGGACGGTGGGAAAATCGTACAGGAGACGCGCCTCTTCGATCCGGAGCGCGGAGAGACGCGCTCGATGCGCTCTAAGGAGGACGCGCACGACTACCGCTATTTCCCCGATCCTGATTTGCTGCCGCTAGAAATTTCTGAGCAATGGATTGAGACGATCAAAGAATCCATGCCAGAGCCGCTACGCATACAACGCGAAAAAATTGTCAACTACGGGCTTTCAGATTACCAAGTGAACCAGCTCACGACAAGCCGTGGAACGTCGACGTTTGCCTTGTCCACCTTTGCAGGCGCGCCGGCTACGGAAGTGCCGGTTCTCGCGAACTGGATCGTGGGACCGCTCAAAGCACGGCTAAACGAAGAGAATCTCGATATTTCACAAAGCAAGATATCTCCGGAACGGCTTCGGGAGTTGGCCGCGCGAGTTTCCGATGGCACGATTTCGGCATCGAGCGCAGTAAAAGTGATTGACGTAATGTGGTCGGGGGAAGGCACGGCAAACGAGATCATCGAAAAGCGCGGCCTGAAGCAGATCTCCGATGCCGGCGCGATCGAAACAATCGTCGACGAAGTGCTCGCCGCAAATGCGAAGCAGGTCGAGGACTACCGTGCGGGGAAGGACAAGGCTTTCAATGCGCTGGTCGGCCAGGTGATGAAGGCGACCAAAGGCAAGGCCAATCCGCAGCAGGTCAACGAGATCCTGCGGCGCAAGCTCTCCGGCTGAGGGCTATTTCTTCGCGGTGGCCTTCGCAGCCGCCGGCGCTTCCACCGGTGCCGCGCCGCCCTTGTTCAATTCCACGAAGCGCCTCTTGTCTTCGTCATACTTGGCATTGATGGTGTCGACGTCCTTTTTCTTCGCAGCCAGCAGTTGCTGTGCCGAGTTGAGATCGATCTCGTTGTTCGTGACGTCCTCGGCCAGCTTGGCGGGCGGCTTGTTCCTGCCCTGGTAGAACTCCATCTCTTTTTTCAGTTCCTGGCCGCGTTTGTCGATCCCCGCGATCCGGTCTTCGATCTCCTTGACCGCCGCTTCGTTGTCCTGCAGCGCGCGACGACGGGCATAGTCGATGTCCTTCTCGGTGGTGTACGTCTCCAGCAGCGCGCGGTTGCGGCGCGCTTCGTCCTTTGCCGCAGCGGCAGCTTCGGCGTTCCTCTTTTCTTCGGCTTCTTTCGCGGCGCGCTGTTCGGGGGTGAGCGGCGCCGCGACGCGCTTGACGACATTGCCGGACTTGTCGAGGTACTCGACCGCCTGTCCGACGCATTGCGGCGGCACGGTCTGCCCGAAATACTTCTTGCCGTCCTTGCCGACGCAGCGGACCGCCTGCGCGTGAAGCGCGAGCGGCAGCGCGGCGGTGAACACCGCAAGCGTAGCGACGACTTTCAAGCGATGCATTTCTGTCCCCCGTAAGGACGCCCGTCGAACAAGCGCATTCTCCGTCATTCCATGCCTGCGCTCAAGGAGCGGTTCATCCGCACCAACGTGCGGGCCTGCGCGCAGGTTGACGCTTGCCGTGCGCTAGAATCGCAGCCACCATCCGCGCGAGCCGCCCATGAATTTCGCCGACAAGGCCCTGATCGCCGAGATCACCGCAAAAATGCTGCTCGAGGTCAACGCGGTGCTGTTCTCGGACGAAAAGCCGTTCATTTTCACTTCGGGCTGGGCGAGCCCGGTGTACATCGACTGCCGCAAGCTGATCTTTTATCCACGTATCCGCACCCAGTTGGTGGATTTCGCCACCGCCACGCTTGCGCGTGACGCCGGGTTCGAGCAGTTCGACGTGATCGCGGGCGGCGAAACAGCGGGAATTCCGTATGCGGCGTGGATCGCCGACCGGCTCGGGCTGCCGATGCAGTACATCCGCAAGAAGCCAAAGGGCTTTGGGCGCAATGCGCAGATCGAGGGCGACATCAAGGAGGGTGCGCGCACGCTGCTGGTCGAGGATCTCACCACCGACGGACGCTCCAAGATCAACTTCTGCAAGGCGCTGCGCGATGCCGGTGCGATCGTCGATCACGTCTTCGTCAACTTCTACTACGACATCTTTCCAGAGTCGAAAAGGACGATGAGCGACCTTGGGGTGAAATTGCACCACCTCGCCACCTGGTGGGACGTTCTGCGCGTGGTGAAGCAGGGAGGCTACCTGCAGGCCGCGCAGATCGACGAAGTCGAGAAGTTCCTGCGCGCACCGGCCAGGTGGTCGGCGGCGCACGGCGGCGTTTCGAGTTTCCCTTCCGCGTGAAGGTCCTCACCCTCAACGTCAACGGCATCCGCTCGGCCGCGAGGAAAGGGCTTTACCGCTGGCTCCAGGCGCAGCGCGCCGATGTCGTCTGCCTGCAGGAGCTGAAGGCGCAGGAGTCCGATCTCGACGAGACAATGCGCGCGCCGAAGGGCTACGCCGCGTATTTCTCCGTTGCGGAGAAGAAGGGTTACAGCGGCGTGGCGCTCTACAGCCGCTACGTCCCGGACAAGGTCGTCATGGGCTTTGGTGTGCGCGAGTTCGACGCGGAAGGGCGCTACCTCGAAGCCCGGTTCGGCAATCTGTCGGTGGTTTCGGTCTATCTTCCCTCCGGCTCGAGCGGGCCGCATCGCCAAGACTCGAAGTTCCGGTTTCTGGAAGCGTTCCTGCCGCAGCTGCGCACGCTCAAGGCGAGCGGACGCGAAGTCATCCTGTGCGGCGACTGGAACATCGCGCACCAGCAGATCGACCTCAGGAACTGGCGCTCGAACCAGAAGAATTCCGGTTTCCTTCCGGAGGAGCGCGCTTGGCTGACGCAGGTGATCGAGCAGGTCGATTTCGTGGACGTGTTCCGGCGGCTGAACGCCAAGCCCGAGCAGTACACCTGGTGGTCCAGCCGAGGCCAGGCCTGGGCGAATAACGTCGGTTGGCGCATCGACTACCAGTTTGCGACTCCGGGCGTCGCGCAGACCGCGCGGCGCGAGTCGATCTACAAGAAGAAGCGATTCAGCGACCACGCGCCGCTCATCATCGAGTATGAGTGGAAGCTCGACGGCTGATTACCTGAAGATCTTCCGCAGCAGGAAGATGTTGCTGCTGCTGCTGCTTGGATTCTCCTCGGGCCTGCCGCTCGCGCTGACCGCTGGAACTTTGCAGGCCTGGCTCGCCTCGGAGCGGATGGATATCGTCGCAATCGGCTGGTTCGCGCTGGTCGGCCAGCCTTACACCTACAAGTTCCTCTGGGCGCCGGTGATGGACCGTTACGCGCTGCCTTTCCTGGGGCGGCGCCGCGGCTGGCTGCTCGTCACCCAGGTGGCGCTCGCCTGCGCGATCGTCTTCATGGGGACGCTTTCGCCGGCGGATTCCGCGTGGCTTCTCGGGGCGTCCGCGCTTGCGGTCGCGTTCCTTTCGGCATCGCAGGACATCGTGTTCGATGCCCTGCGCACCGACTGGCTGGAGCGCGAGGAGCGAGGTGCCGGTGCTGCCGTCTCGGTGCTCGGCTACCGCCTTGCGATGCTGGTCTCGGGCGCGGGCGCACTGATCCTCGCCGACCAGTGGCTCGGCTGGCACGCGACCTACAGGTTGATTGCGGGGCTGATGGGCGTGGGCATGCTCGCTACCTGGCTGGCCGTCGAGCCGGAACCGAAAGGCGAAGCGCCGAGATCGCTCGATGCGGCGGTGGCGAAACCGCTTGCCGAGTTCTTCTCGCGTCGGGGCGCCGTGCTGATGCTGCTGGTCGTCGTGCTCTACAAGCTCGGCGACGCGTTCGCAGGTAACCTCACCACGACGTTCCTGCTGCGCGGCCCGGGGTTTTCGCTCACCGAGATCGGCGCGATCAACAAGGGCTTCGGTCTCGCCGCGACCATCGCTGGCGCGCTCGCCGGCGGCGCGCTGATGGCGAAAATGCGATTGTTCCGCGCGCTGCTCGTTTTCGGCGCGCTGCAGGCGTTTACCAATCTCGGATTCATGCTGCTCGCGGCGAGCGGAAAGAGTTATCCGCTCATGGTCACCGTGATCGGGCTGGAAAACCTTTGCGGCGGGATGGGGACCGCGGCCTATGTCGCGCTCCTGATGGCGCTCTGCGACCGGCGTTTTTCCGCGACGCAGTACGCGCTGCTGTCCGCGCTTTCCGCCGTCGGGCGCGTTTACGTCGGTCCGGCGGCGGGATATCTGGTCGAAGGCCTGGGCTGGGAACTGTTCTTCCTGTTTACCTTTTTTATCGCGTTGCCGGGACTTGCGCTGCTCGTCTGGGCGCGAGAGCGGATCGAGGCGCTCGACGCTGCGCCGGAATCCTGAGGTAACGCGGACCGGGCCGCGCCCCGCGCGTTCGCGACCCCTATGTTGGCTTCCGCACATAGTCCCATTGCGGAGGCGCATAGACTGTCCGTCACGGAAAAGTCCCACAGGCCTGGGAGTAGTGCTACAGAAGTGAGATCATGAAACGCATTGCACTTCGTTCCCGCAAAGTTCCGGTCGCCTGGAGCGATCCCGAGTATGCCGCGCTGCAGGGCGACTTCGCCGACACCTTCGACGATCGCGTAAGCGAAAGCCTTGTCGATTACGAGGATGAGCGCGAGGTCGTAGAAGTCGTGCGGAGAATGATCCGCACCGTGAACTGACGTGGAGGCGGTGTTGCCGAACAGGTCGATGCGGTCAGTGATTCGGTGCCGCCTCGCGGGATGCCTGGCGGCAGTGTTGCTGGCGGCCCTTGCCCATGCCGGCGACGCAGACGTGAATTCGGCCGGCAGCCTCCGCGCGAAGTACGCTGAATTACGCAAGCAGCTCAGCAACAACCAGTTCCAGAAGCCTCTCCATCTGGACTCGAGCGAATCCGCGGATGGCGTGACGGGCGATATATATGCGCTCATCGATCACCCGTTTGCCACGGCGGCTGAAGCGCTGAACAGTCCGGGCGATTGGTGCGAGATTCTGATCCTGCACATCAATACCAAATACTGCCGTGCGTCCACGGGCGACCGGGGGAGCGTCCTCGACGTAAGTATCGGCAAGAAATACGACCAGCCGCTGGATCAGGCCTACCGGGTGGAGTTTGTCTATCGTGTCGCCGCCCAAACCACGAACTACCTGCAGGTAAAGCTGAACGCAGACCAGGGGCCGTTCAGCACGCGCAATTACCGCATCGTGCTCGAGGCAGTTCCGGTGGATAAGGGCGGGACATTCATCCACCTTTCGTATTCATATGCCTTTGGCCTGATGGGACGGCTGGCGATGCAGGTCTATCTCGGCACGATCGGGAGAAGCAAGGTCGGATTTACCGTCGCCGGGACACAAGCCGACGGGCGGCCCCTGCACATCGGCGGAATGCGGGGCG
>JBGOTT010000180.1:0-8275 GCA_041476585.1 Gammaproteobacteria bacterium | reverse complement strand
GGTGCCGCCGATCGCGAGGTTGCCCGACGTGCCCGCCGGGGCGGCGAACAACTGATCCGGAATCGCCTGGGTGAGCGCGTTGAACACCGCTTCGGCGATCCGCTGGCTGACTTCCGCGGCACAGCCGGAGACCGGGCGCGGATATTTTGCGTACAGGAAGGTGCCTTCGGGCTCGATGACCTTGAGCGGCTCGTACGTGCCGGCGTTGATCGGCACGTCGGGAAAGACATGCTTGACCGCCAGATAGACCGACGACAGCGTGGTGGCGATGACCGAATTCATCGGGCCGCGGCACGGCGGCGAAGAGCCGGAGAAATCGAAGACCAGCTCGTCGGCGCGCGTCTTCGTGATTGCGAGGTGGATGTGCAGCGGCTCGTCGACGACGCCGTCCGAATCGACGATCGAGTGGCCGCGGTAGACACCGTCCGGGATCTTCGCGATCTTGGCGCGCATCTGCTGCGCGGCGCGTGTGCGCAGCTCGGCGATCGCGCGCTCCACCTTGTCCGGTCCGTACCGGTCGAGCAGGGCGGTCAGGCGCCTCTCGCCGATCGCGAGCGCCGCGCCCTGCGCCTTGATGTCGCCGATCCGCTGGTCGGCGATGCGGATGTTGGACAGGATGATCGAGAGGATTTCCTGGTCCATCACGCCTTTCTTGAACAGCTTCACCGGCGGCAACCGCAGGCCTTCCTGCTCGACTTCGGTGGCGTGGGCGGAAAATCCACCCGGCACCATCCCGCCCAGGTCCGGCCAGTGGCCGGTGTTCGCGAGCCAGCACCACAGCTTTTCCTTGAAGAAGAACGGCTTCACGAAACGCACGTCCATCAGGTGCGTGCCGCCGAGGTACGGGTCGTTGACGATGAACACATCGCCCGGCTCGAGCGTCCAGCCCTTCGCGCGCGCCTGCTCGATCACGTTGCGCGTGGAAAACTGCATCGTGCCGACGAAAACGGGGAGGCCGAGCTCGCCTTGCGCGATTAGCGACCCATCCTCGCGCGAATAAATCCCGTCCGAGCGGTCCATGCCTTCGGAGATGACGGGGGAGAAGGCTGCACGGCAGAACGCCAGGTCCATTTCGTTGCAGACCTGCTGCAGGCCGTTCTGAATTACCGCCAGGGTAATCGGATCAAGGGTCAGGGACTGAGCCATCGTGAGAGATTCTACTTTGCCGGCTCAGGGGGCAAGTCAGTGGCGGTCAGCAGCAATCCGTAGTTGCTCATTTCGCCGGACCTTCCCACGGGTTGATCAGCTTCACGCCGCAGCCTTCATAATCCGGCACGTTGCGGGTCGCGATCGACGCCCCGGTGGTGCGGGCGATCGCAGCGATCTGCGCGTCGAATTGCGAGATCGGCCTTCCGGCGCGCCGCCGATCGACGGCGATGCGCGCATAGGCGAGCGTCGCACCGGCGCCGAAGGGCAGGACACGGCCCTCGAAGTCTTCCTTGAACATGGCCTCGGCCGCAGCGGCGAGGGCGTTGCGCCGCTTGCCCGCGGGCAGCAGCAGGATGCCGTGAAGGATCTCGGCCTGGGTAATGCTCGTGGTGTACAGGCCCGTGGCCGGCTGGCCGGCCATCCAGCGCAGGACGCCCGCGGCGGGCGCCGGCTTCATCAGCTCGGACAGGACGTTGGTATCGAGAACGATCACTTGCCCGGCTTCGGCGGCTTGCGCATCGGCTCCCGCGCCGGAATACGAAGCTCGATGCCGCCGAGGCGTCGGAAGCGGCGCCGGATCGACGCAGCGAGGTCGCCCGGCTGGACGGCGTCCTCGGCGAGGGCCGCGCGCAGGATGTTGCGGGCCTCGTCCTCCATCGAGCGCTTGCGGTGCGCCGCCCGCACGCGCAGGCGCGCCTTGACCTGCTCTTCCAGGTTGCGGATCGTGATGCTGGCCATCGCGGTTCCTTCAGTGCACTCAATGATTGCATTGTAGTCAATGCTGGCAAATCCCTCAAGGGTCGGGTGAAATCTCCACCACCAGGTTGCCGAGCGCATCCACGCTGGCGCGATTGCCGGACTCGATCACCGTGGTGCAGTCGAGTTGCTCGATGATTGCCGGGCCTTCGAGCGCGGCGGGGAGGCTTTCGCGCCGGTAGACGGGCGTGCTGCGCCAGCCGCCTTGGTACCAAACGTCGCGCAGCGCCGGCGCGGCTTCGGCGTGCGCGCCGCGAAGAACGCCGAGGTCGAGCCGCGGCCGCAGGCCGATCACGGCGGTGTGCAGGTTGACCAGCACGGCGCGGATCTCGGGGAGTTCCACGCCGAAGCGGTCCCAGTAGGCGCGGTCGAAAAGCGCCTGCAGCTCGCCGCGCGAAACGTCCGGCCCGGGGAGCGCGACGCTGAGGATGTGGCTCTGGCCCTGGAACTGCATGTCGGCGGAATGGAGCAGCCGCACGCCTTCGGTCGCGACGCCTTCGCGCTCGAGCAGCCGGGCGCCCGCGTCGATCTGCGTCTGGAAGATTTTCCTGATCTCCGCCGCGTCCACGTCCTGCACGGGCTTGTTCACCGTATTCACGTAATCGTGGCGCAGGTCGGCGACGACGCAGCCGAGTGCGTTGGTGATGCCGGGGCGCATCGGCACCAGCAGCTTCGGAATGCCCAGTTCGCGCGCGAGCGCGGCGGCGTGCAGCGGGCCCGCGCCGCCGAACGCGAACAGCACAAAGTCGCGCGGGTCGTGGCCGCGCGCAAGCGACACCATGCGGATCGCGCCGGCCATCTTGTCGTTGGCGATGCGCACGATCGCCGCGGCGACCTGGACCGCGTCGAGGCCGAGGGGCTTGCCGAGTTTTTCGAGGAGGATTTTCTCGATGCCTTTCAGGTCGGCGTTGCCGCTCACGCCCAGCAGCTTCGCCGGATTCAGCCGCCCGAGTACCAGGTTGGCGTCGGTGATGGTCGGCTCGGCGCCGCCGCGGCGGTAGCAGATCGGCCCGGGGTTGGCTCCCGCGCTGCGCGGCCCCACGCGCAGCATGCCGTCCTCGCCAAGAGAGGCGATCGAGCCTCCGCCCGCGCCGATGGTGTGCACGTCCACCATCGGCACGTGCACCGGCATCGCGTACTCGATTTCGAGCTCCGAGGACACCTGCGGCACGCCGTCCATGATCAGGCCGACGTCGGTGGACGTGCCGCCCATGTCGTAGGTGATGGCGTTCGCAAACCCGGCCGCGACCGAGGTGTAGGCCGAGGCGATCACGCCCGAGGCGGGCCCGGACATCACGGTGTTCGCGGCGGTCTCGGCGGCGATCGCGGCCGACACCGTGCCGCCGTTGCCCTGCATCACCAGCAGGTCGTTGGCGAAGCCGCGGCGCTTGAGTTCTTCGGAAAGTCTTTGCAGATAGCGGTCGAGGATCGGCTGCACCGAAGCGTTGACCGCCGCGGTGACCCCGCGCTCGTACTCGCGGTACTCCGAGAGGATGGTGTGGCCGGCGGTGACGTAGCGGTTGGGCCAGAGTTCCTTTGCGATGGCCAGGGCGCGTTTCTCGTGCGCCGGATTCAGATAGCTGTGCAGAAAGTGGATCACCAGCGATTCGCAGCCGGCGGCAGTGAGGCGGGCGACCGCCTCGCGCACCGCCGGTTCGTCGAGCGGCGTCACGACTGCGCCTTCGGCGTCCATCCGCTCGCGCACTTCGAGCCGCAATTCGCGCGCGATCAACGGCTCGAACCAGCCGCGCAGCCCGTAGGGGCTTGGCCGCGTGCGGCGGCCGAGTTCGAGCACGTCGCGAAAGCCCTTGGTCGTGACGAGCCCGGTCTTCGCGAGCTTGCGCTCGAGCAGCGCGTTGGTGGCGGTGGTCGTGCCGTGGACGATGAGGGCAAGCTGCCTGAGTTCGATTCCGGCCTCTTTCAAGGCCGAAAGCACGCCGAACGCCTGGTTCTCCGCGCTCGTCGGGACCTTGGCGAGCCGCACCTCGCCGGTGGCAGAGTCGAGCGCGATCAGGTCGGTGAACGTGCCGCCGACATCGATGCCTGCGACCCAGTGCGCGGCGCTCATACGGACAGGTACTGCTCGCGCACGGCCGCATTCGATTCGAGCTCCGCCATCGTGCCGGTGTAGCGGATCTGGCCCTTCTCGATGATGTAGGCGCGGTCAGCCACGACGTGCGCAAAGTGCAGGCTCTGCTCGGAGAGCAGCACCGTCAATCCTTCGCGTTTGAGCGAGCGGATGGTCGCCGCCATCTGCTCGACGATCACCGGCGCCAGGCCTTCGGAAGGCTCATCGAGCAGGATCGCCGCAGGATTGCCCATCAGCGTACGCGCGATGGTCAGCATCTGTTGCTCGCCACCCGACATGCGGCCGCCAAGCCGGTCCCGCATGCGCCCGAGGTTTGGAAACAATTCGAACAACCGCTCCGGCGTCCAGTGCGGTGCGCCTGCGCGCCGCGGCTGGCGGCCGACTTCGAGGTTCTCCATCACATTCAGGTCGGTGAAAATTCTCCGCTCCTCCGGAACATAACCCAAGCCCAGGCGCGCGATTTGATAGGGTTTC
The DNA here is from genome assembly GCA_041476585.1 of Gammaproteobacteria bacterium. Classification (GTDB taxonomy): domain Bacteria; phylum Pseudomonadota; class Gammaproteobacteria; order Burkholderiales; family SG8-39; genus JADGRQ01. The sequence continues at coordinate 3,807 of JBGOTT010000180.1, read as the reverse complement.
ATGGACGTGAGCATGCGGCCTTCCATTGCAACTTCGCCGGACAGCGGACGGACCAGCCCCATGATCGCCTTCAGAGTGGTGGACTTACCGGCACCGTTCCTCCCCAGCAGGACCACCACTTCGCCTTTCGATGCCTCCAATCCGAGATCGAACAGGATCTGGGCCCGGCCATAGGCGGCGTTGAGACGCTTCACGCTAAGCATGGAGCGACCCCAGATAGACCTCGCGCACGCGCGGGTCCGCGCGCACATCGGCCGGCTTGCCCTCTGCAATCAAGCGTCCTTGCGCGAGCACGATGATGCGGTCGGCGTGCGTGAATACCACGTCCATGTCGTGCTCGGTGAACAGCACGGCGATGTTCGAGCTGCGCGCGAGGTCGGCGGCGAGCTGCATCAGTTCGTTGCGCTCGCCGGGCGCCATGCCTGCGGTCGGCTCATCCATCAGCAGCAGGCGCGGGGTATTCGCCAGCGCGACCGCCAGTTCGACGCGTTTGAGGTTACCGTAAGCGAGCACCGCGCAGGCGCGCTCGGCCTGGTCGCGCATGCCGACGCACCCGAGCAGCGCGTCGGCCTCGTCGCGGTACTGGCGCGCCGCGACCGGGAACAGTGCACCCAGCCGCCGGTGGTGCGAAAGCAGCGCCATCTGCACGTTTTCGCGCACCGTCATCGAAGCGAAGGTTGCGGTGATCTGGAACGTGCGGCCGACGCCCATCCGCCAGATCGCGCGCGGCGCGAGGCCGGTCAGGCTGCGGCCCTCGAACTCGACCGACCCGGCGTCGGGTGCGAGTTGGCCGTTCAGCATGTTGAAACAGGTCGTCTTGCCCGCGCCATTCGGTCCGATCATCGCCAGCAGCTCGCCGGCCGCGACCGAGAACGAGACATCGTCGACCGCCTGCACGCCTCCGTAGGCCTTGGACAGGTTCTTCACCGCGAGCGCGCTCATGCGGGCTCCCGCATGAATCGCCGCCGCAGCATTCCGGTCACCCCCTGCGGGAAGGCCAGCACCAGAACCAGAATGATCATGCCGAGCGTCGCGCGCCAGAAGTCGGTGTTGCGCGCGATGGTGTCCTGCAGCCAGGTGAATACGGCGGCGCCGGCCACCGGTCCGGTCAGCGTCTGGATGCCGCCGAGCAGCACCATCACCAGGCCGTCCACCGAGCGCGGAATCGCGACCACCTCGGGCGAAATCGAGCCCTTGGAGAATGCATACACTGCGCCCGCCAGGCCGGCGAACAGTCCGGCAAGCACGAATCCCGCCCATTGGGTGCGGCGGACGTCGATGCCGATCGCATCGGCGCGCAATGGCGAATCGCGCCCGGCGCGCAACGCGTAGCCGAACGGTGCGTACAGCATGCGCCACAGCAGCACGATCCCCGCCGTGGCGAGCGCGAGCGTGAGGTAGTAGTAGGCGGTCTTGGAGCCGAGCCATGCCGCGGGCCAGACATCGACCAGACCGTTCGAGCCGCCGGTGAACTTGTCCCACTGGAACACGATCGACCAGGTGATCTGCGCGAAGGCGAGCGTCAGCATCGCGAGATACACCCCCGACAGGCGTACGCAGAACCAGCCGAAGAGCAGGGCGCCCAACGCCGCCGCGACCGGTCCCGCGAACAGCGCGGCTTCCATCGGCATCAGGTGCTTGAGCGCGAGGGCCGCACCGTATGCACCGAGGCCGAAGTAGGCCGCATGGCCGAACGAGTGCATTCCTGCCGGACCGATGATGAAGTGCAGGCTCACTGAAAACAGCGCGAACACGAGAATGTCGCCGAGCAGCACCAGCGTATATGCATCGCTCAACAGCGGCATCAGCACCAGGACGGCGAGCATTGCGGCGCCGAAGGCGAGCAGCGGCTGCGGCGGCGCACGCAGCGGGTCCTCGATGGTCCCGGGTCCGCGGGCGACGGCCGAGGGGCGCCCGAGCAGGCCCCAGGGCCGGATGACCAGCACGATCGCCATGACGATGAACTCGACCACCAGCGTGAGCTTGGAGAAGGAGAATTCAATGCCGAACGCATGCACGTCGCCGATGCCGATGCAGAAGGCCTTGATCACCGAGATCAGCAGCGCGGCGAGGAACGCGCCGGGGATCGAGCCCATCCCGCCGACCACGACGACGACGAACACGTCGGCGATGATCGAGAGGTCCATGCCCAGCGTTGCGGGTTCGCGCGGGATGTTGATCGCGCCTCCGATGCCCGCAAGCAGCGACCCGAGCGCGAACACGCCGGTGAACAGCCACGCCTGATTGACGCCCAGCGCACCGGCCATCTCGCGGTCTTCGGTCGCTGCGCGCACCAGGGTGCCCCAGCGCGTGCGTGTGAGCAGCAGCCACAGCAGCCCGAGCACGACCGGCCCGATCGCAATCAGCAGCAGGTCGAATTCCGGGAAAGCGCGTCCTGCGATGCCGACGGCCTGGTCGAATCCGGGCGCGCGCGGGCCAAGCAGGTCTTCCGGGCCCCACACCCAGAGCGCGAAATCCTTGATCACCAGCACCAGCGCGAACGTCGCGAGCAGTTGCAGCAGCTCCGGCGCCTGGTAGAGGCGCCTCAGCAGGACGATTTCCAGAACCGCTCCGATCAATCCCGCAGCGAGGCCCGCGATCATCACGCCACCCCAGAAACCGAGCGGCGTGCGGCCGAAGTATTCGACCAGGCTATAGGCCATGTACGCGCCGAGCATGTAGAGCGAGCCGTGCGCGAAATTGACGATGCGCGTGACGCCGAAGATCAGCGACAGCCCGGCGGCGACCAGGAACAGCGACGACGCGCTGGCCACGCCGTTCAGAAACTGGATTGCAATCGCGGAAGAAGTCACGACCAGCCCTGTCGCCCCCGCGCACGCGGGGGCCCAGCCGACGTTCTGATGGTTACTGGATTCCCGCTGTCGCGGGAATGACGTTTATTCCTTGCGCCATCCCTTGATCTGCTCGAACGACGGCAGGTACTGGTCGCCCGGCGCGAACTTCCAGTCCACCATCACACCCTTGTCGCCTTTCCTGGCGAGCCTGCCGACATAGGCGCCCATGGTGGACTGGTGATCGACCGCCCGCCAGACGATCGGGCCGATCGGCGTGTCCATCTCCATGCCCCGCAGCGCCTCGATCATCTTTTCGGTCTCCGCGCTCTTCGCCTTGCGGATCGTGTGGGCGACGGTCTGCATGGTGGAGTAACCGACGATCGAGCCGAGGCGCGGGTAGTCCTTCCACTTTTTCTCGTACGCGTCACGAAACTTCTTGTGCGCGGGCGTGTTGATCTGGTCCCACGGATACCCGGTGACGTACCAGCCATCGGGCGTCTCTTCCTTCAGCGGATCGAGATACTCGGGTTCACCGGCGAGCAGGTTGAATACCACGGTATTCTTGAACAGACCGCGCAGATTGCCTTCGCGGACGAACTTTTGCAGGTCGGCGCCGAACAGCGAGCTGAAAATCGCGTCCGGCTTCGCATCCGCGAGCGCCTGGGCCACCGCGCCTGCGTCGATCTTGCCGAGCGCCGGGGCCTGCTCACCGACGAATTGCACGCCGGGCTGGGCCTTCGCCATCAGTTCCTTGAACCAACGGGTGGCCGACTGGCCATATTCATAGTTGGGATAAACAATCGCCCAGCGCTGTTTTTTGAGTTTCACCGCGTCGGGAATCAGCATCGCGGTCTGCATGTAGGTCGAGGGGCGAACCCGGAACGTGTAGCGGTTGCCGTTCTCCCAGACGATCTTGTCGGTGAGCGGCTCGGCGGCGACGAACAGGACTTTGCGCTGTGCCGCGAGGTTCGAAACGGCCAAGCCGACGTTCGAGGCAAACGTGCCCATGATC
>JBGOTT010000179.1:0-8289 GCA_041476585.1 Gammaproteobacteria bacterium | reverse complement strand
GAGCTGGATGCTGCGCCAGCGGCCGCGCACCCAGCGATGCAGTTCGTTGAACAGTTCAGCTTGCAGGATCCACTTGTCGCGCTGGCTGCGCCCGCCCAGCCGGTTGATGCGATAGCGCAGCGGGCTGTCGCCTTCGCTGTAGAGCTTCTCGACCACGCGCGCGGCGAACCTGCGGTCCGGCGCCGCGAACGACACGCGCTCGTACAGGTCCACCAGGTGGCTCTTGTTGATGCGCGTCGGCGTCGAGTTGATGATGACGAACATCTCGGTGGCGAAGTCCTCGCTGCGGCCGTCGAAGATGATGCAGGGCACGTTGATGGTCGCGCCATCCTCGGGCCGGTCCTCCAGATAGAAGTAGAGCGCCGCGAGGCGATGCTGGCCGTCGATGATGAGGAACTTCTCGCTCGGCGCCGACACGATGCCGGCCCCGTCGCTGCCGTTCGGGGTAAAGCGCAGCCGCTCGGCCGTGAACAGCAGCACAGTGCCGGGGATCGGCGGCTGGGTGACCGCCGTCTCGTAGAAATTGCGCAGCGCCTTGACCTTGGCGCGCGAAAGCGAGCGCTGAAACGCTTGGTCGGTGCGCTCTATCTTCGAAATGAACTGCGCGACATCGTCGTCCGCGGCGATGTGTTCGGGCGCGATCTGTTCGCCCTCGCCGTAAAATCGGCTGATGAAGCGGACCTTTGCGAGCAGGTCCTTCGCCCGATAACTGGCGAAATAGAAGATCCCGTCCTTCTGCCGGATCTGCGTCGCGTGCATGTTCTTCGTCCTGTGGATAACTCGGGGGCCCCCTGCCCCAAAGTGGCAGAACTATACCCGACTCTTATATAGAGGGCCCGCGACCCCCCCCTCGACCCCCTTGCCGGGGGGGGTCAGCCGGCGCAAGGGGGCAGCATCAGGGCCTGCAGCACGTCCCCGGTGGAGCGGTTCTGTACGAAGGCAGCCACCCCCGCGTCCCGTGGGTTGGCGGTCGGCGGGAGCGGAAGGCTCTTTTTAAGCGCGATCTTCCCGCCGGCATCGAAGGCGAGCGGCCCGTCCCATTCGCGCACCACGAAATCGTGCCGCAGCGTGTGGCCGCGGTTCTCGCCCACGCGGACTTCGCTCACCAGGCGGTTCTCATAGGCGGCCAGATAGGCGACCGAGTCCTTGAGTTGCGCGAGGTCGAGCAGTTGCGCTCCCAGCGCGACTTCGAAGGCCCGGGAATCGGCCGACTCCAGCTTGAGCTCGAGCCGGGCGCGCGCCGCAGCGCCATTGATGTGCGCTACAGCAGCGTCGAATTCCCTCGTTCCCCACCGGCGGAAGTCCTGGCCCTGCAACAGCACCTGCGGCGTGTACACGGCCGTGGCGCGCTTCAGTTCGAACAGGCGGCGCTGACGCGTCGCGAACTCGCGTTTGGCGTAAGGGTCGTTCCAGCCGAGGTAATTCCAGTAATCGACGTGCAGCGCAAGCGGCACCACCTGCTGCGGTGCGTAACGCGCATGCAGCGCCGAGAGCCACTGGTCGGCGGGCGGGCACGAGTCGCAGCCCTCCGATGTGTAGAGCTCGACCAGCGCCGCGGTGCGTTCGCCGCTGGCGGCGCCGCACTGCGCGGCCTGGGCCGGCTGGAGGGGCGCCAAACCGAGCGCGGCAAGCATTGCCACCGGAATCGTGCGTTTCATGCGGTCCTGGTTTCGTCGCAGTCCATCTTGGTCGTGGCGCATCCGGCAAACATTACGTTGCGAAACACGGCCTGGATGGCGCTGTCGGCGCGCAGCCTGCACCCCCATAATCCCCCGACGGTGCCCCTCCTCGCTTTCTTCCTCGCTTCGTTCGCCTGGAACTACGGTCTCGGCATGACCTACGTGGTGGTGCCGCTGTATGCGCATTCGCAGGGGCTTTCGGGCGTCGAAATCGGCACGCTGTTCTCGATGCCGGTGTTCGCGCAGGTGCTGTTCAACCTGCTCGGCGGGGCGTGGACCGACCGGGTGGGCGGGCGTCGCATCATGCTCGCCTCCTGCTGGCTGCTGGCCGGCGGCGCGCTGGACCTGGTTTTCGCGCACGGCTTCTGGATGCTTTTCGCGGGTCAGTTGCTGCTGGTGCTTGCGCGCGCCACGTACTGGCCGGCAACCTGGGCGCTGGCGAGCGAACTGCCCGGGGTGCGCACCGTGCAGCTCGGGCGGCTGAATTCCACCACCAACTTCGGACAGATCGTGGGCACGGCCAGCGCGGGTTTCATCCTCGCGGCTGCGGGATTCACACCCTCATTCCTGACCTTGGCGGCGATGGGACTCGCTGCGTACGCCCTTGGGCTCGCCTCGCGCGAGCCGGCGCGCAAGGGCGCCGATCGCGAACGCAGCGTGTTCGCCGGCTACCGGGAGCTGTTGCGGCTGCGCATCATGTTCTACGCGATGATGTGCGCCTACCTTTCCGCGCTGCCGTTCTCGCTCGCGATGTCGTTCTATCCGCTGCTGCTCAAGGACTACGGCTTCGGCGAGCAGTCCTCCGGGCTGATCATCGCGCTGCGCGCAGTCGGCGCGATCGGCGCCGGGCTGCTGCTCGCGCGCTTCGTCAAATCCGGGCCGGCGAGCCTCGCGCCGGTCATCGCCGGCCTCTCGGTCGCCTTGTCGGTCGGACTGTTGCCGCTCATCAACCACGCCGCGCCGATCTCGGTCATGATGCTCGTTTCGGGCGTCGGGTCGAGCGTGATGACGCTTTACTTCCAGATCACGATGAGCGAGATCAGCACCCAGGCGCAGCGCGGCTCGGCCCTCGCGCTGGGCGGTTTTGGCTGGGGGCTGTCGCATCTCTCGACTCCGCTCGCGATGGGCTGGTTCGCCGACCGGTTCAGCATGGCGAGCGGGTTCTACGTGCTGGGCGCATTCGCCGTGGTATGGACGATGGTGATTGCGGTGCTGCGCCCATGGGCGTTCAGCCGGACGGCGAACGCTGGGCAGCGATGAAGCTCTCCGTGCTCGACCAGTCGCCGGTGATCTCCGGCCTCGATGCGCGCCGCGCGATCGGAGCGACGCTGCTGCTCGCGCGCCGCGTCGAAGCGCTCGGCTACCAGCGCTACTGGCTGGCCGAGCACCACGCGATTGCGGCGCTCGCCGATCCTTGCCCCGAGGTACTGCTCGCGCGCCTGGGCGCGGAAACGAAAACGATCCGCGTCGGCACCGGCGGCGTGCTGCTGCCCTACTACAGCGCTTTCAGGGTCGCGGAAACGTTCTCCATGCTTGAAGCGCTCTACCCGGGACGCATCGACCTGGGCATCGGCCGGGCGCCGGGCGGCGACCAGCGCACCGCGCACGCGGTCGGCGGCGGGCAGATTCCGAGCGCGGAGCAGTTTCCGCAGCAGGTCTGGGAGCTTGTTTCGCACCTCGACGGCACGCTCCCCGACGACCACCCGCACCAGCGCGTGCGCCTGCAGCCGAGGGTCGAAACTGCGCCGCCGGTGTGGCTGCTCGGCTCATCGGACTATTCCGGTGCGCTCGCGGCCCAGCTCGGATTGCGATTCGCGTTCGCCCACTTCATCAACGCGCGCGGCGGGGATGCGGTCACGCGCGCCTACCGGCAACGCTACCAACCGTCCGGGCGCGAACCCCGGCCGCATGCGCTGGTCTGCGTGTTCGCGATCTGCGCCGAGACGAAGGACGAAGCCGAACGCCTCGCCGCCTCGATCGACCTGCGCCGGTTGCACATGGCGACCAACCTGGATATGCCGGTGCCGACGCTCGAGGAAGCCCTCGCCCACCGCTACACGCCGGCCGAGCGCGAGTACGTGCGCAGCCAGCGCGAGCGCGCGATCATCGGCGACCCGGAGCACTGCAAGCGGGCGCTGCTCGAGCTGGCCGAACGCTACGCCACCGAAGAGGTGATGGTGCTCACCATCACCGGCGATTACGCGTCGCGCACGCGATCTTACGAACTGCTGGCCGAGGCGTTTGGTCTATAGTGGTTGAATTCTTCAATAATGTGGCGCGACCCCAGATGGCCGGCGTATTGACGCCGCTGATGAGGCAGGCGATCGAGGAGCGAAAGCGCCAGCGCCGCCGCGCGGCTGCGATTGACGCGCTGCTGAAATTGCGCCGGCGCGTGCGCCCGGTGACCGGCCGGGAGGTGCGCAAAGCAAGGCAGACCGGGCGGCCATGAGACCGGTCGCCGCGGCCGACAAGCGTTAGCGCAGTGCCTTGTTGTCGCGCACCTCGTCGTCCGAGCGGGTGCCGAAATTGCCCGCGCCCGCAGCCTGCGGCGGTGCTTCGAGCAGCTTGACGATGCCAGAGTGTCCGTGCGCCAGCGCAAGGTCCCTAGCAGTCTGGCCGGCGCGATTGGGCGCGAGCGGATTCTTCACCCGCGGCAGCAGCAGCTTCACCATCTCCTCGCTGCCCACGTCGGCCGCGGCATGCAGCACGCCGTTTCCCGCCAGGTCCCGCACCTCCGGATCTGCACCGGCATCCAGCAACAACCGCGCGGTGCTCGCGTTTCCGGTGAGCGCCGCCCACTGCAGGACGGATTCACCCTCGTCGTTGCGCGCGCGCGGGTCGGCGCCGGCCTTGATGAGCAGGTCGGCGAGCGCGGGATCCTCATGCAGCGCGGCAAGGTGCAGCGCCGTCTCGCCGGTGGCCGAGCGCGCGCGCAGGTCCGCGCGCATCTCGATCAGCGAGCGCGTCAGCTCCTTCATGCCGCGCTCGACCGCGCGATGCAACGGCGTTTCGCGCGCGGCATTACGCGCGTTGACATTGACCTTGCCGCGGCGGATCAGGCCCTCGGCGAGCAGCTCCTTGCCTTCGTCGATCGCCTCGAATACCTGCGCGGCATCCGCATCGAGCGGCGCCGGTTGCGCGAACGCGGCAGACGAGCACAACAATGCCAGGACGAATGCGACGCGGCGTGTGATCGATCTCATGCCTGCGGCAGGGTCCGGGCCAGCAACGCGACAGACCGCTGTCGACCCTCAGCGGTCATTGACGATTCCAGAAAATGGTCATTCGCGCCCGTTACTCGATCACCTTGTCCGCGCAACGGAGTATCGACTGTAAGATCGTGATGCCGAGCGCTTTGGCGGTCAGATAATTGAGGTGACCACCTTAAGACGACCTTGGACGTCCCGTGCGAATGGCACTTTCGCCGGGTGCCTTCGCGACGTATCCGGGTTGTCATCGGCTATTGTCACAGATCGGTGCGCGCGCAATGTCGACCTTATGGCAAATGGTGCCCGCATTTGCCCCGTTCAGGCAAGCGCAGGCAAGTAAGCAGCCAGTCGTGGCCGCAGGCGTCGCAGTGGACACGAGCAAAGCCGTGACGCGGATCGCCGCATTCGAGAAAGCGCTCGATGACATCTTTTTCCACCGGGCGCTGTAAACGCCCGGCCTGGCGCAATTCATCCGAATGCCGGGCAACGCACTGGTACAGCGGGCTTGCACGCGGGTTGCGCGGGCGATAGAGCCCGCCGGTCGGCGTGATCGCGTCCCGACACCCTGCCCGCTGCGCACCGCTCCCCATCCAGGAAGCAACGCGCGCCGCGCCATCGCGAGAGCACGCTCAATGCCCGCGAATGACATGGCGAGCGCACGTAAACGGGTAACACCTGACGAACGCTAAGGAGTGATTGATTGTTAAACCAGAGCACGGGTGTGAACCTGAGCCTGGAGGCTCGAATGGAAAGCTTGCGTCGCTACCAGGAAGGGAAGATGGGCTACATCCTGCTATGGCTGCTCGGGGTGCCGACGCCGTCCTGTTCGTGATGTTCCTTGCTCCGCGGCTGCACCTGAACGGGCCGGCGGCATCACCATCGGCACGGTTGGCGGCGCGGCCGCGGGCGGCATCATCGGCGACCATCTTGGCAAGGAATACGATAAGAAGCACAAATAAGCCCTTCTCGCCGTTCCTAAAAAGGGCGATTCCAGTCGACTTTTTTTTGCGCCTCGGGGCGCCCATAGATTTCGCCGGAAGCCGTATTCCGGCGTCGGGAGCGTTGACATTGCCCCCGCCGCGACGTAGCGTCGTGCCCGCCCGTCACGGACTTTCTCCAGGGAGGAGTCGCCATGCGTAGCATCTTGCTGCATCAAAAGATTTCGTTTGGTTTGGTCCGGACGCTTTTTGTCGGACTGGTTGCAGCCTACGCAGCCGCTGCAGGCATGGTGGCCAATGCCGCGGTCGAGCGCGAGCGCGACGAAGCGGTATTTGCGTTGACCGACAAAGGTGTGGTCAAAGGTGTGGAAACGCGGACGATGAACAAGTTCCTCGGCATCCCCTACGCGGCCGCGCCGGTCGGCAACCTTCGTTGGCAACCGCCGCAGCCGCACGCGTCTTGGCACGGACCCCTCGATGCGACCCAGTTCGGCAATCACTGTCCGCAAAGCGCCGGACCTTTCGGCCTCGCGAGCAACACCGAGGACTGTTTGTTCCTCAACGTCTATACGCCGAACGACGAACACGAGGGGCGTGATCGCGATGATCGCCGCGGTCGCCACGAGGACGGACGTCCGGTGATGGTCTGGATTCACGGCGGCGCGCTGACGGTCGGCGAAAGCGACGACTACGATCCGACCAATCTCGTGAAACAGGGAGTAGTCGTCGTCACGATCAACTATCGTCTCGGCGTGCTGGGATATCTCTCGCATCCGGCGCTGACCGCGGAATCGCCCAACCTAGCGTCGGGCAACTACGGTTTCATGGATCAGCAGGCGGCGATCAAGTGGGTGCACCGCAACATCAAGCATTTCGGCGGCGACGCGGATAATGTGACCATCTTCGGTGAGTCGGCTGGCGGACTGAGCGTGCACACCCAGCTGGCCTCTCCGCTCGCAGCGGGGCTGTTCGAACGGGCCATCATCGAGAGCGGCGCATATCAGATGAATACCGGGACGATGGCGGCGAACGAGGCGCGCGGCGCCACCTTCGGCGGCCACTTCGGCTGCCCCGCGCCCACGACGGCCGCGTGCTTGCGCGCAATACCGGTGGCTTCCATCTTGACGGAGCCAGCCGTGCGTGCGATCTCCGCGCCGGTCGTCGACAACCTGGTGTTGACGCAGTCGATTGCCGCGGCGCTTACGAGCGGGAATTTCAACCGCGTGCCGGTGATGGAAGGATCGAATCATGACGAGTGGCGGCTGTTCGTTGCGTTCAGCTTCGAGCAAGCCACGCCTCCATTCCCGGTCAACGCGGCAACCTACAAGACGGCAACCGCGTTGTCGCTCGGGGCGACGACCCCGGCAGCGATAGCGGCGACCATCGCATCGCTAACGGCTGGAGGCGTGTTTGACGTCTTGTATCCGCTTGCCAATTTCCCGGCTCCTCAGCCTCAGCTGACGGTCGGCGCGATCGGCACCGATGCGATTTTCGCGTGCAATTCGCGCACGTCCGTCAGGCGTCTGGCGAATTTCGTGCCGGTGTTCGCCTATGAGTTCAACGACGCCAACGCGCCGGAGCTGTTTCTGCCGCCTGCGACCTTCCCCTTCGGCGCCGCCCATGCTTCAGAGATTCAATATCTCTTTGGCCTGCGCCCATCGGTTCCAGATCCTGTCGCGTTGAACGAGGATCAAAGACGGCTCTCCCGGGACATGGTGCACTACTGGACGCAGTTCGCGCGCAACGGCGACCCCAACTCGCGCCACCTTACGCACGTGCCGTTCTGGCCGGCCTACGATCGGACAGCGGATCAATTCCAATCGCTGACTCCGCCGGGACCCTCGACCGAGTCGGGCTTCGCCGCCGATCACAAGTGTGCCTTCTGGGCGCCGGGCAGCTAAAACATCAAGTAAGTTGGCTCAACGAAAGAGAAAAAAGGGCGGCTTCGGCCGCCCTTTTTCTTTTCGGCGCCGGCCGCGTCGCGCGCGGCGTCGATGACCGAGACCGACCCATCGCCCCCGTTGGAAACGTAGGCGAATTTGCCATTGGGATGAATGGCCACGCCATTGGCGCGCACACCGGCCTTGCGCATTTTGATGATCTCGAGCTTCCGGCTATCGAATATCGCGACTTGATCGTGTTGTGCGACAAACCCGTTATTAGGCAGGATAGGTTGAACACCCTGGTCAGTCTTCAGCCGGTATAGGTCCTCTCAGATGGTCAATTTTCGGCCGGCGTCAACAGCCGCATGGGATTATTCCGAGTAATGGCCGCGCTGATCAGCGCGGCAGACTTCCCGTAGTACCAGCGTGCGAAACAGGTACCGCTGAAATATCTGCGTCTCCCCGAGCGGAAGGTCAAGGCACGTGCTTCCTGACCACGCGCCCGGGGTAGATCAGGGAAGGCGGTGCTCAACGCCGTATTTGGCGTAGATGCGGGTAAGAGTGCCGTCGGCGATCAGTT
>JBGOTT010000178.1:0-8327 GCA_041476585.1 Gammaproteobacteria bacterium | reverse complement strand
GCCACCACCTGGTCCGAGATGCTCATCACTAGGCTCATGTGGTGCTCTACCAGCAGCACGGTCGACCCGAGCCGGTCGCGAATATCGCGGATCAGCGCCCCGAGCGCGCCGACTTCCTCATGGTTGAGCCCGCTCGCCGGTTCGTCGAGCAGCAGGAGCTTCGGATCCGCGGCGAGCGCGCGGCCGAGTTCGACGCGCTTCTGCGTACCGAAGGGCCGCGCCGCAACCGGTGTTCCCGCGACGTCTGCGAGTTTCAGGAACGAGATCAGCTCGCGCGCGCGTTCGCGCGCCGCGCGTTCCTCGCGCCCCACCGTTGGCATCGCCAGCGCATTGGACAGGAACCCGCTTCGGGTGCGGCAGTGCCGTCCGACCAGGATATTGTCGAACACGGTCATGGTGCGGAACAGCGCCAGGTTCTGGAACGTGCGGCAGATGCCTAGCGCGGCGATGCCATGGCATGGCGTCTCGAGCAGCGAGCGGCCGTCGAATTCGATGCGGCCGGCGTTCACTTCGTAGAGCCGGCTCAGGCAGTTGAACAGCGTCGTCTTGCCGGCACCGTTCGGCCCGATCAACCCGGTGATGCGCCCCGCATCGACGGAAAATGACACCGCGTCGAGCGCGACGATCCCGCCGAAGCGGACCGACACGCCTTCGACGCGCAACAAGCCCTTCGGGCCCGGCGCGCGAGTTCGCGGCCGCGCCTTCTCCTCTAGTTGCACCGACCCTCCTTCGGTTTGCTTCCGCGCCGCAGAACCGCACTGCATCGCGTGATCGATTCAGCCGCCACCGTTTCGCAGTACAATCCACCTCAAGGCGGTCGGATTGTCAGACAAGACCCCTATCGCGTCAAGAAAAGATGAGGAGCGCTGAATGACCGATGCGGCCGGAAAATTCGCGCGCATCAGTTCGACGCCGGCGTATCAGCTGGTCGCCGACGCGATCGAGCGCCAGATCCTTTCCGGCCGGATACGCCCGGGACAGCCGATCGGCACCGAGGCCGCGCTGGTCAAGCAGTTCGGCGTGAACCGCTCGACGGTCCGCGAAGGAATCCGGCTGCTCGAGCAGGGCGGCCTGATCCGGCGCGAATCCAATCGCCGGCTGTCGGCCGGTTCACCTCACTACGAGCGCCTTGCAACCCGCATGAGCCGCGCGCTGGTCCTCGACCAGGTGACTTTCCGGGAGCTGTACGAGGCGGCGATGGTGATGCACACGGCGACCGCCGAGGCGGCCGCGGAACGCGCGACCCCCGAGGTCCTCGCCGAGCTCGAGGCGAATCTCGCCATGACGCAGCGGGTTGCGGACGACCCGGCGGCGGTGACGGAACTCGATGCGGAGTTCCATACCCTGATCGGCAAGGCGTCGCAGAACCGCGTATTGCAGCTTGCGCGGGAGCCGACCAATCTGCTGATCTACCCGACCACGGAACTGATCCTGCGCAACGTGAAGCAGGGAACGCCCCGCCTGATTCGGGCGCATCGCATGATCCTCGACGCGCTGAGCAAACATGATCCGGATGCATGCCGCGCATGGGTACGCCGTCACCTGAACGACTGGCGCAAGGGATTCGAACTCGCGGGCAAGGACCTCGATCAGCCGATCGAGCAGATCTGACTCAATCCGCCTCGTCGATCCAGGCCATCTGGATGGCCTCGAGGATTTTCTCGCCACTCCGATTCGGATCGTCGCGGAAGTCCTCCAGCCCCATGACTCATTGGCGCAGGTCGGTGAAGCGCACTTTTTTCGGATCGAGGTCCGGAAACTTCTCCGCCAGCGCGATGGCGATGTCCTGCGTGTCCGTCCACTTCATGGTCAGTGCCCCTCGCTCACCTGGTTGATGGTGTATTTCGGGATCTCGATCACGAGATTCTCGGTCCCCATGCGTGCCTGACAGGACAGGCGCGAGGTGGCTTCCAGCCCCCACGCCTTGTCGAGCATGTCTTCCTCATTTTCTTCCGCCTCGGCGAGCGATTCCGATTTCCTTCGCGTCGCAGTTCACCAGCGCAGCGACGTTCTCGCGCGCTTCTTCCACAGCACTCTCGGTCTTCCAGCCGAACGAATGCGAGCGCGAGGCCGGATTGCCGAAATGCTCGGTGATGTAGGGAATCATCTTCTCCGCCACGCGCGGGTCCACCGGCGTGGTGGCGGAGTAGTCCAGATAAATGGGCAGTCTCATTCTCGTCTGCTTCACGCGAGCGCCGCGACCTGCGGCTTGGCCCTGGCATCGCTGCGGCAGTCCTGCAGCACGTTGATCGGCTTGCCGTGCTGCTGCTCGACCAGGTTGCCGAGCGACACCGACGCGAGGTACTCGTACATCTTGGTGTTCAGCGTGGCCCAAAGGTCGTGCGTCATGCAGCGCTTGTCATCCAGGCAATTCTCCTTGCCGCCGCATTGGGTTGCGTCGAGCGGCTCGTCCACTGCAACGATGATGTCGGCGACCGAAATGCGCTCGGGGGGCAACGCGAGCATGTAGCCTCCGCCGGGACCGCGCACGCTCGATATCAGGTTGCGCCGGCGCAGGCGGCCGAACAGCTGCTCGAGGTAGGACAGCGAGATATGCTGCCGCTTACTGATTGCCGCGAGTGTCACCGGGCCGCCGGTCTGGCGCATCGTCAGATCGACCATTGCGGTGACCGCGAAACGACCTTTCGTAGTCAGTCTCATGGGGTCCTCTTTCTGCAAGGTAAAACGTATACCCGACAAACCTAGTCAAGTATAGCTAATCCCGACAACTTGAGTCAACTATGTATCCAGCTGTTTTCAAGCACTAATTCTCGTTCCCCGCCCGGGCGACCACGCGTTTGCCGATCCCTGGTCGCCCAGTTCGCTTTTGAGCCGGTCGAGCTCCGCACGCATGGCTTCGAGCCTTGCTTCGAGCTCGCGCGAGTGCGCGATCAGCTCGTTCATCGCCTTGGACATCGGATCATCCTGGTTCTGCACCACCGCGTAGGCCGCGAAGCGTGCACTCGCCTGCCCCCCGGCTTCGACGATGCGGCCCGGTATTCCCACCACGGTCGCCCCCGCCGGTACGTCCTTCACCACCACGGCGTTCGAGCCGATCCTCGCACCATCGCCGATCATGATCGGCCCGAGGATTTTCGCTCCCGCCCCGACGACCACGCTCTTGCCCAGTGTCGGGTGGCGCTTGCCCTTGTTCCATGAGGTGCCGCCAAGAGTGACACCATGGTAAAGCGTCGTGTCGTCGCCGATCTCTGCGGTTTCACCGATCACCACGCCCATGCCGTGGTCGATGAACACCCGCCGCCCGACAGTCGCGCCTGGATGGATCTCGATGCCGGTCAGCGCGCGGCCCAGGTGGGATGCGAACCTGCCGAGCCAGTGCAGTCCGCGGCTCCAGCACCAATGCGAAAAACGGTGCAGCTGCAGGGCATGAAACCCCGGGTAACAGGTCACGATCTCAAAAGCCGACCGCGCAGCCGGATCCCGCTCGAACACAATTACCAACTCTTCACGCAGCCGATTGAACATTAACGATTTCCCGTCAGGACACCGCAATCCTAGGATTACCAAGTAATTTAGTCAACTATTGCCCCTTGGAGTTCCGCCGCAATAGCGCCTTGAGCAGGCCACGCAGGATATTCACCTCCTCGCGCTCAAGCCGGGTGCGCGAAAACAGCCGCCGCCAACGGTCGCGCAGGCGGCCCGGCCGCGCCGGATCCTGGAATCCGCTGGCGAGCGACGCTTGATCGAGGTGCGCGTACAGACCTTCCATGTCCGCGACCGTCGCCAGCGGCAAGCCTGGCGCTTGTGTAACCGAGCCGAGTCCGGCGGCCACACGCAGTTCGTAGCTGAGCACCTGTACCGCCTGCGCGAGATTGAGCGAGCTGAAAGCGGGATTGGCGGGGATATGAACCAGACGCTGGCAGGCCAGCATCTCGTCGTTGGTGAGCCCGGCGCTCTCGTTGCCGAACACCAGCGCCACCACTCCGTTCGCCGCATCGTTGAGCACCTGCCCGGCCGCGTCGCGCGCTGCGAGCACCTCGAGCGACCATTCGCGCGGACGCGCGCTCACCGCATATGCCGCAACGCACTCGGCCAACGCGTCGGTCAGGCGCGCGCAAACGCGCGCCGAAGCGAGGAGATCCCCAGCCCCGGTCGCGAGCCACTCCGCTTCGGGGGCGGGAAAACGCCTGGGCTCGACCAGCCAGAGATCGGCCAGTCCCATGTTCTTCATCGCACGTGCGGCCGAACCGATGTTGCCGGGATGGTTCGGGCGGCAAAGCACGATGCGCACGCGCTCAAGCGCGCATTTCGCCGGCTCGTCCATGATCGGCATATTAGAATACCGTTCCCGTCACGCGGTTGGCTCCCCGCTCGCAATGCATCCTCTTCTCAATATCGCCGTCAAGGCGGCGCGTCGGGGCGGCTCGATCATCAACCGCGCGGCGCTGGCCGGCGGCGGACGGGAGGTGCACGCCAAGCGCGCCAACGATTTCGTCACCGAAGTCGACCGGGCCACCGAAGCCGCCATCATCGAGATCATCCGCAAAGCCTATCCCGAGCACGCCATCCTCGCGGAGGAATCCGGCGAGAGCCGGGGAGCGGCGCAATCCGACACCACCTGGATCATCGATCCGCTGGACGGCACCACCAATTTCATTCACGGCTTTCCGCAATATTGCGTCTCGATCGGGGTGCAGCACCGCGACACGCTCACGCAGGCCGTCGTGTTCGATCCGGTCAAGGACGAGCTCTACACCGCGACGCGCGGCCGCGGCGCCTTCCTCAACGACCGCCGCATCCGCGTCTCGTCGCGCACGCACCTGCGCGAGGCGCTGGTCGGCACCGGTTTTCCGTTCAAGGAACTGTCGCGACTGGACAGCTACATGGCGGCGCTGCGCACCATGATGTCCTCGAGCGCCGGTGTGCGGCGCGCCGGCTCGGCGGCGCTCGATCTCGCCTATGTCGCGGCGGGCCGGCTCGACGCGTTCTGGGAACTCGGTCTTTCCAAGTGGGACATGGCCGCGGGCGCGCTGCTCATCCAGGAGGCCGGCGGGCTTGTCGGCGACCTCGCGGGTGGGGCCGATTTCATGGAAAGCGGCGATATCATTGCAGGCACGCCCAAGGTTTACGCGGAGCTGCTCGAAGCGATACGCATCCGCTGACGCTTGCATTCGACATGGACGACCTCGACTTTTCCAACCTCGCGCCCGCGCGGGCCGAGGCCGCGGCGCGCAGCAACGTGCAGAGCGCCGCGCACAGTTCGCTCTACAACCCGGCGATCGCGCTCGAGTTTTTCAAGTCGACCGGAAGCCTCGAGAAGGTATCGGGCGGCAAGCCGATCTTCGTCGCGAACGAAAAGAAGTCCGGGGGCCTGTTCTCCAGGGGCGACCGGATGTATCTGCTGCTCGACGGCGAGGTCGGCCTGATGATCAACAACCGGGTCTTCGCGGCGGTCAAGCCGGGCGAGATTTTCGGCGAACTGGCGGTGATCGCCGGCGTCCCGCGCAGCGCGACAGCGATGCCGAAGACCGACTGCTCGCTGCTTTCGCTCGACCAGAAGCAGTTCCACGCTGCGCTCGGGAAGTCGCCGGAGTTCGCGCTGATGCTGATGAGCATCATGGTCGGCCGCCTGCGCCAGAGCATCGCCACTCTCGGGGCTGCGGCCGGCGCCGCGGGGCCGACCGAGCGCGGTGCGGTGTTCGAGCGGGTGACCGTTGCCGAGCTCGCGACCGAGTTCGTGAATCAGCCGCCAATCCCCTTCCCCGCCGGCAAGGTCATCTTCGCCGCCGGCAGCGCGGGCGCATCGATGTACGTCGTGATCGACGGCCGCGTCGCGGTCTCCGTCAATAACCGCGTCATCGAACGTATCCCGCCCGGCGGCATCTTCGGCGAATTGGCGCTGGTGGACCGCTCGGCGCGCGCGGCGACGGCCACCGCGGAAACCGATTGCCGCCTGCTGTCGATCAACCGCAATGAATTTCTTGCACTGATCAGGGCAAAGCCGCTGTTCGGTGCGTCGCTGCTCAGGTCGATTGCCGGGCGCATGCAGTCGCTGGCGGTGCTGGTGGCGAAGATCCAGGCCTAGACTGAGGAAGGACCGCCAGGTGTTTTCCTCGTTCTGATGTGACTGACCTCCTGACCGGAGGAAGCGTGCAACAATTTCCGGGAGGACCGCTTCCAGCGCACGGTGGTCCGCCGTCAGCCCTTCGGTCATTTCGCGCAGGCACACCGCGTCCGACCCGGCCGTCAAAGTTGTGTGGGGCCAGGTGGACTGCGTCAGGTACTTGATCGCCATGCTGATGCGGGTGTTGCCTTCCACCAACAGAACATCGCCGGGACGGAGCGCCCGGGCGAGTTTCTCCGGTGTCGCGGTCGCGACTTGAGTGCCTTGCCGCCTGGGTTCAGATAGGTACCCGGCGAGCCTTCTTCCCAGCTTCGTAAGGAGCGAATTCATCAGTATTTGTCCGAAAGCCGCTGCATGGGGCAAGGTCGGCGAAACGCCGGCCGCGTCTTCTCCCGCCGCTACTACGCGTCTTTCGTCTGTTGGTCGCTTCGGATGCCTGGATAGCTGTCCGTCGCATCGTGACGCTGCATCCCTTCGTCGTACCAAAAATTCTTTTCAACCCCTTCCGTCCGGGTAATCTTATGCGTTCCGTCGCAGAACGGCTGTGTGTTGGATAGCCCGCAACCGCAAAAATACTTGGTTTCTCCGCCGATAGTCACCGCGTAGGGTTTGTTGCGAAACCGTTTTACCAGTCTTGCCATGGTGCCTCCTTGTTTTCTTGAGTCTGACTGCCATACGACCCCGCCCTCCTTCGCGCAGCTGATTCCTGAGCATCGACAGCGCGGATTCAGCGCATGCGCACTACCGATTCGCCTGTTACAAACCACTAATAGCCGTAAAACTCCTCGGTGCGAATTTCGCCCTCGGCAATGCCCGCGCCGCTCATCGTCCGTTGCATCGCCTCGACCATCGCCGGCGGGCCGACAACGTAGTAGATCGGCGCGGCCAGGTCGCCGACGAACCGTTTCAACATATCTGCATCGACAAAACCCGTCTCTCCGCTCCACTCGCGCGCGGACTTGCTCATATCGGTCATCGTGGCCATCAGGTGGAAGTGCTTGTTCTGCCGCGCGAGTCCTTGGAGCTCGTCGAGAAACGCGGAGTCTTCGGGGCGCCGGTTCGAATACGCGAGGAACAGGCGCTGAGGCGACCGGTCTTCCGCTGCCTGGCGCAGCATGCTCATGAACGGCGTGATGCCGATGCCACCCGCGATGAAGGCCGCGGGCCGCTCAGTGTCGCCGAGCGCGAGATCGCCGAACGGGCCGTCGATCCTCATGCTCGCGCCGTCCGGCAGGGCCTTGAGCGCACGCTTGAAGGCACTGTCGCGCATCCGCGTCGCCACGGCCAACTCCCGCTCGAACGGAGCACTGACGAGGGAAAACGTGCGGCTGCTCTGCCCGCCTTCCGCCGGCGGGTTGATCAATTCAAGCCTGATGGCCTGGCCGGCCCTAAATACGAACCCGTCGGGCTTGGAGAAGCGAAACGCCATTGTGCCTTCGGCGACCTGATTATGCCCTTTCAGCTTCACTTCATACACGCTCATGCTGTGCCTCCCGTTTGCAATCGCCCGAGCTTCTGCTGCGGGGGTTTGGGCATGCTCCAACCGTGTCGTGCTTGCTTGGGCTCACAATGCGCGCGAAGGCCGTGTGGCTGTGGATCGATCCGAAGTTCTCCGCTTCGACCACGTAAGCACGAATACGCGGCTCCCGATTCAGCGCCAGCGCCACGTCGCGCACCAGGTCCTCGACGAATTTCGGGTTATCGTACGCCAGCTCAGTGACGCATTTTTCGTCGGCCCTTTTCACCGGACTGTATACCTCGCAAGAGGCACTGCCTTCGGCGATCGCAATTAATTCCTCGATCGCCATGGCGCCGGCAAGCTCGGTCTTGACTACGCCGTCGATGCGAATGTTGCGGCTGTCGAATTGCGACTGCAGGTCAGGAAAGACCATTCTTTCTGGTGCATTCATCCTCATCCTTTTCGCGCGACGGGCCCCCGGGGCCCGTTGCGCAGCGACGCGATTACGTGAGCTTCTTCGGGATCTGCTTTGCGACCGGTCCCGCGAGCGCGGTAATCTCGTAGAGCGGATACTTTCCGGACTTGCCCTTCAGCGGCACCTCGAGCGCCATGCCGCAGCGCACCTCGGCACGCACGTTTTCCCACGCGCTCGCGGAGACGAGCAGCAAGGTGCCCGCCTCCTTGTTCACGCTCTCGATGCGGCTTGCGAGGTTGACGGCGTCGCCGATCGCCGTGAGGCGCCGTCGCTCGCCGAAACCGACCACGCCGAGCACCACCTCGCCG
>JBGOTT010000177.1:0-8359 GCA_041476585.1 Gammaproteobacteria bacterium | reverse complement strand
TCATCGCGTCGAGCCGGCCGCTCACATCGAACACGACGAACAGCACGGCGGCGAACACCGCCAGGCTGCCCGCCAGGCCCCAGCGCGGGCTGAGGAACAACTCGTCGAGCCAGTAGCGCCAGTCGCGCTGCGCATGCGGCGGGCCGAACCGCGTGGCGGCCTCGAACAGCAGCGCCGCGCGGTGGTGGCGGTCGGCATGCAGTTCCTCGGAAAGCGGCCGCGGCAGCGCGCTCCCTGCTTGCCCGAGCAGCCTGAGAATGGCCGGCAGCCGGTCGGGAAAGTGCTGCTGCAATTCGCCGAGGAAGTAGCGGTCGCCCTCGGCCAGTTGCATCGCGAGGAAGCGCGGCGAAATCCGGAAGGCCTCGCGCATTTCGACGCCGTCCAGCGCCGCGACGACCGGCTGCAGGCGCTCTGCAAGGTGCCTGCTGACGGGTTGATCGATCGGGCGAGCGCCCGCGCGCACGCAGTTCACCGTCGCAGCAAAGAGCTCCGCGATGCCGTGCCCCATCACGGCGACGGTCGGGACTACCGGCACGCCGAGTTGCTCGCCCAGCACTCTGCTGTTGATGTAGAGCCCGCGATCCTGCGCCTCGTCGGCCTTGTTGAGCGCGACCACCAGCGGCCGGCCGAGCAGCATGAGCTCGAGGGTGAGCTCCAGGTGGCGCTCGAGCGCGGTCGCGTCGATCACCTGGACGATGGCATCCGGCGGCCCAAATGGCGCGGGTGGGCCGCCGGGCTCGTGCGCCGAAACCGCCGGTCTCGCATCGCCCCACAGCAGGTACTTGAGCGAGACACGGCCATCGTCATCGAGATGGCGCAGCGAGTGCATACCCGGCAGGTCGAGCACGCGCGCTTCGTCCAATCCGATCTGCACCGCGCATTCATCGTACACGCGGCGCGTACCGGCGAGCTGACCGGTCTGCACCGACGCGCTGGCCACGGCCCGGAACAACGCGCTTTTGCCCGCGTTGGGCAGGCCCACGAGCACGATGCGCAATCCGCGCTTGCCGCGAAACAGCGGAGTGCGAACCGGAACCGCGACGGTGCTCATACCACCAGCCCCACCATCGCCGCGGTCAGGCAGGTCGCCAAGGTTCCCGCAACGATGGACTTCATTCCCAGCGAAACCAGGTCGCCTCTGCGCTCCGGGCACATGGTGCCCATTCCGCCGAGCATGATGCCGAGCGATCCGAAATTGGCGAAGCCGCACAGCGCGTAGGTCATCAGCAGCCGCGATCGCGGCGAGAGTTCCGCCGCGCCCATCTTCGCCAGATCGAGATAGGCGACCAGCTCATTCACGACAGTCTTGGTGCCGAGCAGCGACCCGGCCGCCGGCGCCTCGCTCCAGGGCACGCCGCACAGCCATGCAAGCGGCGCGAGCACCCAGCCGAGCGCGCGCTGCAGCGTGAGCGGCGCGCCCGACACATCGGGCAGGGCCGCAAGGCCGAGGTTGACCAGCGTCACCAGCGCGACGAACACCACCAGCATCGCGACGATGTTGAGGAGCAGCTGCGCCCCCTCGAGCGTGCCGCGCGTCACCGCATCGACGCTGCTGGTCGCTTCGCTGCGCAACTCGATCTGCGCGCCGGTCGCCTTGCCCTCGGGCGGTACCATCAGCCCGGCGATCACCAACGCCGCCGGCGCAGACAGGATCGAGGCGATCAGCAGGTGCGCGACCGCATCCGGCACCGCCTTGCCGAGAATGCTCGCGTAGAGGAACAGCACGGTGCCGGCGATCGAGGCCATCCCGCCGACCATGATCATGAACAGCTCGCCGCGACCGACGCGCACGAGGTAGGGTTTCACGAACAACGGCGCCTCGACCATGCCTACGAACACGTTCGCCGCCGTCGACAGGCCCACCACGCCGCCCACGCCGAGCGTCTGTTCGAGAATCCAGGACAGTCCGCGCACGATCGCCGGCAGGATGCGCCAGTAGAACAGCAGTGCGGAGAGCGCGCTTACCACAAGCACCAGAGGCAGAGCGCGGAACGCGAGGATGAAGCTCGAGCCGGGATCCGAGATCGCGAACGGCGCCGCCGCGCCTCCCAGGTAGCCGAAGACGAACGACGTGCCGGCCTGCGTCGCTTTCTCCAGCGCGAGCATCCCGTCATTCAGGGCGAGGAAGATGAGGCTGACTCCCGGCAGCTTGAGCAACGCAAGCGTCAACACCAGCTGCAAGGCAAGGCCGGATGCCACCAGGCGCCAGGGTGCGCGTACGCGCGCCTCGCTCGCCAGCCACGCGAGCCCGAGCAGCCCGAGGATTCCAGCAATCGCGTGGAGCCAGTCGGCCACGGACGATCACGCCGCGAAAACCGACGCGATCGTCGCCTGAATGGACTCGGCGGCGGCCCTGGGGTCCGGCGCGTCGCGTACCGGCCGGCCGACCACGATGTAATCGGCGCCGTTCGCGAATGCCTGCGCCGCGTCCACGGTGCGCTTCTGGTCGTCCGTGGGCTTGCTTCCGGCCGGGCGGATTCCGGGCGTGACCACCAGCAAGCGATCGCCGAACTCCGCTTTTAGCTTCGACGCTTCCAGCCCGGACGCAATCACGCCATCGCAGCCTGATTCAACCGCCCCCCGGGCGCGGGACAACACGAGTTGCCCGACATCGACACTCGCCCCCATCTCCGCGAGGTCGCGATGGTCGAAGCTCGTCAGCACGGTCACCGCGAGGATCTGCATGCCGCCTTTTTCCTTCGCGGCAGCCTCCATGATCGAGCGATGGCCATGCACCGTCACGAACGCCGCGCCCGATCCGCGCAGATTCGCCACCGCGCGCCGCACCGTCTCCGGAATGTCGTAGAACTTGAGGTCCGCGAACACCTTGTTGCCGCGCGCCGTGAGCCAGCCAAGCAGCTCGAAATACCCGCCAGAGGTGAACAATTCCAGCCCGATCTTGTAAAAGCGCACGCTGTCGCCCAGCCGCTCGACGAGGCCACGTGCCTGCGCGGCGCCGGGCACATCGAGCGCGACGATCAGGCGCTCGCGGCGTGGCGGGGGGACGCGATCGGTCATGGCGGGGCGGTATGATACCGGAGCGTGCCCGACATTCTCGTTCTCTACTACAGCCAGCACGGTGCGGTGCGCCGCATGGCCGAGTTGATTGCCGATGGCATCGAGCGCGTGCCGGGCGCCGCGGCGCGGCTGCGCAGCGTGCCGAAGGTCGCGCCGGTCACTGCGGTCGCGCAACCGCAGGTGCCCGCGCAGGGCGCGCCGTATTGCGAGATCCGCGACCTCGAGGAATGCGCCGGCCTCGCGCTCGGCAGCCCGACGCGCTTCGGCAACATGGCCGCCCCGCTCAAGTATTTTCTCGACGGCACCTCTTCGCTCTGGCTGAATGGCGCGCTCGCAGGCAAACCGGCATGCGTGTTCACTTCGACGGCGAGCCTGCACGGCGGGCAGGAGACGACGCTCTTGTCGATGATGCTGCCGCTGCTGCATCACGGCATGCTGATCGTCGGGTTGCCCTACACGCAGGCCGAGGTGCTCTCCACCCGGACCGGCGGCACGCCGTACGGCCCGAGCCATGTAGCGGGCGCCGCGGCAGATCAGCCGGTGAGCGATGCCGAGCGCGCGCTGTGCGTCGCGCAGGGCAAGCGGCTGGCGCAGATCGCGCTGCGCCTCGCGCGCTAGATGCCGCGCGCCGCGCAGTTCGTCGCCGCCACCGCGCTCGTGGCACTGATCCTGCTGTGCCTCGCGTGGGAGCTCTGGCTCGCGCCGCTGCGCGCCGGCGGATCGTGGGTTGCGCTGAAGGCCGCGCCGCTCGCGCTACCGCTGGGCGGAATCCTTTCCGGCCGGCGTTACACCTTCCAGTGGACCAGCCTGCTCGCGCTCGCGTACTTCGCCGAAGGGGTGGTGCGATGCTATGCCGAATCCGGTGCGGGCCGCGCGCTGGCTGCGGGAGAGATTGCACTCAGCCTGACGCTGTTCGCCGCGGCGATTGTTTTTTCGCGCGCGGCGCTCAAGCCCGCTGCGAAAGTTCGCGAATGACCGACATCAGCGCTTCGGCCGGCACTGGTTTGTGCAGCACCGGAATGCGTGACAGGATGATTTCGCTCGACCGAGGTTCTCGCCTACTGCGAGAACGCAGGCAGGTGCGAACGCGATTCAGGACAACTCTCCATGTTTGTCGCGCAGGACCTCGCTCGCCTTCCTACCGTTGCGCCACCACGGCGCAACCGCCAACCCTAACAGGATCAACCCGCTCCCCAACACCCAGCGCGTCCGCTCCCGCGCCCTCGCGCGCACCTCGCGCTTGACGAATTCCTCCCCGTTGCGCATCTCGGCATAGGACTTGAGGAAGGACGAAATCCTCCGCACTTCGCCCTCCGCCAGCGGCTTGCCGTGCCAGCGGCTTTGCGCTTCGCGCTGGTTCAGCCGCTCGGCCTCGCGGCGGTAGCGTTCGGCATGGTCATCTGCATCGCGCCAGGTTTCGAGTTCGACCTCGCGCATGTACGCTGAACGCAGGCGGGGAACGGCGTATTCGGCGACGTCGACGAGCGGTTGGTCGGCACGCGGCGCGGTCATCAGCCACAGGCCCGACAACGCGAGCATCACCGCGAACGCGCAGCGGACGATCGCCCCTGCGGATCTGAGCTTCTCAGCCGAACCCCCGCGCAGCGGCCAGACGATGCCCGCGGCTGCGAGCGCGGCACCGAAAACGCATACCATGGTGGCGCCGGTGGGCAGATCCAGGCAATACGAAAGCACCAGCCCGGCGAGGCTCGCAAGGCTTCCCGCGGCCCAGCCGATGGCAAGCTGGCGCGACAAGCGCTCGGCGTAGAGCAAGCCGATCGCGGCGGGAATGATGAGGAACGAAAATACCAGCAGAACGCCGGCCAGCGCCACCGAGCTCGTCACCACCAGGCCGAAACTCGCATAGAAGAAGAAATCCCACCACCATCCAGATTGCGGCGACGTGAGCTGGTTGCGGAGCAGCGCATGAACGATTCCAACCATCGCATACAACGGCGCGATGAGGATCAGATCGTCGCCGCCGACGGTGAGAATGTTGCCGGTCAGGATCTGCTTGATGTGCTCCGCGCCCTGCGGCGCCTGGTCCACCAGAAGAAACGCCGTGGCGGCCGCCATAACATAGATCACCCCGATCAGCGCTTCCTGCGGGACGCGGCCCGCCCACTGGCGCGTGAATGCGAGCAGCAGCGCGGCAGCCAGCGTGAAGGCAAACGAATACGCAAAACTCGCGCCGCCCTGCGCCGCGTGGCCGAGCATGAAGGCAACGGTTGCGCCGAGCGCGGCGATCTGCGCCAGTGCGAGATCGACGAACACGATGTTGCGCGCCAGCACCTGGATGCCGAACCAGGTGTGAATCGCAACCAGGCAGACCGCGGCCAGGAAGGGCAGCCACAACATGGCGAGCGCGTCGGCCACGCTCAGTCTTTGCTGGCTCTCACGGCGGTCGAAAGCGCCTTGATGTTGTAATCGAACAGCGCGAAATAGTCGGCTGCTTCGGGGAGCGCGCCGACCGAGGCGGCCAGCACCACCACCGCGCCGCCGGATTTCGCGGCAAGGAAGGCCGGGTATTTTTCGGACTCGAACGGCTGCTTCACGATCAGTTTGATCCGCATTTCGCGCATTGTTCGCAGCAACAGGGCCAGATGGGCGGGGCTGGGCGCAATGCCGCTCTTCACCTCGATGGTGCCCGCGATGTTGAGCCGGAAGCGGCGCGCGAAATAGGCCCAGCTGTTGTGGTAAGCGAGCATCGGTTTGCCCTGCACGCCTGAGAGCGCCGCCTCCCACTCGCGCAGCTTGGGCGCCAATCGGTCGAGAAACGCGAGACGTCGCGCCTCGTAGTTTTTCGCGTTCGCCGGATCGAGCCGCGCCAGCGCCTCGAGCAGCGTTGCGGTGATGATCTGCGCATTGGCGGGGTCGAGCCAGTAATGCGGATTGCCGCTGCCGTGCGCGTGCCCGCCCTGCGGGCCGACCGCGGAACCGCGCACGTCCAGCAGCGCAATCGCAAACGACGCGTCGACGTAACCGTCTGCACCGCGCAGCAGGGCGGGATTGTTTGCCTGGCGCAGCAGGCGGTCCAGCCATAGATCGTAGTCGAGACCAACGCGCACCACCATGCGCGCGTGCCTGAGGCGGCCCAGGTCCTGCGGCCTGGGCTGGTAATCCTCAGCATCCATGGCTGGCGGGACCATGCTCGTCACCAGCACCTGATCGCCCCCCACCGCCTCGGCGAGACTCTTCAAGTCGGTGGTTGTCGCGACCACCAGCAGGCGCTGCTGCGCGAGCGCGTTTGCCGCGAACGCCGACAGGGACAGAACCAAAAGGGCCGCTTGCGCAGCCCTTGCCTTCATCGTTTCAGGCCCGTTTCATTTCGGCGCCTGCCAGAGGCTTTTCGGCATCAGGCAATGCACGTTTTTTTCGCCCATCGACACGCTGCCGACGCGGCAATCCATCGCGACGCTCGCCAGGCCGTAGGCGTCAAGACGCGCGATGCCCTTGTTTGTTTCGAGCCACTTGATCATTCCCATCGACGCGCCATCCATTGCCTTGTTGAGATCGGCATCCGCAGCGTGACTCACGTAGTACTTCGCGGTTTCCTTCGTCGGACGTTCCATGTCTTCCTTGCCCTTGGCATCCTTCGAAGTCAGGCAGTGTATGCCCTTCTTGACGTTGACCACTTGCGAAACGCGGCAATCGGACCCCTCCGTCATCCGCGCCAACGCCTGGTCGGCGGAGATTTTTCGCTGCTCCGATATGAGCTTGATGGTCTGGCCCTTCGCACCGTCCCACGCCTTGTTGAGATCCGCGTCCATGCCCATGGTGATCCACGACTTCGGCGTCTCGATGCGCGGGAAGTCGATCTTCATGTCCTTGAGGACCGAGACGGTGATGTTGAATTCCTTGTATGCGGTTTCGAGCGCGGTGAGGTTGACTTCGCCGTTGCCCTGCGCGGCGTGCGAGTCGCCGGTCCACAGCAGCGCGCCGCGCACCTGCACCGGCACGTACAGCGTTGTGCCCTCGGTCAGATCGCGGATGTCCATGTTGCCGGCATATTCCCCGGGCGGCACGCTGCTGTAGCGGCCCGGCTCCTTGCGGGCCACGCCGATGGTGCCGGGAAACGGCTTGAGCGGGATGAACACGCCCGGCAGGAATTCCGCCACCTTGCGGTCCATGTCGAGGTAGACATATTTGACCTGGCCGTCCGTGTATTCCTTCGGAAACTGTCCGAACATCCCCGGGACGTTGAAATTGGTCGCGTACGCGCGCGGCACGATGCGGTTGATCTTCACCTTCAGCGTGTCGCCGGGCTCGGCGCCGTTGACGAAGATCGGTCCGGTGACCGTGTGCGGCCCGCGCCCGGGATGATCGGTGCGCAGTTTCTTGATCTCGTCGATGCTGCGCCCGGGCACCACCTGGTTGTGGGAATGCATCATCGTTTCGAGCACCACCGTGTCCCCGGAATCGATGGTGAGCACGGGCGCCTGCGCATTGTCGAACCAACCCCACTGGGTCGTTTCCAGCGTGGCCGGCAGCAGGTAGACTTTTCCGGGAACCTTGCTCGCCAGCGCGACCGACTGCGCCGCCGCATCGCCGGCTGCGAGGAGCGAGGCGACGCCGAGTGCGGCAAGTGCGCCGCCGATCAGGAATCTGGTCTGGTCCACGAGGGGCTCCTTGAA
The DNA here is from genome assembly GCA_041476585.1 of Gammaproteobacteria bacterium. Lineage (GTDB taxonomy): Bacteria > Pseudomonadota > Gammaproteobacteria > Burkholderiales > SG8-39 > JADGRQ01. The sequence continues at coordinate 707 of JBGOTT010000177.1, read as the reverse complement.
TGCGCGTGCGCGAAGCGCAAGTCTATTTCGTGAATTGCCCGCGGACAAGGTCCCGATGACCCGTCATGCGGTGTGCTTCCGGCGCAGCCCTACGCTCCGACATACGCATCGGCTTCAACCTCGACCAGCAGTTCAGGCGAAATCAGGCCGCTTACTTCAATCATACTCGTGGCCGGGCGGATGCCCGCGAAGAACTCGCCATGGGCCTTGCCGATCTTTTCCCAGTCATGGATGTTCACGACATAGATGCGGGTCCGCACGACGTGGGATAACCCGGCCCCCGCCTTTGCCAATGCGGCTTCGATATTGCGTACGCACTGGACGGTCTGGGCATATGGATCGCCCGGGCCGACGATGCCGCCTTTCCCGTCGGTTGCCGTCGTGCCTGAGACATGGACATATGGGCCGACCTTTACGGCGCGCGAGTAGCCGACAATCGGCTCCCAGGGCGCGCCGGACGAGTAGTTCTCTCTTGGCATCTTCCCTTCCTCCTACATCTGATGCTGCGGATTCAGGCGCTCCATCTTGCTCGCCAGCTTGTTGAGCGCATTGATGTAGGCCTTGGCCGACGCAACCACGATGTCGGTGTCCGCGCCGACGCCGTTCACGATCCGACCGCCCTTCGACAGGCGCACCGTCACTTCGCCCTGGCTTTCGGTGCCCTGCGTCACCGCGTTCACCGAAAACAGCAGCAGCTCCGCGCCGCT
>JBGOTT010000176.1:0-8371 GCA_041476585.1 Gammaproteobacteria bacterium | reverse complement strand
TGCCGCGCTCCTCCTGCAGCGTCGCGCGGTTGCGCAGCACCGCGCCGATGACGCCGACGCGGGTGCGCACATGGCGGCCGATCATGACGTTTTCCAGCGCCGAGAGATTGGCGAACAGGCGGATGTTCTGGAAGGTGCGCGCAATCCCCGCCTCGGCAACCTGGTGCGGCTTGAGACCCGCAAGCAGCCGGCCGTCGAAGCTGAACGCGCCTTCGTCCGGGAGATAGATTCCGGTCAGCAGATTGAACAGCGTGGTCTTGCCCGCGCCGTTCGGGCCGATCAGTCCGTAGATCTCGCCGCGCCGGATGCTGAAGCCCACGCCGGCGAGCGCCTGCACGCCGCCAAAACGCTTCGACACGCTGCCGGCCTGCAGCAACGCGCTCATTCCTTGCGCTCCGCCAGTTCCCGCTTCCTCACCGCCGAAGGCAGCAGTCCCGCCGGGCGGAAGCGCATGATCAACACCATCGCAAGGCCAAATAGCAGCATGCGGATCACCTCCGGTTCGACGAGCGATCTGCCGAACAACGATTTCTGCACCGGTTCGACGGTGTAGCGCAACACCTCGGGTGCGAACGAGAGCAGCACCGCGCCGAGGATCACGCCCCAGACGTTGCCCATCCCGCCCAGCACGACCATCGAGACCACCATGATCGATTCGACCAGAACGAAGCTCTCGGGGCTGATGAAACCCTGGATGGCGGAGAACATCCCGCCCGCCAGCCCGCCGAACGAGGCGCCGATCGCGAACGCAAGGAGCTTGATGTTGGTGGTGTCGATGCCCATCGCGCGCGCGGCGGTCTCGTCTTCGCGCACCGCCTCCCAGGCGCGGCCGATGCGCGAGTTCTGCAGCCGGATGGTGATGACGATGACCACGATCATCACCGCCAGCAGAAAGTAGTAGTACTTGATCGGCGCGCTGAACGCGAGGCCGAACAGCGTCTCGCTTTTGCCGAAATCGAAGCCGCCGAGACGGAAAGGATCGATGCGCGAGACGCCCTGCGGCCCGTTGGTGATGTTCACCGGCCGCGCGAGGTTGTTGAGGAATATCCGGATGATCTCGCCGAAGCCGAGCGTGACGATGGCGAGGTAGTCCCCGCGCAGCTTGAGGGTCGGGGCGCCCAGCAGCACCCCGAACAGGCATGCCACCAGCGCGCCGAACGGGAGAATCAGCCAGAACGGCAGGTGAAGGTTGAAGTGCGGGCTGGCGAGGAGCGCGTAGACGTAGGCGCCCAAGGCGTAAAAAGCGATGTAGCCGAGATCGAGCAGGCCGGCAAAGCCGACCACGATATTGAGGCCCAGTGCGAGCAGCACGTAGAGAATGGCAAAGTTGGTAATGCGTACCCACGCCGTTCCGACCTGAGCGAGTGCAAACGGCAACGCCAGCAGCGCAAACGCAACCAATCCTGCCCCGACCCAGATCAGCGGGGGATTCCTGCCCTTCACGTCCGGTCTCCCACCCGCTCGCCGAGCAGACCGGTCGGACGGAACACCAGCACCGCGATCAGCACCATGAAAGCGAATACGTCCTGGTAATTCGAGCCGAACCAGTTGTTGGTGAAATCGCCGATGTAGCCCGCACCGAGCGCCTCGACCACTCCAAGCAGCACGCCGCCAAGCATTGCGCCCGGAAGATTGCCGATCCCGCCCAGCACGGCCGCAGAGAACGCCTTGAGGCCGAGCAGGGAGCCCATCTGATAGTGGGCGATGCCGTAGTAGCTGCCAACCATCACGCCCGCGACCGCGGCGAGTGCGGCCGCGATCAGGAACGTCACGGCGATGATGCGGTTGATGTCCACACCCATAAGGCCCGCGACATGCGGATTCTGCGCGGTGGCGCGCATCGCCGTCCCCAGGCGCGTGCGGTACACCATCAGCGCAAGCCCGGCCATCATCGCCACCGAAGTCGCGATGATCGCTATCTGCACGTTGGTGATGATCGCGCCGCCAACATGGTAGGGCTCGCTCTTGATGATCTGCGGAAACGCAATAAAGTTGCGGCTCCACACCAGAAGCGCGAGGTGCTGCAGGATGATCGACATGCCGATCGCGGAGATGAGCGGAGCGAGGCGCGGTGCATTGCGCAAGGGGCGATAGGCAGCTCGCTCGAGCCCATAGCCGATCGCCATGCATACGGGGATCGCGACTATCGTGCCGGCGGCCACCACCATCAGCGGCGGCCAGCCGCCAGGGGCGAGCGCGGTAATGACGGAGAAGGCGACCATCGCGCCGATCATCACCACCTCGCCATGGGCGAAGTTGATCAGCTGGATGATGCCGTAGACCATCGTGTAGCCGAGCGCCACGACGGCGTATACGCTGCCGAGGGTCACGCCGTTGATCAGTTGCTGGATGAAGATGTCCACGGCGAGGCTATTGTGCCGGAACCTGACGCAGAAAAGAAAACGGCACCCGCAGGCGCCGTTTCCATCGATAGGAAGCGCCTCGTCTATTTCTTTGCTTCGTCCTTGGCCGCCGCGGCTGCCGGCTTGGGCGCTTCCGCCGCAGGCTTGGGCGCCTCCGCGGGTGCCCCCGGCGCGGCCATCTTCAGGTACTCGTCTACGGTCATCGAATTGCCGCCCTTGATGATCGCGATCGGCTCGATCTTGCCGCCCCTCATGGTGAAGATCGTCATCTCGGCATCCTTGCGGTCGCCCTTTTCGTCGAACTCGATCTTGCCGGTCGCACCGATGAAGCTCAGCTTGGCGAGCTCCGGCAGGTACTTTGCCGGGTCGGCCGAGTTGGCTTTCTTCATCGCGTCGATCAGCATGTTCGCCGCGTCATAAGTGAACGGTGCGTACAGGATCGGGTCCACGTTGAACGCCTTCTTGTAGGCATCGAGGAATTTCTGCGACGCAGCCTTGACCGGGATGCCGGCCTGCGAGCACAACAGGCCCTCGGCCGCATCGCCGGCGAGCTTGCTCATCTCGTCGGTGCACGCGCCGTCGCCGAACGCGAAAACCGCCTTGATGCCGAGTTCCCTGCCCTGCTTCATCAGCGGGCCGCCGGTAGCATCCATGCCGCCGTAGAAAATCGCGTCGGGTCGCTTGCCCTTTACCTTGGTGAGCACCGCCTTCCAGTCGGTGGTCTTGTCGGTACCCTTCTCCCGCGGCAGCACCTTGATTTTGGCGGCAGTCAGCGTCTTTTCCACCTCGTTTGCCAGCCCTTCGCCATACGCCGTCGCGTCATCGATCACCGCCACGACCTTCGGTTTGGCGTTCGTCGCAAGGTAGCTGGCGATCGCCGGGCCCTGCTGGTCGTCGCGGCCGACCACGCGGAACTGCACCTTGAATCCCTGCTCGGTGAGTTTCGGATTGGTCGCCGATCCGGAAATCACGGGTATACCGGCGCCGTTGTAGATCGATGATGCCGGAATCGACGTGCCGGAGTTGAGGTGACCGACCACACCGGCAACTTTTGCGTCCACGAGTTTCTGCGCAACCGTGGTGCCGACCTTGGGATCGGCCTGGTCGTCCTCGCCCATCATCACGAACTTCGCGTCCTTGCCGTCGATCTTGATTTTGGCGGCGTTGGCCTCATCCACTGCCAGGCGCACGCCGTTCTCGTTGTCCTTCCCGAGATGCGCGATGCCGCCGGTGAGCGGTGCGACGCTGCCGATCTTGATCTCGATCGACGGCGGGGGCGGCGGGGGCTTGGGGGCTTCGACCTTGGGTGGTTCGGGCTTTTTCTCTTCGCCGCAGCCGATCAGGCCGATCGCGGCGGCGATGAGGGTCAATGCGAGTTTGGAATGCTTCATGCGCTCTCCCAGGGGGTTGAAACCGGCGCGCTATGATACCCCGGCACCCCGGGGTAAAGAAGCTTGTTCCCGTCTGCCATTTCAGGACCCGGGATCGAAGCGCTCGCCCAACGAAAAAGCCGGGCAAGCCCGGCTTTTTCGTGAATCGTTCCTTTCAGTTACTTCAGGGACAGCACCCACTTCACCAGCGCGCTCACGTCGGCAGCGGGCACCGAGCCGTTCGGCGGCATCGGAATCTGGCCCCACACGCCGGTACCGCCCTTTTTCACCTTGTCTTCGAGCATCGCTTGGGCGCCCTTGTCGGCGGCGTACTTTTTCGCCACGTCCTTGTAAGACGGGCCGATCAGCTTCTTGTCGACCGAATGGCAAGCCATGCATGCGTATTTCTTGGCGAGTTCTTCGCTCGCCTGCGTCGGACCGGCGCAGAACGCGCCGATCAGCGCGATCGGCAAAATCAGGTGTTTCATCGCATTTCCCCAGTTAAAAACCGCGCCATGCTACCGGATATCGACGCATTTGCAAGCCTGCTTCAGCGCCGCCAGATCGTCGATCGGCAGCAGGCAATTAACGCCTTGGCATACCCACGCGTTGACAGGCGGTTTCCCGGGCGGTTTGTCGAGCACCGGGGGTAATCCCGCCGTCCCCGGCTGGATCGTCAGCACCACGCAATGCGGCAGATGCTCCCGGGCCAGTTCGCCGCTCCAGGTTTTCGCGTGCATGGCCTCCCCGCGGATCACCACCGTGGTGGTGGGAACAATCGCCTCCGAGAGCGCTGTCAGCAGGCTCGCAAACCCGCCCGGGCGCTCGCTCATACCGGGGTAGAACAGTTCCAGCGTGCGCTCTGCGGCAATCCGGTAGCGGTCCTCCCCGGTCAGCGCAGCCAGGCGCTGCAGCGCATGCGCAGCGATACCGTTGCCCGACGGCGTGGCGTTGTCGTGCCCGGGCTTGGCGCGATGGATCAACTGCTCGTGGTCGCTGGCGGTGAAAAAGAACCCGCCGGAGGCCGGGTCCTCGAACTGCTCGAGCAGCACGAGCGCGAGCTGTTCGGCGAATTCGAGGTCGCGCTGCACGAATCCGGCCTGCAACAACTCGAGCACGGCATCCAGCAGAAAAGCATAGTCGTCCAGATACGCGTTCAAGTGGGCGCGACCGTCCTTGTAGGTCGCGGCGAGCCGCCCGCCCTTGCACATCGCGCGGCGTATGAACTCGAGCGCGGTGCGTGCGGCATCGAGCCAGGCTCGCTCGCCGAACACGCGCGCCGCGCGAGCCAGCCCCTTGATCGCGAGCGCGTTCCACGACGCGAGTACCTTGTCGTCGCGTCCGGGACGGATGCGCTTCTCGCGCGCCGCAAACAGCTTCGCGCGCGCGGACTCGAGCAGCGCTTGCGCGCCCGCCTCGATCGGCTTCGATACATGCAGATTCCAGTGCCGGTCCTCGAAGTTCGGCGCGCGGTCCAGGCCGTAATGTGCCGCGGCCACGGTGTACTCATCGCCGCTGAGCAGCGCGCGCACTTCCTCGCGCGACCAGACATAGAATTTGCCTTCTTCGTGCTCCGAATCGGCATCGAGCGAGGAGTAGAAGCCCCCCTCGGGCGATTGCATCTCGCGCATCATCCAGCCGGCGGTCTCGCGCACCACGCGCGCGTACAGCGGGTCGCGCGACACCTGCCACGCTTGCGCGCAAAGTGCGAGCAGCGGGCCGTTGTCGTAGAGCATTTTCTCGAAGTGGGGGATCATCCAGTACTGGTCGACGCTGTAGCGGGCGAAGCCGCCACCGAGCTGGTCGTAGATTCCGCCTTTGGCCATGTTCTCGAGCGTCGTGAGCGCCATCGCGCACGCGTTGGCGTCGCCCGCGGTTGCCCATCGGCGAAAGCACAACTCGAGGTCGGTCGGGTGCGGAAACTTCGGCGCACCGCCGAAACCTCCGAAGCGCGAGTCGAAAATCGCGCGCAACCCATCGATCGCAGCCTCGATCGGCGCCGCAGAAAACTCCGAGCGGTGGCCGCTTTCGCGAGGCAGCGTATGTGACAAGGCCGCGAGGATCTGCGCTCCCTGCTCGGCAATCTCAGCGCGCTTCTCGCGCCACACCGCGGCAACGCGTTCGAGCAGGTCGGGAAATCCGGGCAGGCCATGGCGCGCGCTCTTCGGAAAGTAGGTGCCGCCGAAGAACGGCTTGCCGTCGGGCGCAAGGAACATCGTGAGCGGCCAGCCACCGGGACGCTGCGCGATCATCTGGTGGGCGGTCTGATAGATCTGGTCGAGGTCTGGCCGTTCTTCGCGATCCACCTTGATGTTGACGAACAGGCGGTTCATCACCGCGGCCACTTCCTCGTCCTCGAAACTCTCATGCGCCATCACGTGGCACCAGTGGCAGGCCGAATATCCGATCGAGAGCAGGATCGGCCGGTCTTCGGCCTTTGCGCGCGCGAGCGCTTCGGGCCCCCACGCATACCACTCGACCGGATTGGCAGCGTGCTGTTGAAGGTAGGGCGAGGTTTCCCGCGCCAGGCGATTGAGCATGTGATCGGTCGCGTGCAGCGGCTCGTTTGCAGCGAGGTGGCGATTATTGCAGCATTGGCGCATGCAGGATACGAAAGACCCTCACGCGGCGCAGGTCTTGCAGTTCTGGTTCGGCGAGCATGAGCGCAGCGGCAATCCCGATCCGCGCTGGTTCCGCAAGGACCCCGCATTCGATGCGGAGATCCGGACGCGGTTTCTCGCGCTGCATGAGGAAGGCGCCGCGGGGCAGCTCGCGGCATGGATGAACGCGCCCGGCGATTGCCTCGCGCTGGTGGTTGCGCTCGATCAGTTTCCGCGCAACATGTTCCGCCCTCCGGGAACAGATGCGGCGCGCGCCTTCGCCACCGACGCGCTCGCGCTTGCGGCGGCGAAGCGCGGCGTGGATTCAGGCTTCGACACCGCCCTGCGGCCCGCCGAGCGGATGTTTCTTTACCTGCCGTTCGAGCACAGCGAATCGCTTGACGAGCAATGGCGCTCGATCGCACTAATGTCGCGGCTCGAGCCCTATCCGGAAACCGCCGGCATATTCCCGTACGCGGTGCGGCACTGGGAAATCGTGCGCCGCTTCGGGCGCTTTCCGCACCGCAACGCCGCGCTCGGCCGCGCCAGCACTGCGCAAGAAGCCGAGTTTCTGAAGCAACCCGGCTCGGGGTTCTAGCGCTCGCTAGTCGGTCACCGCGCCCTTCGACGCGCTCGACACCAGTTTCACGTACTTGCCGAGCAGGCCGCGCGTGTAACGCGGTTTTGGCTGCTTCCACTTCCTGCGGCGCGCGGCAAGTTCCCTGGAGGGAACGTTGAGCTGGATCAAGCGTTTCTTCGCGTCGATGGTGATCGAGTCGCCTTCCTTCACCAGCGCAATCGTGCCGCCGACGAAGGCTTCGGGTGCGACGTGGCCCACCACAATACCCCAGGTGCCGCCCGAGAATCGCCCGTCGGTCAGCAGCCCGACCGATTCGCCCAGCCCCTGACCGATCAAAGCCGATGTCGGTGCGAGCATCTCCTGCATGCCGGGGCCGCCCTGCGGCCCTTCGTAGCGGATCACCACCACGTCGCCCGGCTTGACCTTCTTCGCCATGATCGCCTTCATTGCCAGAGGCTCGGAGTCGAATACGCGCGCGGGGCCGGTAATCGCCGGATTCTTGAGGCCGGTGATCTTGGCCACGCAGCCTTCGGTCGCGAGATTACCCTTGAGAATCGCCAGATGGCCATGCTTGTAGATCGGGTTGCTCCACGGCCGGATCACGTCCTGGTCGTTGCGCGGTTCGGCCGGAATGTCCTTCAGCTCCTCGGCCATGGTCTTACCGGTGATGGTCATGCACTCGCCATGCAGCACGCCGTTTGCAAGCAGAATCTTCAGCACCTGCGGGACGCCGCCCGCGCGATGAAAGTCGGTCGCGACGTAACGCCCGGAGGGCTTCAAGTCGCACAGTACCGGCACCTTGCGGCGCACACGTTCGAAATCGTCGATGGTCCATTTCACTTCGGCGGCGTGCGCGATGGCGAGGAAATGCAGCACCGCGTTGGTCGAGCCGCCGGTGGCCATTACCAGGCTGATCGCGTTTTCGATCGACTTGCGCGTAATGATGTCGCGCGGACGCAGATTGTTCCTGATCGCCTCGACCAGCACCTTCGCCGACGCGGCCGCCGAATCCGCCTTCTCCGGATCGGGCGAGGCCATCTGCGAGGACCCCAGCAGGCTCATGCCGAGCGCCTCGAAGGAGGAGGACATGGTGTTGGCGGTAAACATGCCGCCGCAGGCGCCGACCGAGGGGCAGGCGTTGCGCTCGATGCCGTCGTAGTCCTCCTGCGACATCTTGCCGGCGGAAAAAGCGCCCACCGCCTCGAACGCCGAGACGATGGTGAGATCCTGGCCTTTCCACTTGCCCGGCTTGATGGTGCCGGCGTAGACATAGATGCCGGGGACGTTCATGCGCGCAAGCGCCATCATCGCGCCTGGCATGTTCTTGTCGCAGCCGCCGACCACCAGCGCCCCGTCCATCGCCTGGCCATTCACCGAGGTCTCGATCGCGTCCGCAATCACTTCGCGCGACACGAGCGAATACTTCATTCCCTCGGTGCCCATCCCGATGCCGTCGGT
>JBGOTT010000175.1:0-8437 GCA_041476585.1 Gammaproteobacteria bacterium | reverse complement strand
TCGTCGATCAAGCACGCCGGCACGCCGTGGGAGCTGGGGCTCGCCGAGACACAGCAGACGCTAGTGCTCAACCGCCTGCGCGGCCGCATCGCAGTGCAGGTTGACGGGCAGATGAAAACCGGGCGCGACGTCGTGGTCGGCGCCATACTCGGCGCCGACGAGTTCGGCTTCGCCACGGCCCCGCTGGTCGTCGAAGGCTGCATCATGATGCGCAAATGCCACCTCAACACCTGCCCGGTGGGCATCGCCACCCAGGACCCGGTGCTGAGGAAAAAGTTCGATGGCAAGCCCGAGCACGTCGTCAAGTACTTCTTCTTCGTCGCCGAGGAAGTGCGCGAGCTGATGGCAGGGCTCGGCATGCGCAGGTTCAATGAGCTCATCGGCCGCACCGACCTGCTCGAGATGAAGAAGGGCATCGGCCATTGGAAGGCGAAAGGGCTCGATTTCTCCAAGATCTTCTTCATGCCGCAGATGCCGGCTGACGTGGCGCGCTACCACTGCGAAAAGCAGGACCATGGCCTCGCGCGCGCGCTCGACAACCGGCTCATCGAGCTCGCGCAGTCCGCGCTCGAACGCGGCGAGAAGGTCGCGATCGACATGCCGATCCGCAACATCAACCGCACCGTCGGCACCATGCTTTCGTGGGAGATCGCGAAGCGCTACGGCCACGAAGGACTGCCCCACGATACGATCCATGTGCGCTTCGCAGGATCAGCGGGGCAGAGCTTCGGCGCATTCCTCGCCAAGGGCGTAACGCTCGACCTGGTGGGCGACACCAACGACTACTGCGGCAAGGGCCTGTCTGGCGGACGCATCAGCGTCCAGCCCTCGCCCAAGTTCCGCGGCGAGCCGACCGAGAACATCATCACCGGCAACGTGGTGCTGTACGGCGCAATCGCGGGCGAGGCGTACTTCAGGGGCGTGGCGGGCGAGCGCTTCGCGGTGCGCAACTCCGGCGCGCAGGCGGTGATCGAGGGCGTCGGCGACCACTGCTGCGAATACATGACCGGCGGCACGGTGGCCGTGCTCGGCGTGACCGGGCGCAACTTCGCCGCGGGCATGTCAGGCGGCATCGCCTATGTGCTCGATCTGGAAGGCGAGTTCGTGAAGTACTGCAACACTGCGATGGTCGAGCTCGAATCGGTGTTCGCCGAATCGGAGCAGCAGGCGAAGCTGTCTCGCGATCTGTGGCACCTCGGCGAGGCGGACGAGGCGATCCTCAGGCGCCTGATCGAAAAGCACGCCAGGTACACCGGCAGCCGGCGCGCGGGCGAGATTCTCGAGAACTGGGCGGCATACCGGCCGCGCTTCGTGAAGATCTTCCCGAAGGAGTACCGCCGCGCGCTCGGCGAGCTCGCCGCCGCGCACAAGAGGGTGGCGGCCTAGGGCCGCGTCAACGCTCGCCGCATGGGTAAGGTCACCGGATTCCTCGAGTACGAGCGCCTCGAGGAGGCGCACGAAGCGCCCGCGCAGCGCAAGCAGCACTATCGCGAGTTCTTTCGGCAACTGACGGACGAGCAGGCGGGAATCCAGGGCGCGCGCTGCATGGACTGCGGCATCCCGTTCTGCATGCAGGGCTGCCCGGTCAACAACGTGATCCCCGATTTCAACGACCTGGTTTACAGGCAGGACTGGAAGAACGCGATCGAGACGCTTCACTCGACCAACAACTTTCCCGAATTCACCGGCCGCATCTGCCCCGCGCCGTGCGAGGAGGCGTGCGTGCTGCGCATCATCGAGGATCCTGTCGGCATCAAATCGATCGAGCACGCGATCATCGACAAGGCGTGGCAGGAGGGTTGGGTACCGCCGCTGCCACCGGCACACGAGACCGGCAGGAAGGTCGCCGTGATCGGTTCCGGCCCGGCGGGGCTTGCGTGCGCGCAGCAGCTCGCGCGCGCCGGCCACGACGTCGTGGTGTTCGAGAAGAACGACCGAATCGGCGGGCTGCTGCGCTATGGCATTCCCGACTTCAAGATGGAGAAGTCGATCATCGACCGGCGCCTCGAGCAAATGCGCGCCGAAGGCGTCGAGTTCCGCGTCAACCATGTCGTGGGCGGTGCGCCGGTGGGCGCCGGCAACGCGCAGGCGATTCCGGTCGACGCAAAACATCTTGCCGCGGAGTTCGACGCGATGGTGCTCGCCGGTGGCGCCGAGCAGCCGCGCGACTTGCCGGTACCCGGGCGCGCGCTGGACGGGATCGAATTCGCGATGGACTTCCTGCCGTTGCAGAATCGCCGGGTTGCGGGCGACGCGGGCGTGCGCGAGCTGTGGGCGAAGGGCAAGCACGTGGTGATCATCGGCGGCGGCGATACCGGCTCCGACTGCGTCGGCACGTCCAACCGCCACGGCGCGAAATCGGTCACCCAGTTCGAGTTGCTGGCGATGCCGCCCGATGTCGATAAGAATCCGGTGTGGCCGTACTGGCCGCAGCGGCTGCGCACCTCCTCTTCGCAAGAGGAGGGCTGCCAGCGCGACTGGTCGGTCGGCACGAAGGCGTTCATCGGTAAGAACGGCAAGGTCCAGGCGCTCAGGGTCGTGCGCCTCGAGTGGAACAACGGCAAGATGAGCGAATTGCCGGGTTCCGAGTTCACGCTGCCTGCGGACCTGGTGCTGCTCGCGATGGGTTTCGTCAGTCCCTATGCATCGGTACTCGAGGCATTCGGCGCGGAAAAGGACGCGCGCGGCAACGCGAATGCCACGACCGACGGTGCGGGTTGCTACGCGACCAGCGCACCCAAGGTCTTTGCGGCCGGTGACATGCGCCGCGGACAGTCGCTCGTGGTGTGGGCGATCCGCGAAGGCCGCCAGTGCGCGCGCGCGGTGGACGAGTTTCTGATGGGAACCTCGCAGCTACCGCGCTGAAATCGTTGCCTTGATGCGAACGCGCCTTACGAGTCTCGGAGCTAGAGAATCCGTTCGCGGATTTGCGTGACCGCGATTTCCGCGATCACCACCGCCAGGATCGTGCCGAGCGTAGCAATGTGGAGCGTTTCCATCAGCGCTGCGTGCACGCCCTCCGGATAGTGATAGAACGCCACCGGCCACATGCGCACGAACAGGTCCCGGATCTGCTCGGGTGCGTCGTAGAGGAATTCCGGAATCACCTCCACCGAGCGCGCCGACGCGACGATCGCCCGCGACGATGACGAGATACACCGCGAAATGCGCGATTCTCTGCGCGGCCCGTCGACGCGCAGAGGGAAAACAGTTCCGAATGCTAGAATCGCACGATGGATCTCGCAGTCGTCATACTCGCCGCGGGACAGGGCAAGCGCATGCATTCCGACACGCCGAAAGTGCTCCATCGGCTGGCCGGGCGTGCGCTGCTTTCCCATGTACTCGATGCCGCGCGCGCGCTCGCGCCGCGGCGCATCGTGGTGGTTTTCGGACACGGCGGCGAGCAGGTCAGGGCCGCGTTTCCGGACGCCGACCTCGCCTGGGTCGAGCAGCGCGAGCGTCTGGGCACGGGCCACGCATTGCGGCAGGCGCTGCCCGAGGTGCCCAAGGGCGCGAACGTGCTGGTGCTGAACGGCGATGTGCCGCTCATCTCGGCCGGCACGCTGCGACGCCTGCTCGAGGCGGGTAGCGGCGGCCGGCTCGCGATTCTCACCACCGAACTGGGCGACGCAAAGGGTTATGGCCGCGTGGTGCGCGAAAAGAAAAGCGGGCGCGTCACGCGCATCGTAGAGGAAAAGGACGCCACACCCGAAGAGCGCGCGATCCGCGAGTGGTACACGGGCGTACTTGCCGCGCCGCGCGCGCAACTCGAGACGTGGCTGTCGCAGATCGAGAACCGCAACGCGCAGGGCGAGTATTACCTGACCGATATGATCGCGCTTGCCGCCAGGGATGGCGTGGAAGTGGCGAGCGCGCCGGCTGCCGATCTCGACGAAGTGCAAGGCGTAAACGGCCGCAGCGAACTTGCCCGGCTCGAGCGCGCGCTGCAGCGCGCGAACGCAACGCGGCTGCTCGAGGCGGGCGTGGCGCTCGCCGATCCGGAGCGCATCGACGTTCGCGGCGCGCTCGCCTGCGGGCGCGACGTGGCAATCGACGTGAACTGCGTTTTCGAGGGCGACGTGAAGCTTGGCGATGGCGTCACCATCGGCCCCAACTGCATCCTGCGCAACAGCAGCGTCGCGGCGGGCTCCGAAATTCTCGCCTTTACACTGATGGACAGCGCCGAGGTCGGTGCGCGCTGCCGCATCGGCCCGTATGCGCGCCTGCGTCCCGGCGCCAGGCTCGACGAGGAAGTGCACATCGGCAATTTCGTCGAAGTGAAGGCGAGCCGCATCGGCGCCGGCTCCAAGGCCAACCATCTCGCCTACGTGGGCGACAGCGAAGTCGGCAAGCGCGTCAACATCGGCGCCGGCACCATCACCTGCAACTACGACGGAGTGAACAAGCACCGCACGGTGATCGAGGACGACTGCTTCATCGGTTCCGACGCGACGCTGGTCGCGCCCGTGCGGATCGCCAAGGGGTCCTACATCGGCGCCGGTTCCACCATCAACAAGGACACGCCGCCCGGGCAGCTCACGCTGGCGCGCGCGAAGCAGGTGTCGCTCGCAGGTTGGAAGCCGCCGAAGAAGGTGAATCGCTGATGTGCGGCATCGTCGGCGCGGCCGCGCAGCGCGATGTGGTGCCGGTGCTTCTGGAAGGATTGCGGCGTCTCGAATACCGGGGTTACGACTCCTGCGGCGTGGCGGTGCTCTCGGTCAGGGGAATGGAGCGGGTGCGCAGCGTCGCGCGCGTGTCCGACTTGAGTGCACAGGTCGCAGCGCGGGCGCTGGGCGCCGAAACCGGCATTGCCCACACGCGCTGGGCAACGCACGGCGCACCGGTCACGCACAACGCGCATCCGATGTTCTCGCGCGGCAAGATCGCTCTGGTGCACAACGGGATCATCGAGAACTACGAGGAGTTGCGCACCGAGTTGAAAGCCGGGGGTTACGTCTTCGAGAGCGAGACCGACACCGAGGTGATCGCGCACCTCGTGCACAGCCTTTACGCGGGCAATCTGTTCGATGCGGTGCGCATGGCAGTGAAGCGGCTCGCCGGCGCCTACGCGATCGCGGTGGTGAGCAGCCGCGAGCCGCATCGAGTCGTCGGTGCGCGTGCCGGCAACCCGCTGGTTGTCGGCGTGGGCAAGGGGGAGATGTTCCTCGCCTCGGACGCATTGGCGCTTGCCGGGACCACCGAGATGATCGCGTTTCTCGAGGAGGGCGACGTCGCCGAGATCAGGCTCGAGGGCTACAGCGTGGTCGATGCCGCCGACCATCCCGTGACGCGGGAGCCACGCATCGTGAAGGCAACCGACACGGCGGTGGAACTGGGACCCTACAGCCATTACATGCAAAAGGAGATCTTCGAACAGCCGGCCGCGGTTGCCGATACGCTCGAAGGCATCGAGGCGGTGACCCCGGCAATATTCGGCGACGACGCGGGCAATCTTCTCGGCGGGGCAGACTCGGTACTGTTGCTCGCCTGCGGGACGAGCTACTACTCGGGGCTCACGGCCAAGTACTGGCTGGAATCGCTGGCGCGGATTCCGACGCAGGTGGAGATCGCGAGCGAGTACCGCTACCGCGACAGCGTGCCGAACCCTAAGGCGCTCGTCGTGGTGATATCCCAGTCGGGCGAGACCGCGGATACGCTCGCCGCGTTGAGGCATGCGCGTTCGCTCGGCCAGCAGCGCACGCTTTGCGTGTGCAACGTGGCGACGAGCGCAATGGTGCGCGAGACGCAACTCAGGTTTCTCACGCACGCCGGCGTCGAGATCGGCGTGGCTTCGACCAAGGCGTTTACCACACAGCTGACGGCGCTGTTCCTGCTGGCACTGACGCTGGCAATGGTGCGCGGCAATCTTTCGGTCCAGGAAGAGCAGCGGCATCTGCACAGCCTGCGGCGTCTGCCCAAGGCGCTCCGGGCGGTGCTCGCGCTCGAGCCGCAGGTAATCGCGTGGTCGCAGCGCTTTGCAGGCAAGGAGCATGCGCTGTTCCTCGGCCGCGGCATGCATTACCCGATCGCGCTGGAGGGGGCTCTCAAGCTGAAGGAGATTTCCTACATCCACGCCGAGGCCTATCCGGCGGGCGAACTGAAGCACGGGCCGCTCGCGCTGGTGACGTCCGAAATGCCGGTGGTCACGGTCGCCCCCAACGACGCGCTGCTTGAGAAGCTCAAATCCAACATGCAGGAAGTGCGCGCCCGTGGTGGCGAACTCTACGTGCTGGCCGATGCGGATACGAAGATCGCGTCCTCCGAAGGGGTCAACGTGATCCGGCTCCCCGAACATTTCGGGCTGCTCTCGCCGGTTCTGCACGTCGTGCCGCTGCAGTTGCTCGCCTATCACACGGCGCTCGCGCGCGGCACCGACGTCGACAAGCCACGCAATCTGGCCAAGAGCGTGACGGTCGAGTAGCGGGAGCCGGTACGCGCTACGACGCGGTCATCATCGGCGCCGGGCACAACGGCCTGACCTGCGCCGCGTACCTCGCCGGCGCCGGGCTCAAGGTGAAGGTACTTGAGCGCCGCTCGGTAGTGGGCGGCGCTGCGGTGACGGAAGAGTTCCATCCGGGGTTCCGCAACTCGGTCGCCTCGTACACCGTCAGCCTGCTGCAGCCGAAGATCATTCGCGAGCTGCGTCTCGCGCAACACGGCCTGCGCATCGTTGAACGGCCGTATTCCAATTTCCTGCCGCTCGATGACGGGCGCTACCTGCGGGTTGGCGGCGGGCAAGAGCCGACGCAGCGCGAGTTCGCGAAATTCTCCGCGCGGGACGCGGAACGATTGCCCGCCTATTGGGCGATGCTCGAGCGCGTCACCGACGTGCTGCGCGAACTGGTGCTCGAATGCCCGCCGAACGTCGGCGGCGGGCTGCTCGACCTGGCGCGCGCGGCGCAGGCCGGGCGCCGCGTGAAGCGGCTGGACATGGAAGCAAGGCGCGACCTGCTCGCGCTATTCACCCAAAGCGCCGCCCAATTCCTCGATGGCTGGTTCGAGTCGGAGCCGGTACGCGCGGCCTTCGGCTTCGATTCGGTGGTCGGCAGCTTCGCAAGTCCCTATCACTCCGGTACGGCCTATGTGCTGCTGCACCACTGCTTTGGCGAAGTGAACGGCAGGAAAGGCATCTGGGGCCACGCGATCGGCGGCATGGGTGCGGTGAGCGACGCGATCGCCGCTGAGGCGCGCGCCCGCGGCGTCGAGATCGAAGTGGATGCGCCGGTCGCGCAGGTGATCGTGAAAGGCGGGAAAGCCTCCGGCGTGGTGCTGGGGGACGGTCGCGAAATCGCGGGTCGCAGCGTGATCGGCAACCTCAATCCAAAACTGTTGTATCTGAAGATGGTGGCGCGCGAGCACCTGCCGCCTGAATTTTCCGCAAGGATGGAGCGCTGGAAGTGCGCCTCGGCGAGCTTTCGCATGAATGTCGCGCTCGATTCTCTGCCGCGCTTCACCTGTCTTCCCGAGGCGGGCCCACATCACGCCTCCGGCATCATCCTCGCGCCCTCGCTCGATTACATGGACCGAGCGTATCTCGATGCGCGCGAGCACGGCATCGCGCGCGCGCCGATCGTCGAGATGGTGATCCCCAGCACGCTCGATGAATCGCTCGCCCCGCGCGGCAAACACGTGGCGAGCCTGTTCTGCCAGCATTTCGCGCCCGACGCGAACTGGGCGACGCGCAAGGACGAGGCGATCGAGCGCATTTTCGGCGTCATCGAATCGCACGCGCCCGGTTTCAGGCACAGCGTCATCGCGCACTCCGCGCTGTCGCCTGCCGACCTGGAACGCGAATTCAGCCTGGTCGGCGGCGACATCTTCCACGGCCAGCTTTCGCTCGACCAGCTATGGTCGGCGCGGCCGATGCTCGGCTTTGCCGACTACCGCTCGCCGGTCGATGGGTTGTATTTGTGCGGCGCCGGAGCGCATCCGGGCGGCGGCGTTACCGGCGCGCCCGGTCGAAATTGCGCGCGTGAGGTGGCGAGGGATTTCGGGAAACGCTGGGATTCAGGATAGACGAACGATGGCACCAAAACCGTGCCTAGTACTACATGGCGTGCTAGACATCGCACCTATTCGGTGCCTCAAATGGTGATTCCGATGGCTTTTGCCCCTGAAGATCCCTGGCACGGCCGTTGCAATGGACTCGTGCACGCAGCTCTTTCATTCCTTCCTTTTTCTTACCTGCAGGGGGTTAACGTGATTCGTCGCAATTTCATCAAGGCAACGGTTCTCGCCGTTTCGCTGGCGGCCATAGGCTCGACTGGCTACGCGCAGGACAAGGGCCCGATCAAGGTCGGGGTGCTGCATTCGCTTTCCGGGACGATGGCGATCAGCGAAACCGTATTGAAGGACGTGACGCTGATGGCGATCGACGAGATCAATGCCAAGGGCGGCGTGCTGGGCAGGAAGCTCGAGCCGGTCGTGGTTGACCCGG
>JBGOTT010000174.1:0-8492 GCA_041476585.1 Gammaproteobacteria bacterium | reverse complement strand
ATCGTCGCGTTCACCTCCGGCCCCGGGGATGCCGGCACAATTACGATCGATGCACAACGACTCAGGCTGACCGGCTCCAGCTCGATCGACACAACCTCGGATGGCGGCGGCGGCAATGCGGGCCGCATCGTCCTCAACATCAGCGAGTCGTTCGAGATGTCCGAACGCAATGCGGGGCAGGCGGTCGAGTGGCGAGGTCAGCCGGCGATCTGGCGCGGCGGACTCATCAGCCGCAGCACCGGCGGCGGCGGGAACGCCGGCAGCGTGCTCCTCATCGCGCCCGAGGTCATCCTGGACGACGCCCGAATCTTGATCTCCACAGTCGAATCCGGCCAAGGCGGTAGAGCCGAGATTCGCGCCGACAACCTAACCCTCCGGAATGGTGCACAGATCGACGCGAAATCGTTCGCCGGCGCTACGGGCAATGCCGGCTCGATCTTGGTCGACGTCGGCAACCGGTTCGAGATCGCCGGCAACAGCCCCATCGACGGCGCGTTCTCCGGCGTGAACGCCGAGACAAATGGCGCCGGCCGGGGCGGTGACGTCAACATCGCGGCAGGCACCCTCGTCGTCGATCGCGGCTTCATCCGGTCGTCCACCAGCGCCACCGGCGACGCAGGGGCCATCGACATTCGCGCGCGCGACGTCGTGCTTGCGAACGGTGGGTGGATCGATGGTGGAACCAGCGCGAGGAGCACGGGAGCGGGCGGGAGCGTCAATATAAGCGCGACCGGGTCGATCGTCGTGCGGGGGATCGATCGGATCCCGTTCAACGGCGTCCTAGGTCCGCCGCCGGAGGCGGACCGGATCTCGGGTGTCACAGTTGGGCGGGCTCAAGGCCCCTTCCCCAGCACGATTTCGAGCAATACGGCTGGCGCGGGCGCAGGCGGCAACGTGAGCCTGAGCGCGCCGCAGATCACCGTTGCGGACAGCGCGCAGATCAGTGCCAACAGCAGCGGCACCGGTACCGCGGGCAGTATTTTCATCCAGGCGCCGGAGTGGCTGAAGCTCTCTGGGGGCTCGATCACCACGCAGGCGCTATCCAGTGACGGAGGCAACATCGACATTCGCGCCGGCACCATGGTGCGTCTGAGCAATTCCGAGATCTCGACCACGGTCGGCAGCGGCCAGGGCAGCGGCGGCAACATCTTCATCGATCCCACCTTCGTCATTCTTGAGAACTCGCGCATTGCCGCCAATGCGTTCGGCGGCGCGGGCGGGATCATCAACATCATTTCCGACTTCTTCTTTGCGTCGCCGGACAGCGTGGTGGAGGCCTCGTCCCAACTTGGCGTTTCCGGCAGCGTGCAGATCGCCGGCCTGCGCACCGATGCGGGCCAGTCGCTCGCGCAGTTGCCCGCCGCGTTCCTGGATGCATCCGCGCTGCTGCAGCCATCCTGCGCCGGGCGCGCCGGCCCGCACGCGAGCAGCTTTATCGGCGTGGGACGCGGCGGTCTGGCGGCCGTGCCAGAGGGTTATTCAGCGAGCCGCTACTTCTCCGATACCCGGTTGCCACTCGCGCAAGCGGGCGATCCGGCAACCTCCGATGCGCCGCGAGTTGCCGCGCATTCCGCGCCACCACTCATGCTCGCGTCCGCGTGCGGGCGCTGACCGCGAGTTCGCGATTCTCAGAACGCTTTGCTGTACCCCACCCGCACGTGCCATCCGCGGTCCTGCGAGGTGGTCGTCGCGGTGACGACTTCCTTGAGAGCGTGTCCCCAGTAGACCACCGCCTCGAACCCGGGGAGGGCCTCCCAGCGCACGCCCGGACCGATGCTCGCGAGATAGCTGGGACTCGTGGGCGGCCCATTATGATCGCGCGCCTCTCCGATGTCGGCGAACAAAGCGCCCCGCACGGTGCCCTCACCGGCCCCGGCCCCCTCCCGCAAGGCCAGGTGGCCTAGGGTGTGGCGGTACTCGATCGAGGCGAACCCGCCGTTGTCGCGCACGAACTTGTCCTTGCGGTAGCCGCGCACGCTGTCCATGCCCCCCAGCGAGTACTTTTCCAGGCCGGGCAGCGCGTCGTCGGCGATCTGCGCCTCGGCGCGCAGCACGAGCTGGCCGGCGCCGGCAAAAGCCCGCTCCACCCATTGGACCTGCGCCAGCAGCACCGTAAAACGCGAATCGGGGAAACCGTCGCCGACGGTTGCTCCGAAGGCATCGAGCCCGACCGAAAGCAGCGTGCGCGCAGCGACGACGCGCTCGATGGAGCGATTGACCCAGTCGAGGCCGAGGCGGAGCGCGCTCACGTTGATGCGACCGTCGGGCGCGCCGGGAATGAACGGCGACGGCTGGCCGAGAAAGTAGTTCTGGGTGCTCCGTTTGGTGACCAGCGCGCTCGCGATGAGCCAGTCCTGCGGGTGTTCGATGAGCGGATGCGAAATCACGAGGTCCAGGGACGTCGACTTCGCGCTGATGTCGAGCTGATTGAATGGCTCCTCGACCACACGGCTGTGCGTGCGTTCGTACCTCGCCTGGAGCAGTGTTCCCGTGGCCGTGAGCGGCACGGCCAGGCCGGCGAAATAGTCGTTGAGTCCGCTCGTGACAGCTGAACGCAGCGTGAGCGCCTCGCCGTAGCCGAGCAGGTTGCGCGTGCCGAGCGTGAGCTCCGCCTGATTCGCGCCGACGACCGGCGAGCGCTCGTTGGAGAGGGTGAGGCCGGCGAAGTACGGAGGGGCGCCGGTCACGTCGGTACGCAGCACGGCCTCGCCGCGCTGCGTTCCCGGCGCGAGTTCGGCGGTGATACGCTCGATCTGCGGGTCCTGCAACATGAGCTGCATGCGCTCCTGCAGCTGGTTGACATTGAGCACGGGTTCCGCGCCAAGCGCGAGCCGGTCGCGTAAATAGCCTGGACGAAAGCGATTATCGCCGGCCACCACGATTTCGCTCAGGCGGCCCTCGACGATTTCGAAGGTAATGATCCCGCCGGTTACGTCCTGGTCGGGAATCACAGCGCCGGAGTTGACGTAGCCCGCGTCGACGTAACGGCGCGTGATCAGCTGGCGCAGGCCCTCGAGCTCGGCGTTGCCAAGCTCGCGCCCCAGAAAAGGCGCCGCCAGGGACTGCAGATCGGTCTCTGGAACCACCGTGTTGCCCGTGAAGCGGAAGGCGCGGGCGAACACCCGGGCGCCCTGCGACAAAGCTGGCGCTGCGGGTTCAACTTCCAGGCCCGGCGCCTTGATTGCCGGCGCCTTCGGTATGGGCCCCTCGGGCACGCGCAGCGGCAGGTCGCTCGGACGCTGCAGTTGCTCGATGGGTGGAACAATCCCGGGCAGGACCTGCGCAACGGCTGCAGGGGCGACCGCGAGGGCGCATGCCAGGGTTAGCTTGCGTGAAAGCCGCTCCCTCGCTTGCTTGCGGCTCGCGTGCGCGGTGGGTTCACGAAATATCCAATCCATGGCCAAGACCGCGCCACGAATCGACCGCAAGTCCAAAACTGACACGCTTCCTGCCGATCGAGGCGCGGGCAATCGGGCGAGACGCCCGGGTCAGTGCGATCCACCGAGGGCCCGCAGGCGCGGGTCAGCAGGACGCTCGCGCGCCAATTCGTCCCACACGGCGCTGGCGGCCTCGCGCAGGCCGGTATCGTCCAGCAGCAGCGCGAACAGCACGCGATCGCTAAACGACGCGCCTGCCCCGGGTCGCGCGGCCTCGAGGCGCTTGCGGCGATCGGCGCCGGCGATGCCGAATTCGGTCCAGCCATCGGCCACGCGGCCATCGGGCAGTGTCGCATCGACCTGCCATGCGTAGGTCTCGCCGGCCTGCAGCATGATCGATTCAGGCAGCACCGCCGACGGCTCGCTGGCGCCCGTTTCATGCAGGACGCGGCCGGTGTTGTCGGTGAGCTGGAAGCGATAGGAAGCAACGCCTGCAATCGGTTGCCAGCGAAACGCCGGCCGGTCCTCGAGCACCCAGGTGCCAACGGGCGATACGAGCCGCAACGGCACATCGTCGGCGCTGCCCCTCATCGAAATGATTGCTTGAGCGACTCGCGCCGGGCGCAGGCGCACATCCCGGAACACGGCGGCGAGGGGTGCGCGCGCTGTCACGCGCCCGCCGTCGGCGCCTTCGACGCCGGCTGCCGTCAACCGGAAG
This sequence comes from Gammaproteobacteria bacterium, assembly GCA_041476585.1. GTDB lineage: Bacteria > Pseudomonadota > Gammaproteobacteria > Burkholderiales > SG8-39 > JADGRQ01. The sequence goes on along the minus strand of JBGOTT010000174.1, from coordinate 4,397 downwards.
GAGCCTGGTCCGTCGAGGTCGAACTGCCGTCCACTCGCGAAGTGCGCGACAGTCACGCGCGCGCCGGTTTCGAGTTCAAGCTGCGCGCCGGCGCCAAGCTCGGCGAGAATCGCGAGTCTTCCGCCCCCGCTCTTAGCCGCTCCCCCCTGCAGGTCAGTCACCAGGGCCGTCGGTTCGGCGCCGAAGGACGGCAAAGCCATGAACAGTGCGAATGTTGCAATCAGCGACCGTACGAAATATCGAGCAAGGCACATAAGCTCCTCCGATGTGTTCGGGGCAACAGCCGGGTCATCCTTCTGCCGCAGCCGGGGCGGCACCGCGCGACGCCCGCGGCGGCCAGCCGCACGCCCGTACCGACGCGTGGCCCTTGAGCGCGCATTCGCCCAGCTCGTCAAATACCGCGACGCCGTTGAGCGCATCCGCCACTACGCCGGTCACTACGAGCACGTAGTCGACTTCCTTGGTCATCGCTTCGAGCCGCGCCGAGATGTTGGCGACATCCCCGATTGCGGTGTATTCGTGCCGGTTTGCCGCGCCGATTTGCCCGACCACCGCGTCGCCGTAAGCGAGCGATACGCCCATCGCAATCGGCGCATGGCCGTCTGCCACCAGTTCAGCGTTCAGGCCGTCGAGCTCCGCAAGCATGCCGGTCGCTGCGAGGAAGCCGTCGCGGCACGGCTGATCGGTTTGCCGCGGCGCGCCGAAAAAACACATGATGCCATCACCCCGGAAGTTGTCCACGGTGCCATCGTGCCGATGGATTGCCTGCGTCATGCGCTCGAAGTAACAATTGAGCAACGCCACGACTTGCTCCGGCTCGGTACGCTCCGAGAGCGGCGTGAAGTCGCGGATATCGGCGAACAGCACGCAGAGACTGCGCCGGCCGGTGCCGACCTGAGAATTGAGTTCGCCCTGGAGAATGAGATCCATCACATTAGGGCTGACGTAACCGTCGAAGGCACTCTTGAGCCGCTGCCGCTCGCGGTGGTTGAACCACCCCTCGTACCCTATGCGCGTCGCGCTCGCAATGACTGCGGTCACCAGCGCACTGGCGATCGGCAGATGAACGCCGGCGTGGAGCAGCCAGAGCGCGATCACCAGTACTGCCGCTGCGAATGCCAGCAGCATTGCAAGACCGGCGCCAACGCGCGCGAAGCCGAACCACAACGCGGAAGCGCCGAGCACCGCTACCAGGACCCACGCGACCGGGACCGTTTTCACCAGCCCGAGTCCGAGCAGGGAACGCAGCGCCTGGGCGTGCAGCAACAGGCCCGGCGCGGCGCCATCCGCGGCCTCCCAGCCTGCCAGGTTGACAGGTTGCCGGTGCCGGTCGGTAAACGGAAAAACGCCGCCAATCAGCACAATGCGACCACTGAACTCCTTTCGCATGCGCGACTCGTCTCCCGCCCGCATCCAGTCCCAGACCTCATGCATCGGAATGTAGGAAAACGCTTCGCCGAGCGCGAAGTCGATCAATCCTGGGAGGGGTTCTTTCCCCAGCCTGCGCGCCAGCACGCCGGCGAAGGTCGGCACCGGCGCACCATCCGCGCCCTGGCGCTCGTCGAAGCGCCGCACCGTGTCGTCCGCGTCGAGCGGCCAAGTGGCCAGTCCGTATCCATTATCGCCGGCCATCGCCAGGAACGGAAAATACACCGGCTTTACGCGCCCCAGGTCGTCCACGCCACGCGCTAAGACAAACGGCGCGGCCGATTTCACCGCCTGGATTCCCCGCGACAGCGCGAGATCCAGCCCGGGCTGCAGGTAATCGTGCGAGCGCTGCGGCAGCTCGATGTCGACCCCGACCGCCCGCGGTTGCACACTCGCCAGCGCCGTAAAAATACCGCCGAGATACCGATGCCACAGGGCGACCGGCTCGGGAAAGGCAGCCAGCGTGGCTTCGTCCGCTGCGATCAACACCGGCGTCACCGGCGCCGGCTTCGGCGCCACGTGACGCAGCAGCGAAAATCCAAGGTCGAGCAGTTTGAGGTCGAGCAGTCCGGTGGGGGGCCAGAAATGGAGCGCCGCGCCGAGCATGACGAGCAACGGCCAGCCAAGCAGAAGCTGTCGTTTCCGTAATCCGGAATCAGGATGCAGGGATCGCATGCGGGAACGGCGATTCGTCCGGCAGTATAGGGCGCGCCGGCCAACTGCGTCAGCATTTTTCCGGCCGCCGTCCGATTGCACGGCTGCTGCCAGAATGCTAGAGAAGTTGTTGAGACAGGCGATATGGTTTGCTGTCACGGCGCTGCTACGGGCTCGCCCCGGATTGTTTGCTCCGGTGCCGCCTTGGCACCACTGCCGCCGCGGCACCTAATGTGCGGCCTGACACTGCGGCGCTGTTGACTGTCCCTCAAAGCGTGCCCGGCGCTCTTCGAATGCGTTCCTGGATTCGACAACCGAAGCGCGCTCTTTCTTGATGGTGCGCGATCCGCCCTCCGCCGCAGCGCCAGAGTGGGCATCCGACTGCAGATCGGTCGTGATCCCAATTACGGCGAAACCTACCAGGATCAGCAGGCAAGCCGCACACTTGAGTACCACTCCGAGGGCCCAAGCCGGTTCGTGGTGAAAATCGCGCAACAGTCTTTGCTTTTCATCGTAACTTACCATGACACTCTCCCTGACGAGCGTGAAACGATCCAATCGCCGCTCTTATGCTAGCCGGGAGTTTCTGCGCTTCATATTCAGTCAACATGACTGTTCCCTTGCCGGTTGCCGATGTGACGTGAGCGACATTTTCTTGTTGCCCGCCGCGCATCAGAATGCCTGGATGTGCTCCGTCGGCTCAGTCGCCTGATTCACGTACTGCGCAGGGAAGTAAACGGACTCGGTGCTCGCGTTCGGGTTCTCGGTCGCCTGAATCGGCATACTGCTCTGGCTGCCCGCCAAGTCGGACCTCATCCCATATGCGGCTGCGAGTGACGCTAGAGCAAGTACGACTACCAGTGCGATGATTCGATGGCCTGCGTTGCGTGCCGGAATGAACGGAATGACGTTGCCATTGCCGGTGATACCGGAAAGGGAAGAGTGCTGTTTCGACATGACCGTATCCTTTCGACTGGAAGTTTTAGGGGTTCTCTCTGGCGCTGCCTGGTTGCATCCAGGTTGGTTCCAGCTTATCGATCACCGGTCGCCGGTCATGTGAACTGGTTGACGCGGCGATGTGACATATTCACGTCAGGAATGGCAGCAGCCGTGGAACCGCCAGCAACGCAATATCCTGCGGTCGCCATCATGATGGCTCCTGTCCGGTCGCTGTCGCACACCGGACGGGAAGTCCGGCCTGCTGGAGCGATGGAGCCAATCTAGCGGAACGCGGCTGCGCGCTCCGTGACCGGAGGGATGCCGCGGTGTGACTTACTTACGTCGGGACGGTGAACCGTGAAAACTTAGAGGTTGTTTCAGAATGACCGGAACAGCCCCTGACGTAGGGGAGCATGAGGGGAGTATCCGCTCACATTGTTACCGCCTCTTCCCCGGTGGCCCTTGCCGGCAGAAGCGCTCCCCGCTTACCAGCGTTTCGGCAGCGTGCGCTTCAGAAAGATGCGGTGGCCTTCGACCGTCAGATAACCGCCGGCAATGAGGTGCTTGAAGATACGGCTGATCATCTCGCGTGAACAGCTGACGCGGTGCGCGATGTCCTGCTGCGTGAGCGGTTCCGCGATAGTGAGCCGGCCGTCCTTCTCTTCGGCCAGATCGAGCAGCAGGCGCGCGTCGCGGCCATACACATCGAGCAACGCGAGGCTGCGCACGGTCTCGGTGGCGGTGCGGGCACGATGGATCAGGTTGCGGATCAGCTGCTCGACGGCCTCCGGTTTCTGCTTCAGAAATTCGCGGAACCGGCTCTGCGTTACCATCGAGAGCGTGCAAGGTTCGAGCGTCATCACGGACGCGGAGCGCGGCTGGTCGTCAAACGCCATCTCGCCCACATAGCTGCCGGCCCGGTGTACGTCAAGAACGACTTCCTTGCCTTCGTCCTCGCTCAGGTAGACCTTTACGCTCCCGGTCAGGATCACGTAGAGTGAATCGGACGGATCGCCTTCAGTGATGATGATGGCATTCTTCGGGTAATGGCGGACAATACCGTGCGCCGCGAGAGCCTGCACGACACCGGTCATTGGATCGGCCGCCACCGGATTCTTCGTCCCTCGGGCAGCACCCCTGGTCACTGGCGCCTCACGAAGGCGGCGGCCTGCAGGCACACCGGTAGGAACTGCGCCCGCGATTTTCCCATCGCTATAGCCAGTTGCCAATGAGGAGGAAAGGAGACCAGTAGCCCGGATGACGGTAGCGCAAATCGGCGAGCATCGACAACTGCGCGCGCCGCAGGGCCTGGGCCTTGGTCATGCCTGGTTGCGAGAGTTGGCGATAAAACTCGGCTACCAGCAGGCTCGATGCCT
>JBGOTT010000173.1:0-8518 GCA_041476585.1 Gammaproteobacteria bacterium | reverse complement strand
TGCGATCGAGGCCTCCACCGAGCGCGAGCTGGTGGAGCAGGAGTGGCAACGCCGCACCGAAGACTTCAAGGAGGGAGTGAGGGCGATGGCCGAGCGGCGGCTGCCTGAATTCAAGGGGCGCTGATTAACATCCAGTCGGCCATCAGGCGGCTCCATCACTCGGGCCATCGAAGTCGCTGCGCGCGCTTCTATGCTTGGCATAGACGCGGTGCACCCAAGCTGCGCCGGGATGCTGGGCATAGCGGTCCATCAACGCACGAAAACCGCGGGCCACGGGCTGCGGGCACGACATCGGTGAATCCGCGGGCCGGATCAATACCGCGAGCGTCGAGGCGGCCGTGAGGTCGGCCACGCTGAAGGCGTTGCCGCAGAGATATCCGGTGGCGGCGCTGCGCGCGGCCACGAAGTCCAGAGCCTCAGTCGCTGCTCGATGCCCGTCCTCGATCGCCACGGCGCCGGTAATTCCGTTGCCCTTGCGCACCAGCGGCGCAGCCAGCGGCACCGCGCAGGCGTAGCCAATGCGCTTGAGCGCCGGCGCACCATCGGCAAAGATGCGTGCAAAGTAGCCGGGATGTTGCAGCAGTGCGTCGAGGACGGGTCGCCGGATGCGCGGCGTGAGGTCGTCATCGAACCAGCGCTGGATGCGCAGCGCCTCCTCGCGCTGTACCGGATCGGCCGGCAGCAGCGCAGGCGCGCCATAGCGCGCATCGAGCCACTCGATGATGCGCGCCGACCCGTCGAGCGCGCCGCCGTCGTGCAGCAGCACCGGCGTCGTCGTGCGCCCGGTCAGGCGCTTCACCACGCCCATGTGCGGGCCGGGCAGCAGGCTGCGCCGGCGATGCGGCACACGCTTGATGTCGAGTCCCCAGCGCACCTTCTCGTTGTAGGGCGAGTGGCGGAACTGCAGCAGTTCGAGCATGGTCGTCTCCGTGAATTGATATGATAATCATCATCATCAGGCCCCACCGTGGAGGTGGCAGGCGACCAGGTTGCCGGGCGCGACCTCGGTGAGCCTCGGCGTTTCCTGCTTGCAACGCGCCATCACGTAGGGACAGCGGGTATGGAAAGCGCATCCCGGCGGCGGGTTGACCGGGCTCGGCACGTCGCCCTGCAGAACCCGTTTTTGCCGCTTGATCTTCGGGTCGGGGATCGGCACCGCCGCCAAAAGCGCTTCTGTATAGGGGTGCAGCGGCCGGCGGAACAGCGTCGCCTTGTCGGCGCTCTCGACGATCCGGCCGAGGTACATCACGGCGATGCGGTGGCTGATGTGCTCGACCACGGCCAGGTCATGGGCGATGAACAGGTAGGACAGGCGCTTTTCGCGCTGCAGGCCGACCATCAGGTTGATCACCTGCGCCTGGATCGACACGTCGAGCGCCGAAACCGGCTCGTCGCCGACGATCAGCTTTGGATTCAGCGCCAGCGCGCGGGCGATGCAGATGCGCTGTCGCTGGCCGCCGGAAAATTCGTGCGGAAAACCGCGCATCTGCGCCGGGCGCAAGCCCACCTGCTGGAACAGCGCGGCCACGCGTTCGGCGCGCTCCTTGCCGTTGGCCATGCCGTGCACCATCAACGGCTCTGCGACGATGTCGCCTGCCGACATGCGCGGGTCAAGCGAAGCGAACGGGTCCTGGAAAATGATCTGCATCTCGCGCCGATGCGGCCGCATTTCGGCGTTGCCGAGATGGGTGATGTCATGGCCGGCGAGCCTGATCGAGCCCGCGGTCGGTTCGACCAGCCGCAACACCGTCCGGGCAACCGTGGATTTGCCGCAACCGCTTTCGCCGACCAGGCCCAGGGTCTCGCCCTCGCCGATCGAGAAGCTGACGCCGTCGACGGCGTACACATGACCGACGGTGCGTCGCAGAAGCCCCTTCTTCACCGGGAAGTGTTTCTTGAGATCACGCACTTCGAGCACCGGTTCAGGCATCGCCGCTCCCCGCGAGCCGGGCCGAATGCCAGCAGGCGGCCCAATGGCCCGGCCGCTTCTCCTCGTAGGGCGGATATTCGGCCGCGCAGCGCTGGTCGGCCAGCGCACAGCGCGGCGCGAAGACACAACCTCTCGGCAGGTGGATCAACGCCGGCACCATGCCTGGAATTTCCGCCAACTGAGCGTCGGCCTCGGCCGGTGTGCCGCGCATCGACGGCAGCCGCGGTATCGAGGCGATCAGTCCATGCGTATAGGGGTGCATCGGCTGGTCGAACAGCGCATCGACACCGGCTTCCTCGACCTTGCGGCCGGCATACATCACGATCACGCGCTGCGCGGTTTCCGCCACGATGCCCAGATCGTGGGTGATCAGGATCAGCGCAGTGCCGAGCTCCCGCTGCAACTCCAGGATCAACTCGAGGATCTGCGCCTGGATGGTGACGTCGAGCGCGGTGGTCGGCTCATCGGCAATCAGTACCTTGGGATTGCAGGCCAGCGCCATCGCGATCATCGCCCGCTGCCGCATTCCGCCCGAGAGCTGGTGCGGAAACTCGCGCGCCCGCTGCTCGGGCTCCGGGATGCGCACCCGGCGCAGCATCTCCACCGCCTTGTCCATCGCGGCGGACCGCGCGAGGTCCTGGTGCAGCCGGACCGCTTCGGCAATCTGCTCGCCGATCGTCAGCACCGGGTTGAGCGAGGTCATCGGCTCCTGGAAGATCATCGAGATCTCGTTTCCGCGCACGTTGCGCATCGCGGCTTCGTCGAGCTGCAGCAGGTCGCGGCCATCGAGCATGATGCTGCCGCCGACGATCCGTCCCGGCGGATCGGGCACCAGACGCATGATCGAGAGCGCCGTCATGCTCTTGCCGCAGCCGGATTCGCCGACCACCGCCAGCGTTTCGCCGCGCATGAGCGAAAAGGACACGTCGTCCACCGCCTTCAGGATGCCTGTGCGCGTAAAGAAAAAGGTCTGCAGCCCGGCGACCTCCAGCACGCTGCCGGGAACCCGGCTCGCCGTCGTCAACTGCGCTGCCTCGGGTCCAGCAGGTCGCGCGCGGCATCGCCCAGCAGGTTGGTGCCGAACACCACCAGGCTGATCGCGATGCCGGGAAAGACCACCAGCCACGGCGCGGTGCGCACGTATTCCGCCGCCGATTCCGACAGCATCCGCCCCCAGGACGGGTAGGGCTCCGGGATGCCGAGGCCGAGGAACGACAGCGCCGCTTCGGTCAGGATCGCCGAACCGAGCTGTGCGGTCGCCAGCACGATCAGCGGCGCGAGCGTATTGGGCAGGACATGGCGGATCGCGATGCGCAAATCGCTCATGCCGATCGCCCGGGCGGCTTCGACGAACGGCAGTTCGCGCAGCGCCAGCGTATTGGCGCGGATCACGCGTGCCACATAGGGGATCAGCGGGATGGCGATCGCGACGATGATGTTCTGCAGCGACGGCCCGAGTGCGGCCGCCATCACCAGCGCCAGCACCAGCAGCGGCAGCGCCTGCAGGATGTCGATCAGCCGCTGTACCACCAGGTCGACCCAGCCCGACAGGTAGCCCGAGAGCAATCCCAGCGCCACGCCGAACAGGCAGCCCAGCGCGGTGGCGCCGATGCCGACCGCGAGCGAGATGCGCGCGCCGTAGACGATCCGGCTGTAGACATCCCGGCCGAAGTTATCCGCGCCCATCCAGTGCGCCGCACTCGGCGGCGCGAGCGAGAGCGCGGAATTCGTCGCGAGCGGATCGTAGAGCGCGATGAGATCGGCGAACAGCGCCGCGAACACGAACACTGCCATGATCGCGGCCCCGATCGCGCCCAGCGGATAGCGGCGCGCCAGAAACCGCGCCGCGCTCCAGCGTCCTTCGACGTGGGCGCCCGCCCTGGCAAGTTCCGCGTCGTAATCGGCGATTCTCATGGCTAGTCCGAATACTTGATGCGCGGGTCGAGCGCCGCATACAGCAGATCGATGAGGAAATTGACCACCACCACGATCACCGCGATGAACATCACCAGATTCTGCACGATCGGATAGTCGCGCCAGCGAATCGCCTCGACCAGGAACCGCGCAACGCCCGGAATGTTGAACACCGTTTCGGTGACGATCAGGCCGCCGACCAGGAACGCCGCCTCGATGCCGATCACGGTGACCACCGGCAGCATCGCGTTGCGCAGCGCGTGGTGGTAATTGACCGAATTCTCGGAAGCGCCCTTCGAGCGCGCGGTGCGGATGTAATCCTGGCGCAGCACCTCCAGCATCGACGATCGGGTAAGCCGCATGATCAGCGCCGAACTGCGAAACCCCACCGCGGCTGCAGGCACGCTGTACATGACCAGCGAGTCCCACAGGGACTTCGGCGCATCGCTGTAGATCGGGATCGTGCCCAGGGTCGCGACAAAAGCCATCAGGATCAAAAGCCCGAGCCAGAACGACGGCATCGACAGCCCGCTCAGGCTGAGCACCCGCAGGAAATAATCCAGGCCGGTGTCCTGTTTCACCGCGCTGATCACGCCGAGCGGCACGCCGAACAGCACGGAGAACAGGAGCGCCAGTGCCGCGAGCCTCGCGGTGATCGGAATGCGCGGCAGGATCTCGGCGAGCGCGGGCTTCTCGGAGACATAGGAAAAGCCGAGATCGCCGCGCAGCAGCCCGCCGATCCAGGTGGCGTACTGCAGCGGTATGGACTTGTCCAGTCCGAGTTCGGCTTCGAGCCTGAGTTTGTCGGCCGGGTTCACGAAGCCGGCGGCATCGAACAGGATATCGACGATGTTGCCCGGCACGATGCGCAGCAGCGCGAAGATGATCACCGAGATCCCGAACAGCGTCAGGAGCATCAGCAGGAAGCGCCGTACCACGTAGGCCGTCAAAAGGCGGTCTCCCTCAACGGCCCGGTATCGGTCTGGCCCGAGCGGCTACTTGTCCAGCCACACGTCTTCGTAGCGGTAGCCGTTGTAGGAACTGTTGACCATGATGGTCATCCCCTTGACATGGGGCTGCCAGCAGGTGGCTGTACGGCTGTGCAGGATGATCGGCCGCGCCACGTCTTCCTGCAGCTTCCGGTCGATCTCCCAGACCAGCTTTTTGCGCTTTTCGACATTGGCTTCCATGGATTGCTGGTCGAACAGTTTCTGCAGGTCCTTGTTGCAGTAGTTGGTGTAGTTGCGCTCCGAACCGCAGGCGTAGTTCTCGAAGAAATTCTGGTCGGGATCGTCCACCGCGTTGCCGGTGAGGTTCAATCCGATCGCATAGTCCTTGCGCGCCACCTTGGAGAACCAGTTGGCGGTTTCGACCACATCGAGCTCGCCATCGACATAGATCTCCTTCAACTGGTCGATCAGGATCACCGCCGGATCGCGATAGATGGCGATGTTGCGGGTCGACACCTTGATCTTGAGCCGCTTGTCGGGTCCGTAGCCGGCCTTCTGCATCAGCTTGCGGGCCCCGTCGCGGCTCTTCTTCACGTCCGGCGCGTAGCCCGGAATGGTCCTCAGGATCTCCGGTGGCAGCCCCCAGACGCCTTGCGGCGGCGGCAGCATCGAGCCGCCGATTTCCGCCTGTCCCTCGTACAGGATGTCGACGAAGGCCTTCCGGTCGAGCGCCATCGCCATCGCCCTGCGGATGTCCGCATTGTCGAACGGAGGCGAGTCGCGATTGACGATCAGGTTGGTGCTGACGTTGGTCGGCTCGACCTTGCAGACGGCCTGCGGTGCCTGGCTCTTCACGTCCTTCAACAGCGGAATCGACACCTCGGTCGGAAAGGTCATGTCGAACTTGCCGGCGATGAACGCGAGAATGGCCGTCGATCGGTTCGTGATGATGGTGTACTCGATACCATCGAGGTAGGGACGGCCTTTCTTCCAATACTCGGGGTTGCGCGCCACCTTGATCGATTCGTTGGTCTTGAATTCCACGAACTTGAACGGCCCGGTGCCAATCGGGCGCGTGCGCATTTCTGCAGGCGAGACATGGCAGGGATAGAGCGGCGTGTAGCCCGAGGCGAGCAAGGCCAGCAATGCGGGCTGCGGCTGCTTCAGGCTGAACGTGGCTTCCAAATCGCCGTTGGTGGTGACGTCGGTCACGTTGTCGTACCAGGACTTGCGCGGGTTCTTGCGGAACTTGGCGCTCGACTTGTCCATCAGCATGTCGAAGGTGCACTTGACGTCTTTGGCGCTGAAGGGCTTGCCGTCGTGCCACTTGACGCCTTCACGCAGCTTGAAAGTGAGCCTGGTATGGTCCGCGTTCCAGGACCAGCTGCTCGCCAGATCGGGTACGATCGTGTCCAGGGTGTTCTGCGCAACGTCCTGCTTGTAAATCACCAGGTTGTTGAACACGCCCATGAACGGCGCGACGGTCGAGAAGGTCGCCTCCTCGTGGATCGAGGCGCTCGCCGGACTGTCCCGGTGGTACATCTTCAGGATGCCGCCGTGCTTCTGGGCGAATGCCGCATCGGTGGTGAACATCACGAGCAGCAGCCCCGCCGCCGCGGCGGCAGATCGATGGTTCGCGAGCATTGTTTTGTCCCCCTCCAGGCGATAATGCTGCACCCGATGACCCCGTTCAAGCAAGCGCAAACCGGAACCGGTCGTGAATACCATGAGGTAAGCTGCGCCCGAAGATCCGTGGGGACAGGATGAAATTCGGCGTGTTCTACGAACACCAGTTGCCGCGCCCCTGGACGGACGGCGACGAACTCAAGCTGTTCCAGGATGCGCTCGACCAGGTGGAACTGGCCGATCGTCTCGGCATCGACTTCGCGTGGGAGGTCGAGCACCATTTTCTGGAAGAGTATTCCCACTCGTCGGCGCCGGAGGTGTTCCTCGCCGCGGCCTCGCAACGGACCAAACGCATCAGGCTCGGGCACGGCATCGTGCTGATGCCGCCAGGCTACAACCATCCGGCGCGCGTCGCGGAGCGCATCGCCACGCTCGACCTGGTCTCCAACGGCCGCGTCGAGTGGGGCACCGGTATGTCCGCCTCGCGCACCGAACTCGAGGGCTTCGGCGTCGACCCGAACGAGCGGCAGGCCATGTGGCGCGAAGCCGTCGAACAGACCGCCAACATGCTGGTGATGGATCCGTATCCGGGCTGGCAGGGCAAGTATTTCTCGATGCCGGTGCGCAACCTGGTGCCGAAGCCTGCGCAGAACCCGCACCCGCCGCTCTGGATGGCGTGTTCGAACCGCAACACCATCCACCTCGCCGCCCAGCTCGGCATCGGGGCGCTCACCTTCGCGTTCATCGATCCGGCGGAGGCGAAGGCGTGGGTAAACGATTACTACGACACCTTCAAGCGCGAGTGCGTGCCGATCGGCCACGCGGTGAACCCGAATATCGCGATGGTCGCCGGTTTCTCCTGCCATCGCGACGCGGAGGAGGCGCGGCGCCGCGGCATCGACGGCTTCCGCTTCTTCCAGTTCGCGCTGGGCCACTACTACGCGTTCGGCCGCCACACGCCGGGACGGACCAGCATCTGGAACAAGTACATCGCCGTACGCGACGCGCTCGGTACCGAGGTCCTCGGCGGCGGCACCGGATGCATCGGCACGCCCGAGCAGATCCGCTCAGCCTTGAGCAGGTTCGACGACGCTGGGGTCGACCAGACGGTGTTCATCCAGCAGAGCGGCCGCACGCTGCACCAGCACATCTGCGAGTCGCTCGAGCTGTTCGCCGCCGAGGTGATGCCGGAATTCAAGGCGCGCGAGGCCGCGCGAGAGGCGAAGAAGCGCGCGGAACTGGCCCCGTACGTCGCCGCCGCGTTCGAACGCAAGCAGGCGATGAAACCGCTCGCCGAACACGAGATTGCGACCCACCTGGCCTACCCGCTCACGGCACCGCCCGTCGATCTTGCCACGCTGCCGGAGGCGAACCGCCAGCGCGCGCTGGTGATGCGCAGGATGCGGGAGATTGCCGAGCGGAGCTGAAACGCCTTACATGGGCTTGAACAGTTCCGCGTAGATCCGCGAGACCGCCAGCGTTTCCTTCCGGTTCCTCAGCCTGAGCGAGAGTCTTCCGCTCTCGTCCTTCACCGCGGCGGCGACTTCCGCGAGATTGACGATGGTCGAGCGGTGGACCTGCTGGAAGCGGCCGCCAGGCAGTTGCACGGCGAGGTCGCGCAGCGCCGTGCGGATCAGCGCCTCACCCTCGCGCGTGACCACGGTGGTGTACTTGTCGCTCGCCTGGAAGTAACAGACCTCTTCGAGCGCAATCAGCCGCACGGTGTCGCCCACCGAAGCGCGGATCTGGCGCAACGGTTCCCCGGCGGGCGCGGCGGTACCGAGCAGCGTGCGAAGTTGCGCAGCGATTCTTGCCGGATCGGGGCGCGCGAGCCGCTCGCGCAGCCGCGCGACCGCGCGCACGAGACGGTCCTTCGCCACGGGTTTGAGCAGGTAGTCCGCCGCGGCGAGGTCGAATGCCTTCAGCGCGAATTCGTCGTAGGCGGTGACGAATACGCAGGCGGGCGCAGCATCGCCCAGGCGGTCGACGCATTCCGCTGCCACTTCCAGTCCGCTCATTCCGGGCATCTTGATGTCGAGGAACGCGACTTCGGGCTGTTCGCGCTCGATCGCGGCGAGCGCCTCCAGGCCGTTGGATG
>JBGOTT010000172.1:0-8551 GCA_041476585.1 Gammaproteobacteria bacterium | reverse complement strand
TGCACGTCGCTGTCGTTGTCGTCGAGCCTCAAGGCCACCGCGAGTTCCCGCTCGATCTCCTTCTCGGTCTCCCGCTTGTCCGCGCACCACCCGTAGCCCCATGCCTGGCCCAGGATGCAGGCCCTCCAGGCGTGCGCGTGCGCATACTTCGCGTCGAGCCCGATCGCGCGCCCGATCAACTGCTGCGCCCTGGCATTGTCTTCCCTGTTCGAGCGGTGGTGCAGGAGTTTCGCTTCGAGCACGCATTCGTAGGCTGCCATGTTGTCCGTCGGCTTGCGTTCGGCGCGGTCGCGCGCGGCAGCCTCCACGCGACCGGGCAGCGTGGCGACGATGGACGAGGTCACTTCGTCCTGGATCGCGAAGATGTCCTCGAGATCGCGGTCATAACGCTCGGCCCAGACATGCCGGTCCGCTTCGGCGTCGATCAGCTGCACCGTGACACGGACGCGGTTGCCCGCGCGGCGCACGCTGCCCTCGATCACGTACTGCACGCCGAGTTCCTTCGCGACCTTCTTCACGTCGACCGCCTGGCCCTTGAACTTGAACGACGTGTTGCGCGAGATGACGAACAGCTCGCGGAAACGCGAGAGGTCGGTGAGGATGTCCTCGGTAAGGCCGTCGGCGAAGAACTCCTGCTCGGCCACGCCGCTCATATTCGTGAACGGCAGCACGATGATCGACGGCTTTGCCGGGTTGGCTGGCACGCCTGCGCCCTGGCCTTGCGCGCGCTTGCCGCTGCTGCCGACGCGGTAGACGCGCACCGGCGAGGCGATATTGTGCAGTTCATGCTCGCCGGTGTCCTCGAACTCGAGATCGAGCTTGCGGTGGACCTCCTCGTACACCTTGCCGGAAATGCAGATGCCCCCGGCTTCCGCGAGCGCCTCCAGGCGCGCGGCAATGTTGACCCCGTCGCCGTAGATGCGCCCCTCATCGACGATCACGTCGCCAAGGTTGACTCCGATCCGGAACGCCATGCGGCGGTGCTCGGGCAACTCGGCGTTGCAGGCGCCCAGTTGCGCCTGCATCGCGGTCGCGGCTTCCACCGCGTCGACTGCGCTACCGAATTCAGCGAGCATGTTGTCGCCGGGGGCGTCCACGACGCGCCCGTGATGCGACGCAATGATGTCGGCCACCAGATTGCGGCAGGTGGAGAGCGTGCGCACCGTGGCCACCTCGTCGTCGCCCATCAGGCGGCTGTAGCCGGCAGCGTCGGCGCTCAGGATCGCCGCCAGGCGGCGCTGCACGGCGGGCGCTCGATCTTCTGCCATAGTCTATATTGTATTGCCTGCATGAACCGGAATCTCCATCCTTTCAAGAAATGCGAGCACCACGGCAAGCGTGTCAAACGGCAGAAACGGCACCGAACGGGCCGCGAGTTCCAGCGCGAGCGAGGCTTTGGCAAACACGATGTCGGAAGCCAGCGCCGCATCGAGGTCCGATCGCCCGTCGCCCGCGAAGATGATGGTGTGATCGCGATAGGCCGCGAGGTGACGCGCCTTGGCGTTGGCCGATCGCGGGAATGCCGGGTCGTGGAACGGGAAGGACGGATGCAGGCGGTCCCCCGAGAACTCCAGGTCGTTCGCGAATACCGGCACGCCGCCGATGCCGTTGCTGCGCAGGATAGGCAGTATCAGCGGCAGAAAACTGTCGCTGACGATGTTCACCTCCACCTGCCGCAATCGCGCCCAGCTCAGGATGCTTACGAACGAACCATCGATCCGCACCGAAGCCAGGTTCGCAAGCAGCGCTTCGCGCGATACGCGCAGATTTTCAATCTGGCGCTGCAGGCAATCCCGCGCCGACATACGGCCCTCCGCCCAGGCTTGTTCCCATTCGCGCCATGCGTCGTTCGGGGAGAACTCTGCGATCACGTCGTCGAGCACATCGCCCAGTGTGAGCGTATTGTCGAAATCGAAAAACAGAACCGGCTCAGGCATTGGCTGCGGCATCCACCAGCGCATCGGCCGGGGGTTCCGGCCGCTGCAATTCGATCACCGTTTCACAGAATCGCTGCAGATTGACCGCGACCGTCGCACGCTCGAGGTCGGCCGACACGACATGGTAGGACTGCTTCAGCAGGATCAGTTCGCGCCAGGACGAATTGATCCGGTCGAGGATGAACTGCGAATTCCTCGGACTGGTCATGTCGTCGTGTTCGGCCTGGATCAGAAGCACCGGACACGTCACTTCGGGCAGAAGGCTCTTGCAGTGCGCGATCAAGCGGCGCATCTCGCAGAACAGCCGCACCGGGAAATGCGCGTAGCCGAGTGCCGCCGGATCGCCGCCCTCGCGTAGCGAAGTCTTGCCGTATTGGGCCGCGATCTTCCGGCGCAGCGCCTCGTCCTTCAGGCCGTACGGCTCGTCTTCGCGGAAATAGGTGAAGTACTTGAAAGGGGTGTAGTCGACCAGCGCAATGAGCTTGTGGTACCACGGCACGTTCCATCCGTCGTAGAACAGCGTCGGAGACAGGCAGGCGACACCTGCAACGTCGTGCGGAAACTCGGCCGCGAGCATCAGCGAGAGAACTGCGCCGAGCGACAGGCCTCCCACGACGAGCGGCACGCCTTTTTCGCGCGCGGCCTGGCGCGCCTCGAAAAAGGCTTCCCGTCCGGAGTCATGAAGTTGCTTCCAGGTCGTCCGTGCGAGCACGCCGAGTGGCTGGCCGTGATTCACCAGACGCGGGCATCTCACCGGGTAGCCGCCCCGATACTGAAGGTGGTAGGCGAGGTAGCCGAGTTCCGTGGGACTCCCGGTCAGGCCATGCAGCAGCATCACCATGCATGCGCCGCCGGCGGGCAGGAAGATTCCGCGGTCTGCAAGCTCGATCGGGCGCTGCGACTTGATCCAAGCCCATTCGACAGCCATGTGTGAAGATCAGATACCCGCGCGCCGATGGCGCGAACAAGTCTGATTGATGATGATAGTCTTGGCATGTTAGCCGCCGGTCCGGCCCTGCGCAAACCGTTTTCCGAACCACGATGAACAAACCGCTACGCGATTCCCATTCCGCACCGGTCCGCGAACAAGAGCTTGCGCTGCTCGAAAAGGAGAGCCGCTTCTGTTCGTACGGCGACACGGTTCACTATGCGGACAGACCGAAGATTTTCGATCGCTGCGAAGGCAGCTATCTCTACGACCTGCACGGCCAGGCCTACCTCGATCTGCAGATGTGGTATTCGGCCGTCAACCTGGGGTACGCGAATCGCGCGGTGACCGAAGCGATGCGCAGGCAGGCGGAGAAGCTGCCGCAACTGGCCTGCCAGTACCTGCACCGGGAAAAAATCGAGCTGGCGGAAATGATCTGCGAGAGCGTCGAGCGCGGCTTCGGGATGAACGGCCGGGTGCAGTTCAACGTCGGCGGTTCGCAGGCAATCGAGGATGCGCTGAAGCTGGTGCGCAAAACCACCGGCAGGCAGCGCATGTTCGCCTTCGAAGGAGGCTACCACGGCCGCACGCTTGCGGCTTCCGCGATCAGCTCTTCGTATCGTTACCGGGAGGCCTTCGGCGAGTTCGGCGACCGCGCGCAATTCGTTCCGTTCCCGTATGCGTTTCGTTCGCCGTTCCGCGGCGACGAACGGAAGACCGAAGACCACTGCATCGCCGAGTTCGAACGCCTGTTCGAGCACGAGTACACCGGCGCATGGAACCCGAAGACGGGGCGGTCCGAATTCGGCGCGTTCTTCGTCGAAGCGGTCCAGGGCACCGGTGGATACGTCATTCCGCCCAGGAATTACTTCAAGCGGCTCGCGCAGATCTGCAAGCAGCGCGGGATCCTGCTGGTGGACGACGAGATCCAGATGGGCATCTACCGGACCGGGAAGATGTGGGCCATGGAGCATTTCGAGGCCCAGCCGGACATCATCGTGTTCGGCAAGGCGCTCACCAACGGGATGAACCCGATATCGGGCATCTGGGCGCGCGAGGAACTCATCCATCCGGGCGTCTTCGGGCCCGGCTCGACGCACTCGACGTTTGCTTCGAATACGCTCGGGACGGCGACCGGCCTGGCCGTCATGAAGATCCTGGCGAGCGGCGACTACCAGAGCGCGGTGCCGCAAAAAGGGCGCTATTTTCTCGACAAGATCCGGCAGATCCAGTCCAGGCACGCGCAGGTCGGCGACGTCGCCGGGCTCGGCCTGGCGCTGCGCATGGAGATGTGCGAGGCGGACGGGTTCACGCCGAGCCGCCGGCTGGCGGATCGCATGTTCCAGATCGGACTGGAGGGTAATCTTCCTGTCGGCCCGCGCAACAACATGGGGCTCGTCCTCGACATCGGCGGCTATTACAAGAACGTCATCACGCTCGCACCTTCGCTGGAGATTTCCACCGCGGAGATCGATCTGGCCGCGGTCGCGCTAGAGCACGTGATCGAGCGGGCCAAACAGTCGCTCGACATGTAGCGGCCCGCTTCAAGCGAGTCGGCCGCTCGCAGCAGCCGGCATGGCCTCCGGATGCGCCTTGATGAAGCCGGCCAGATCGTCATCCAGCGTCGACCAGTCGATGTGCCGTGCGCAGGCGTGTCCGATCGCGTGAACCAGCGCATTGCGGTGGGCGCAATAGTTCGTAAGGGGCACCAGCCGGTGCCCGGTCTCGATCTTTGCCGCGTATCCGGTTTGCCCGCTCTGGATCGCGCCGGCGCCGCGGGACAACGTCCAGTCCACCGCAGCATCCCAGAGGCGGAAATACAGCAGCCATTGCCTCGGGCGGCGGTAATCGATGCCGATGAACTTGTTGATGATCCGGGATCCCATGTCGAAGCAGAGCATGAACGCGATCGCATCGCCGGAAGACTGTTCCCTCAGCACGATGAAATGCGACTCGGGCCGCGTTGCGAGGATCTCGAAGAATCTCCGGTTGAGCGTTTCGAACCGGGTCGTCGCCTTCTGGTAGGTTTGCCAGAACAATCCGAACAACGCGTCGAGCGTGCGGCCTTCCGGGCCCCGGATGATCTCGACCCGCAGATCCACGGACGCCCGACTGCGCCTGAGTTTCTGCTTGAGCATGTAGCGGCGTTTGCTCTTCAGCGCCGAAAGATAGGCTTCCCTGCTTCGCCCCGGCAACTCGACGATGGTGCCCGGAAAGCTGACGACCCGGAAGAGCCGCCGTTGCTCGGCCAGCCATTCCAGCTCGGACGCGCAAGATTGCGGGAAATCCTTCCAAACCAGCAACGCCGCACCGAGTTCGCGCACGCGCGCTTCGAGCGCCCTTTGCAGCGCGAGCAGAGCGCCTCTGCGGTCCACATCCGCCAGCATCCCGACAGTGCCTTCATCGGCGCAAGGGGACCCCACGAACACGGTGCGCGGACGCACCAGCGACGGGAACACCCGGCCGATCGACTCGATGACGGGCAGCAGGCCGGGCGGCGCCACCAGCGCCACCGGAAAGTCCATGACGAAAGCCGGCGCCACGCCGACCGCAACGCCGTCCCGGCGGATCATGCCGTAAAAAAACGAAAACTGGCCGTCGAGCCCGCATTGCTCGAGCGCGCGGTACCACCAGCGCCCCTCGATCGGCGGCGCAAAGCACGCGTCCCACAGCGCAGGCGCGATTTGCGCTTCGGAGTCCACGAACTGCACCGAGAAGGCGGACGCGGTCACGCGCGCGCAGCCAGCAGGGACACGCCGACGATGATCAGTGCGATGCCCGTCCAGCGGGTTCGCGTAACCGGTTCGCGCAACAACCGCTGGGAAAGGACCGCGATGACGACAAAGCCGATGCTGCCCATCGGAAAGGCGGTGCTGACCTCGATGAAGCGCAACGCGCCGGTATAGATCAGTGCCTGAAGGATGAAAAGCACCACGCCGGCGCCGATCCACATTCCCCTGCGCTCGGGCGCCAGCGCCGACATCTTGAGGAAAACCTGCGCGACGCCTTCGATGATCGCGCACACGATGACCAGCAGCACACCGATCGCGGCGCCGGTCATTGCCGGTGCGCGCCTGCGGCGCCGCTGTCGTGGTCCGTGCGGCTGATGAACCATACGCCGGCGAGCACGCATACGATGCCGAACACTTTCAGCGCGTCGAAGCTCTCGCCGAGATATAGCACCGACAGTACGAAAACCGAGATGAAGCTCAGCGATGTGATCGGCTGGGAGTAGCTCAAGTCGGAGCCTTCGAGCACGCGCAGCCAATTGATCAGCTGCCATCCCAGCAGGGTCGCCACGAGCAGAAACAACGGTTGGTGCAACGCCGCCTCGGCCGCCGCCGGGATCGACGCCGGGCCGGGCAGCTCGGAGACGCCCAGCTTCCACAGGATATGCACGGCCGTATCCAGCACGACGGCGAGCGCCAGCCTGAAGACAAGCCCTGCGGGCGGGGAGCTGCCAAGCATCACGCGACTTGCATGTTCCTGACGGGAAGACACGCAGGATGCCATGTAAAATGTGATCCATGAACACTCTTCAATCCGTGCAGCGGCTGCTCGCCAGGGAACTCGAACTCGATCCCGCGTCGCTCGACCCCGCCCGGCCGCTTGAAGAACTCGGCATCGATTCGCTGACCGTCATGGAGTGCCTGTTCAAGATCGAGGACGAATTCAAGATCAGCATCTCGAATTCAAGCGCCGCCGTGCGCACGTTGCAGGATATCGCCGACATGGTCGACCAGTTGATTGCGGCGAAGGCAACCGAGGCGTCTTGAGAAAAGTCCTCGTTACCGGCATCGGGGTCATTTGCCCCGTCGGCGGCAACCGGGATGAGTTTTTCGCCAATCTTCTGGCGGGCAAATCGGGCATCCGGCGGTTGTCGCTGGAGTTCGCGTCGCGTCTTGCGGTCCGCATCGGCGGTGAAGTCGAGTTCGATCCCGCCGCGCATTTCGCCAAGCCCAAGCTCGCTTTGCTCGACCGCTTCAGCCAGTTCGCTCTGGTGGCCGCCAAACAGGCGATTCGCGATGCCGGCATCGACGACGACGATGCGCGCAGGGAGCGGGCGGGCGTCTATCTCGGCACCGGCCTCGGCGGCGCGCGCACCATGGAGGCCGGCTACGCCGATATCTTCCTCGAGGCCAAGGATCGAGTGTCGCCGTACACCGTCGTGCGCGGCATGAACAACGCGGCGGCCGCGCATGTGTCGATCGATTTCGGCTTGCGCGGACCGAACCTCACGTTTTCCACGGCCTGCTCGTCGTCCGCAGTTGCGATCGGCGAAGCGTGCCGCGCGATCAGGCACGGGTATGCGGATCTCGCCATCGCCGGCGGGGCCGAAGCGCTGCTGACGCTCGGGGTGATGCGCGCTTGGGAAGCCCTGCGCACGCTCGCTGCGGAGGACCCCGAAGACCCGGCGGCCTCGTGCCGTCCGTTCTCGCTCGACCGGAGCGGGCTGGTGCTCGGGGAAGGGGCCGGCGTCGTCGTGCTCGAGACGGCTGAGCACGCCCGCGCGCGTGGCGCAAAAGCGTATGCGGAGCTTGCCGGCTACGGCTCCACGAGCGACGCGGACCACCTGACCAGGCCTTCGCAAAGGGGTCAGGCGGCGGCGATGCGGCTTGCGTTGGCGGACGCTCGACTCGCCGCCGGCGACATCGGATACGTCAATGCGCACGGCACCGCGACGCTGGCCGGTGACCGGATCGAGGTGGCGGCGATCAAGGACGTGTTCGGGGCGCACGCGCGGCGCCTTGCGGTGAGTTCCACCAAGTCCATGCATGGGCACCTGATGGGGGCGACCGGGGCGGTCGAGTTCATCGCATCGGTGCTCGCGCTCCACCACGGCGCGCTGCCCCCTACCGCGAACCTGCGCGTGCCCGACCCGGAGTGCGACCTGGATTTCGTTCCGCAGACGGGCAGGCGAAGCGTCGAGCTGCGCGCGGTCATGTCGAATTCGTTTGCGTTCGGCGGCTCTAACGCGGTGCTGATTGCGAGTAAACTTTCGTGAAAGGACAACCCCCATGGACCAAAGCGAAAAACTGCTGCACCTGAAGCCTGCCGCGATGGACGGCGAGGAATGGCAACTGCGGCTGGAGCTCGCCGCCTGCTACCGCCTGTTCGACTGGATGGGCTGGACCGAACTCATCTATAACCACATCACGGTGCGCGTTCCGGGGCCGGAGCGGCATTACCTGATCAACCCCTACGGCCTCTGGTACACCGAGATCACCGCATCGAACCTAGTGAAGGTCAATCTGGCCGGGGAAGCCGTGGATGCCTCGAAGTATCCGGTCAACAAGGCCGGCTTCGTGATCCACAGCGCGATCCACGCCGCGCGCGACGATGCGCACTGCATCATCCATACGCACACCACTGCGGGCGCCGCCGTCTCATGCAAGAAAGACGGCCTGCGCTACGACAATTTCTACAGCGCCATCCTGTTCGGCGAAGTCGCATACCATGATTTCGAAGGCATCAGCACCGACGTAGGCGAGCAACCGCACCTGGTCGGGAGCCTCGGCGCGAAACCGGTCCTGATCCTGCGCAATCACGGGCTGCTGGTCGCCTGCCCGAGCGTGCCCGAGGCCTTCTCGACCTACTGGACGCTGCAGCGCGCGTGCGAGATCCAGGTGATGAGCGACTCGATGCGCGGCGACAACCAGCCGATCACCCAAACGGTGCTCGATGC
>JBGOTT010000171.1:0-8573 GCA_041476585.1 Gammaproteobacteria bacterium | reverse complement strand
TTGTCTTCGTCGGGATTGGCAGCCAGCCGCAGGTAGGCAAGCGCGTGCTTGACCTCGGCGCGCTCGAAAAATCGCAATCCCCCGTACACGCGGTAGGAAATGCCAGCACCGAACAGCGCATGCTCGATCACGCGCGACTGGGCGTTCGAGCGATACAGGATCGCGATATCGGCGAACCGCCTGCCCTCGCGCGCAAGCGCCTGCGCCTCGTCGACCAGGAAGCGCGCTTCGCCGGCGTCGGATTCGCCCTCGTAGATGCGCAGGCGTTCGCCCTCGCCGGTCGCGGTCCAGAGGTTTTTCCCCAGACGGTTGCGATTGTGCGCGATCAGCGCGTTGGCTGCATCAAGGATGTTGCCGTGCGAGCGGTAGTTCTGCTCGAGCCGGATCACCTTCTGGACGCCGAAGTCGCGCTCGAAATCGGCCATGTTGCCGACATGCGCGCCGCGAAACGCGTAGATCGACTGGTCGTCGTCGCCGACTGCGAACACGCACGCAGCCCGGCCCGCGAGCAGTTTGATCCAGCGGTACTGCAGGCGGTTGGTGTCCTGGAACTCATCCACCAGGATATGGCGGAAGCGGCTGGCGTAGTGCTCGCGCAGGATCTCGTTGTTGCGCAGCAACTCGTAGCTCCTCAGCAATAACTCCGCGAAATCGACCACGCCCTCGCGCTGGCATTGCGCATCGTAGGCGGCGTACAACTCGGCCTGGCGGCGCGTTATGTCGTCCGCTGCGGGGACCTCGCCGGCGTGCATGCCCTCTTCCTTGCGCGCGTTGATGAAATACTGCACCTCCCTCGGCGAAAAGCGGTCTTCGTCCACGTTCGATGCGCGCAGCAAGCGCTTCACCGCGGCGAGCTGGTCGGCGGAATCGAGGATCTGGAACGCCTGCGGCAGTCCCGCTTCGCGATGATGGGCGCGCAGCATGCGGTTGCACAGGCCGTGGAAGGTCCCGATCCACATGCCGCGCGGATTCACGGCCAGCATCGCGGCGAGTCGCGCGAACATCTCCCGCGCGGCCTTGTTGGTGAACGTCACCGCGAGTATTCCGGCCGGCGACACCGCGCCGCTTTTCAGCAGCCAGGCGATGCGCGTGGTGAGTACACGCGTCTTGCCGCTGCCGGCCCCGGCGAGGATCAGTGCGTGCTGATCCGCGAGGGTGACGGCGGCGAGTTGCTCGGGATTGAGGTGTTCGAGATGGAGCGACAAGACGAGCGATTATAAGCCGCGTGTGCCTCGTCGCCGCCTTACCAGAACAGGACAGCCCGCCTCAGCCCGAGACCTTCGGATCGGCGATCCCGTACTTGCCGCGCAAGTGCCCCGCGAGAGTCTCCGCATCGGCCTGCGACAGAAGTTGCACGATGCGCACGTGGTAGAGCGTTTTCTCGTCGGTCTTCACCGGCAATATCGTCGCTGCATAGCCGGCGGCGCGCACCGCGTCGTACACCGTGAGCGCCGCGTCCTGCGTCTCGACGGTGGCGAGCGTGACTTTCCATTTGCCGCCGCGCCGCGCCGCGCCACGCCCCGTTTCGATCGCGGTCTCCTTCGACCACTCGGCGAGCTGGGCGTCGGCCACCTTGCCCACGGGCAGCGTACTGCCTTTCACGCGCTGGTAGAACTGCTGCGGCTGGTCCATCGTCACCACCGCCTCGCCCTGCGCGCCGACTTCGATCTTTCCCTCGATCAGGCAGACGATTTGGCGGTCCTCGGTCGATTTTCCCCACAGGTCGGTGCCGCGGATTCCGGCAGTCACGGTCCGGATCTGGATGTTGACCTCCCGGCGCCGCTCCTTCTTCAGCACATCCGTCGTGAAACGGAAGGCGCCCTCGAGCACGTTCATCGTCGCCTTGAACAAACCGTCGCCCTGCGGAGCAAGATCCTGCAGCCGCAGCGACGCATTTTCGCCCAGCTGCACCAGGCTGCCTTCGGAGAGCTTCACGTAGATGCGCGCGCCCGCGCCGGTGCGCAGCTCGTCGCCGCCTTTCAGTTCCATACCAGGCGCAAGCGGCACGCCGTTGGCATCGCGCTCCACCCAGGCCGGCATCTGCACGCCCTCGACCATCGCGGCCGGGGCCGCCAGCGCAACCCTCGCCCCCAGCGCAAGCCCGGCAGCGAGCACGATCATCGGCAAACGCTTCATTGCAACCCCCCCTCGATCTGTCCGACGCCTGCTTTTACGGCGCAGCGCCGGAACCGGATGCGCGCTTGTCTATAATCCACCGTTTCTGCCAACTACGCCACGCCGGCGAGCGCGCAATGCAAGACCGCTACGATCCGCAAAGCATCGAGCGCGAAGCCCAGGGGTTCTGGGACGGCGCCGGTTCGTTCCGCGCGCTCGAGGACGCGTCCAGGCCCAAGTATTACTGCCTTTCCATGTTCCCCTATCCGTCGGGAAAGCTGCACATGGGGCACGTGCGCAATTACACGATCGGCGACGTGCTCACCCGGTACCACCGGATGCGTGGCAAGAACGTGCTTCAGCCGATGGGGTGGGATGCGTTCGGCCTGCCGGCAGAGAATGCGGCGATGGCCAACAGGGTGCCGCCGGCCAAGTGGACCTACGACAACATCGCATACATGAAGCGGCAGATGAAGTCGCTCGGCTTCGCGCTCGACTGGGAGCGCGAACTCGCTACCTGCCACCCCGAGTACTACAAGTGGAACCAGTGGCTGTTCACGCGCCTGTTCAGCAAGGGCCTCGCCTACAAGAAGACCGGCGTGGTGAATTGGGACCCGGTCGACCAGACGGTGCTCGCCAACGAGCAGGTGATCGACGGGCGCGGCTGGCGCACCGGCGCGCTGGTGGAGAAGCGCGAAATTCCGATGTACTTCCTGCGCATCACTGCGTATGCGGAGGAACTGCTGGCCGAGCTCGACCGCATGAGCGGCTGGCCGGAGCCGGTCAAGCTGATGCAGAAGAACTGGATCGGCAGGAGCGAAGGCGTGCGCTTCGGCTTTCCGTACGAGATTGGCGGCGAGCGCAAGCTCCTGCATGTCTTCACGACCCGCGCCGATACGATCATGGGCGTCACCTTCTGCGCGGTGGCGCCCGAGCATCCGCTGGCACTACACGCCGCGAAAGACAACCCCGCGGTCACCGCTTTCATTGCGGAGTGCCGCGCCGGCGGGGTCACCGAAGCGGAGATCGCGGTGCAGGAAAAAAAGGGCGCGGCCACCGGCCTGCACGTCACGCACCCGATCTCCGGCGAGCGCGTTCCGGTGTGGGTCGGCAATTACATTCTGATGGGCTACGGCGACGGCGCGGTGATGGGCGTGCCGGCGCATGATGAGCGCGACTACGCCTTCGCGCTCAAGTACGGCCTGCCGATCAATTGCGTGATCCGCCGTCCGGCGGGCGACGACGTGCCTCCGCCGTGGCGGCCGGAGTACGCGGCATACGGCACCTGCATCAATTCGGGAAAATACGACGGCCTCGACTACGCGCGGGCGACCGACGCCATCGCCGCCGATTTGAAAGCGCGCCGGCTCGGCGACAAGCAGGTGCAGTGGCGGTTGCGCGATTGGGGCGTGTCGCGCCAGCGCTACTGGGGCACCCCGATCCCGATCGTGCACTGTCCGGCGTGCGGCGACGTCGCGGTGCCCGACGAGCAGCTGCCGGTGGTGCTGCCCGAAGACCTGGTTCCGGACGGCAGCGGCAATCCGCTGGCGAAGTTGCCGTCGTTCTACCAGTGTGCGTGCCCGGCGTGCGGCAAGCCCGCGAAGCGCGAAACCGACACCATGGACACCTTCGTCGATTCGTCGTGGTACTTCGCGCGTTTCTGCTGCCCGGGCAACGACGGGGCAATGGTCGACCAGCGCGCGCAATACTGGATGCCGGTCGACCAGTACATCGGCGGCATCGAGCACGCTATCCTGCACCTGCTGTACTCGCGGTTCTTCACGCGCGTAATGCGCGACGAAGGCCTGCTGCCCGGCGTTTCCGAGCCGTTCTCCAATCTGCTGACCCAGGGCATGGTGCTCGCCGAGTCCTACTACAGCGACGCGAGCGGGCGGCGCGAGTGGATCAATCCCGCCGACGTCGAGGTGGCGCGCGATTCCAAGGACAGGATCCTTGCGGCCAAGACCCGGGACGGCAAGGACGTGGTCTACGACGGCATCGGCACCATGTCGAAGTCGAAGAACAACGGAGTCGACCCGCAGGCGCTGATCGAGAAGTACGGTGCGGACACGGCGCGTTTCTTCGCAATCTTTGCTTCGCCCCCGACCAGCACCTTGGAGTGGTCGGACGAGGGCGTGGAGGGCTCTTATCGGTTTCTCAAGCGGCTGTGGAGCTATTGCGCGAGTTTTGATCAGCTCGGTACAACCGTGGCGGCTGGATTGCAAAAGGCCACTCGATTTGAAATCCATTCGGTTCTAAAGCAGGCGAACTACGACGTGCAGAAACACCAGTTCAATACCGTGGCCTCAGCGGCGATGAAGATCCTGAATGCGTTGGAGCGCCTCTCCGCCGGTCGGAGCGAACCCGTCGCTGTGGAAGGCTTGTCGATCCTGCTTCGCCTGCTCTCGCCAATCACGCCTCACGTCTGCCACCGTCTGTGGCGCGAACTCGGCTTGGGCAGCGACATCATGCAGGAAAAGTGGCCCGACCCCGAGCCGGCGGCGCTGGAGCAGGAGGAAATTGACTACGTCGTACAGATCGGCGGCAAGACGCGCGGCAATCTGCGCGCGCCGAAGGCGGCCGACCAGAGCGCCCTGGAAACGCTGCTCAAGGCGAGCGAGGTGGCGAAGAAATATTTGATGGGAAAAGCAATCAAGCGGATCATCGTCGTGCCGGGCCGCCTAATCAACGTCGTCGTCTAATGCGATTCGTCATTGCACTTCTCCTCGCCACTGCGCTGGCAGGCTGCGGCTTCCAGCTGCGCGGCACCGCCGCCCTGCCGTTCGAGACCCTGTTCATCCCCAACACGACCGGAGGAATCGGCCTCGACCTGAAGCGCAACATCCAGTCCGGCACGCGCACGCGCGTGGTGGACGATCAGAAGCTCGCGCAGGCGGTCCTGCAGTTCACCGCCGACGCAAGAGAGAAAAACATCCTGTCGCTTTCGGGCTCCGGCCGGGTGCGCGAATTCCAGCTGCGCTACCGCGTCGGATTCCGCGTGCACGACGGCAAAGGCAGCGAGTTCCTTCCGGAATCGCAGATCATCCTCACGCGCGATTTCACCTTCAACGACACCGACGTGCTCTCCAAGGAGCTCGAGGAAGCGCAGATCTTCCGCGAAATGCAGCTCGACATGGTGCAGCAGATCCTGCGCCGGATCTCGGCAGCCACACCGCCCAAGCCGGTGGTTCAATAACCTTTGAACCTGCGCGGCGAGCAGCTCGAAGCACACCTCGCGAAGACGCTGGCGCCGCTGTACGTGGTGCACGGCGATGAGCCGCTGCTCGCTCTGGAAGCTGCCGACGCGCTGCGCGCCGCAGCGCGCCGGCAGGGCTGCGAGGAGCGCGAACTGATGATCGCGGAGCGGTATTTCGACTGGAACGCGCTGCTTGCCGCGGGTGCGAACCTGTCGCTGTTTGGCGGGCGCAAGCTGGTCGAACTGCGCATTGCGTCGGGCAAACCAGGCGCCGACGGCGCTGCCGCAATCACCCGTTACTGCTCGAATCTAAATCCGGACTGCACCACGCTGGTCGCGTTGCCGCGACTGGACAAGGCGACCCAATCCTCGGGTTGGTTCACTGCGCTCGCCGGCGCCGGCGTGGTGGTCGATATCTGGCCCGTCGAGCGAGCGCGCCTGCCCGACTGGATCGGCGTGCGGCTGGCAAAATGCGGCCAGTGCGCCGGGCGCGAAGTGCTCGAGTGGCTTGCCGACCGCGTCGAAGGCAACCTGCTGGCGGCGCACCAGGAAGTGCAAAAGCTCGCTCTGCTGCTCCCGCGGGGCGAGCTCGATCCCGACACCGTGCGCGAGGTGGTGGCCGACGTCGCGCGCTACGACGTGGCGCAGCTCGGCGCGGCGCTGCTGCAGGGCGACCTGGCGCGCTACGCCCGGGTGCTCGAAGGCCTGCGCAGCGAAGGCGAAGCCCCGACCTACGTGCTGTGGCAGCTTGCCGAAGAGTTGCGCGCGCTGGCACGCATCCACGCCGGGCTCGCGGCGGGGCGCGCGCAGGATGCGCTGTTCCGCGAGAATCGCGTCTGGCGCAACAAGGAAGCGCTGGTGCGCGCCGCGGTCAGGCGCCTGCCGCGCGCCGCGATCGAAGCGGCGCTGCTGCGCGCCGCGGCGATCGACCGCATCATCAAGGGGCTCGACCGGCTGCGCGGGCGCGGCGACCCGTGGGATGAATTCCTGAAACTGGGCTTATCATTGCCCCATGAACGCAGCGCTTGAGGCAAGCACCGAACTGAGGTCTTACATGCACGCCATCGGCCGCCGCGCGCGTGCGGCCGCGCGTGCGCTGGCGCGCGCCGATAGCGCAGTGAAAAACCGCGCGCTTGCTGAAATGGCCGCGGCGATCCGCGCGCGCAGCGCCGAGTTGCTGGCGGCCAACGCATGCGATGTCGAGCAGGCGCGCGCCGGCGCACAGAACGCCGCCTTCATCGACCGGCTGGCGCTCGACGCAAACGGCGTCGAAGCGATGGCCAAAGGGCTGGAGAGCATCGCCGCGCTGCCGGACCCGGTCGGCGCGATCACCGGTCTGCAGCGCCAGCCGAGCGGAATCGACGTCGGCAGGATGCGCGTACCTCTCGGCGTGATCGGCATCATCTACGAATCGCGCCCCGACGTGACCGCGGATGCCGCCGGGCTTTGCGTCAAATCGGGCAACGCATGCATCCTGCGCGGCGGCTCGGAAGCTCAAGCATCCAACCGCGCGATCGCCGCGTGCGTGACGACCGGGCTTGCCGCGGCCGGATTGCCCGAGTCCGCGGTGCAGATGGTGCAAACGCCCGACCGCGCGGCCGTCGGGGAACTGATCACCATGACCGAGTACGTCGACATCATCGTGCCGCGCGGCGGCAAAGGCCTGATCGAGCGATTGGCGCGCGAGTCGCGCATTGCGATGATCAAGCACCTCGACGGCGTATGCCACGTGTACGTCGACGACGCGGCCGATCCGGACATGGCGGTGCGCATCGCCGACAATGCCAAGACGCAGCGCTACGGCACCTGCAACACCATGGAGACCCTGCTGGTGGCCGAATCGATCGCACCGGCGGTGCTGCCGCGGATCGCCGAGATCTACCGGGCAAAGGGCGTCGAAATGCGCGGCGACGAGGCAGCACGCCGGCTGATCGCCGGTGCGAATCCGGCGAGCGAGGACGACTGGCATGCCGAGTACCTGGCGCCGATCGTCGCGATCCGGGTGGTGAGCGGCATCGACGCCGCAATCGAGCACATCGAGAAATACGGCTCGCGGCATACCGACGCGATCGTCACGCAGGACGAGGCGCGCGCGCGCAGGTTCCTGCGCGAAGTCGATTCCAGTTCCGTGCTGGTCAACGCCTCGACGCGCTTCGCCGACGGCTATGAGTACGGTCTGGGCGCGGAAATCGGCATTTCGACCGACAAGCTGCACGCGCGCGGCCCGGTGGGGCTGGAGGGACTGACCACGCAGAAGTTCGTCGTTCTCGGCCACGGAGAACTGCGCAGCTGATGGATTCCGAGCCAAT
Organism: Gammaproteobacteria bacterium; assembly: GCA_041476585.1. Lineage (GTDB taxonomy): Bacteria > Pseudomonadota > Gammaproteobacteria > Burkholderiales > SG8-39 > JADGRQ01. Next base: position 953 of record JBGOTT010000171.1, on the reverse strand, counting down.
CGGCATTCTCGGCGGCTCGTTCGACCCGGTCCACAACGCGCACCTCGCGATCGCGCACGGCGCGATCGCCCTGCTCGGGCTCGAGCGCGTGCTTTGGCTGCCGAGCGGCGTTCCGCCGCACCGCGCGGCGCCAACGGCCGGAATCGCCGCGCGCCTCGAGATGCTGCGCCTCGCGCTCGCCGGCGAAGCGCGCTTTGCCATCGATCCGCGCGAGCTCGCGAAGACCACTCCGGCTTACACGGTCGACACGCTCCTCGAGTTGCGCTGCGAGCACGGCGATGCGCGAGCGCTGGTGCTGCTGATCGGTGGCGACCAGTACGCGCGGCTCGGGACATGGCATCGCTGGCAGGATCTGTTTGCGCTCGCGCACCTCGCGGTGTTCGCGCGCCCGGGTTGGTCGCTCGAAGCGGACATACGCGACGCGCTGACCATGGAGCATGCGCGACGCCATTGCACGCCAGGCGCGCACTGGCGCTCGCGCAGCGCCGGCGCAGTGATCGAGGTGCCGATGGAGCCGCTGGCGATCTCCTCGACCGAGGTTCGCGCGCGCATCGAGCGCGGCGACGTTCCGCGCGACATGGTGCCGCCGGCGGTTCTCGAATACATTTTCCTCAACGGCCTCTATGGAAATCCGTAAGAAGCAGCGCGCCGTGGTCGACGCGCTCGAAGATGTCAAGGGGCGCGACATCGTGGTGTTCAACGTCGAGCGGCTTTCGCCGTTGTTCGACCGTGTGGTCATCGCGAGCGGCGATTCTTCGCGCCAGGTCAAGGCGCTTGCCGAACACGTCGCCGACAAGCTCTGGCAACTGGGCGTCAAGGCGCGCGGCACTGAAGGCGGCCTGGGCGGCGAATGGGTGCTGGTCGATCTCGGCGACGTGGTGGTGCACGTGATGCACCCGACGGTGCGCAGCTATTACAACCTCGAGGAACTCTGGGGCGGGAAGCAGGTGAAG